>JAUXRW010000130.1 GCA_030681555.1 Acidimicrobiales bacterium
CACGTCAGTTGAAAATGGCGGTGATGAACTGTGGATAGGGGTGAAAGGCCAAACAAACTCGGTGATAGCTGGTTCTCCGCGAAATGCATTTAGGTGCAGCGTCGGGTGTTCAGTCATGGAGGTAGAGCACTGGATGGGTTAGGGGGCCTACAAGCTTACCGACCCCAGCCAAACTCCGAATGCCATGACTCCAGAGCTCTGCAGTGAGACCACGGGGGATGAGCTTCGTTGGTCGAAAGGGAAACAGCCCAGACCGCCGGCTAAGGCCCCAAATTCTGGACTAAGTGGTAAACGATGTGGGATTGCACAGACAGCCAGGAGGTTGGCTTAGAAGCAGCCACCCTTGAAAGAGTGCGTAACAGCTCACTGGTCGAGTGATCCTGCGCGGACAATGTAACGGGGCTCAAGTCCAGAGCCGAAGCCGCGGATTTCTGTCGCAAGACAGGAGTGGTAGGGGAGCGTCGACCTCGCAGCGAAGCGGTGGTGTGAACCGTCGTGGAGCGTGGTCGAGTGAGAATGCAGGCATGAGTAGCGAGAGAGGGGTGAGAAACCCCTCCGCCGAAAGCCCAAGGGTTCCTGGGGAAGGCTAATCCGCCCAGGGTAAGTCGGGAGCTAAGACGAGGCCGAGAGGCGTAGTCGATGCACAACCGGTTGATATTCCGGTACCGCCGTGCCCGCGCCAATGCCGATCTCGAGTTGCTAAGGGGCTGTCTTCGGACGAACCGACCCACTCGAAGGACGCAAGCGATGCGGGGACGCAGGAGGGTAGATCAACCCAGGCGATGGTTGTCCTGGGGTAAGCGTGTAGGACGGGGACCAGGTAAATCCGGGCCCCATGAAGTCTGAGACGTGATACCGAGCCGTTCTAGGTGAAGTGATTGATCCCATGCTGCCAAGAAAAGCCGCTAGTTAGTTGGCACGGCGCCCGTACCCCAAACCGACACAGGTGGGCAGGTAGAGAATACCAAGGCGATCGGGAGAACTGTGGTTAAGGAACTCGGCAAAATACCTCCGTAACTTCGGGAGAAGGAGGGCCTCATTAGGGTGAGGGACTTCGCGTCCTGAGCTCGAGGGGGCCGCAGAGACCAGGGGAAAGCGACTGTTTACTAAAAACACAGCAGCGTGCCAAGTCGTAAGACGATGTATACGCTGTGACGCCTGCCCGGTGCCGGAAGGTTACGGGGAAGGGTTAGCCGCAAGGCGAAGCTCTGAACCTAAGCCCCGGTAAACGGCGGCGGTAACTATAACCGTCCTAAGGTAGCGAAATTCCTTGTCGGGTAAGTTCCGACCTGCACGAATGGCGTAACGACTTTCCTACTGTCTCAACCACAGACCCGGCGAAATTGAAGTACGAGTAAAGATGCTCGTTAGCTGCAGCAGGACGGAAAGACCCCGTGCACCTTTACTACAACTTGGTATTGGGTTTTGGTATGCGCTGTGTAGGATAGGTGGGAGACTTGGAAGCATGGGCGCCAGCTCGTGTGGAGTCACCCTTGAAATACCACCCTGCGTATGCCGGGACTCTAACTTATGTCCGTGATCCGGATAGGGGACAGTGCCAGGCGGGTAGTTTGACTGGGGCGGTCGCCTCCTAAATTGTAACGGAGGCGCGCAAAGGTTCCCTCAGCCTGGTTGGCAATCAGGCGTCGAGTGCAATCGCACAAGGGAGCTTGACTGCGAGACCTACAAGTCGAGCAGGTACGAAAGTAGGCCATAGTGATCCGGCGGCTCCTTGTGGAAGGGCCGTCGCTCAACGGATAAAAGGTACGCCGGGGATAACAGGCTCATCTTCCCCAAGAGTCCATATCGACGGGAAGGTTTGGCACCTCGATGTCGGCTCATCGCATCCTGGGGCTGAAGCAGGTCCCAAGGGTTGGGCTGTTCGCCCATTAAAGCGGTACGCGAGCTGGGTTTAGAACGTCGTGAGACAGTTCGGTCCCTATCCGCTGCAGCCGGAGGAAACTTGAGGAAGGCTATCCCTAGTACGAGAGGACCGGGATGGACGTAGCTCTCGTGTGTCAGTTGTCCTGCCAAGGGCACCGCTGATTAGCGACCTACGGAAGGGATAAGTGCTGAAAGCATCTAAGTACGAAGCCCGTTCCAAGATGAGGTTTCCCACTGGGTCAACCAGGTAAGGCCCGTGACAGACCATCACGTTGATAGGCCGGAGGTGTACGCACAGCAATGTGTTCAGCCGACCGGTACTAATCGGCCGAGGGCTTGGATCGACAATACTGTTCGTGCTCGCTATGGAGTTCTTCGAGGAGCTGCGCTCCGGGTCTCATCCCGGCCAGCTGCGCCCTTGACATCAGGTTTCGGTGGCCATGGCGGAGGGGTCACACCCGTTCCCATTCCGAACACGGAAGTTAAGCCCTCCAGCGCCGATGGTACTTGGGTCGAGAGGCCCTGGGAGAGTAGGACGCCGCCGAGTTCTCCTTGCGAAGGACCCCCAGAGCGGGGTCCTTCGTCGTTTTCCGACCCCCTGAGTAGGCTCCCGTCCCCATGCCCAACCCCCCGCCCTCCGACGCCCCTCGCGGGGGTCGACCCGGCCGCCCCGGCCGCCCGGCACGCCCCAAGCCGGGCGACCGACCCGCCGAGGGCCCGCCCTGGAAGCGACGGGCCGAGGCTCGGGACAAGGACGACGCCAAGGGCAAGCAGGCCGGCTGGGGCGGCGTCGCCCGGCGAGGTGCAGGGCGTCTGCGGGACGAGGGTCCCAGCGGAGCGTCGGAGGCGTTCCGGGAGGCCGTCGGCGGCGGTCCCCGCGGCTGGGAGCCCGAGCAGTGGATCGACGAGGGCGAGGTCCGTGGGGAGGCTCGTGGCGCGGTCGACCGGGGGCGATCCGGTCCGAGCCGTCTTGTCGCCGGCCCGGTGGCCGCCGAGGACGAGGCGCCCGAGGATCCGTCGCTGCGGCGTGCCGTCGGCGCGGCCAAGCTCGAGCGGGTCCAGGAGCGGCTCAAGGAAGCGGGGAAGGCGTTCCGGCGGGAGCGCTTCGACGAGGCCCGCAAGATCCTGCGTCCGCTCGCGGAGATCGCGCCGACCGCCGTTTCGGTACGGGAGTTGCTCGGGCTCGCCTACTACCGGCTCGGTCGCTGGAAGCAGGCGGTCGCGGAGCTGGAGGCCTTCCGGGACATGACCGGCAGCACCGAGCAGCACCCCGTGCTGGCGGACTGCTACCGGGCCCTCGGCCGCCACGCCAAGGTCGCCGAACTCTGGGAGGAGCTGCGGACCACCTCCCCGGGCGCCGCGCTCGTGGCGGAGGGCCGCATCGTCTACGCCGGTTCGCTGGCCGACCAGGGGAACTTGACGGACGCGATCAGGGTGCTGGAGGCGGCCAAGCCGCCGGGCAGACGCGCCCAGGACCACCACCTTCGGGTCGCCTACGCCCTGGCGGACCTCCACGAGCGGGCCGGCGACGTGCCGAAGGCCCGGCAGCTCTTCGGCATCGTGGCGGCGAACGACCCCGAGCTGGGTGACGTGGCGGCGCGCCTCCGAGCGCTCGACTGACGTCGGCCCGGGCGCCGGCTGTCACACCCCGGCGCCTACGGTTCGTCGCCTTCCCCGTCAGACGTTCGTGCACCGCACCGTCGGAGGCAACCCATGTCCAGCCCCACCTTCTCGGCAGCGGGGGTCAACCTCGCCGTCCTCGTCGGCACGCTCTCGCGTGACCCGCAGATCCGCACCCTCCCCTCCGGAGACGATGTCCTCGGCCTCGAGCTGACCGTGCGACCCGAGGGCGGGCCGGCCGAGTCCGTGCCCGTCGCCTGGCTCGGCGCGCCGTCCGCCGCCGCGAACTGGGTGGCGGGCGACGAGATCCTCGTCCTCGGCCGCGTGCGCCGCCGCTACTTCCGCTCGGACGGGGTCACCCAGGGCCGCACAGAGGTGGTCGCGACGATGGGGGTGCCCACCCGCCATGCCGCCCGGGCCCGTCGGCTCCTCGCCGATGCGGAGGCCTCGCTCGAGCTCGCAGGGGAGCCGGCCACCGCCTGAGCCCCCCGGGAGCGGTGGTTGTGCCGAGCCCTGGGAGGTCCGCCATGATGGGGGCATGCACCAAGACCAGGTCGCCAAGGTCCGAGAAGGCAAGGGCTTCATCGCAGCTCTCGACCAGAGCGGTGGCAGCACGCCCAAGGCGCTGTCGCTCTACGGCGTCGAGGGCGACGCGTACAGCAACGACGACGAGATGTTCACGCGCATGCACGAGATGCGCAGTCGGATCGTCACCAGCCCGAGCTTCAGCGGCGACCGGGTGTTGGGCGCCATCCTCTTCGAGGGCACGATGGACCGTGAGATCGATGGGCACGGTTCGGCCGAGTACCTGTGGTCCGAGAAGGGGGTCGTCCCCTTCCTCAAGGTCGACAAGGGCCTGGCGGACGAGGCCGACGGCGCACAGGTCATGAAGCCGATCCCTGATCTCGACGACCTCCTCCGGCGAGCTGTCGCCAAGGGCGTCTTCGGCACCAAGATGCGCTCTGTCATCAAGCTGGCCGACAAGGCCGGGGTCGATGCCGTCGTGCAGCAGCAGTTCGAGATCGGCCGCCAGATCCTGGCCGCCGGGCTCGTTCCGATCATCGAGCCGGAGATCGACATCCACAGCCCGCAGAAGGCGGAGGCCGAAGCCCTCCTGAAGGCCGCCATCACCGCCGAGCTCGAGTCGCTCCCGGCCGATCAGGTCGTGATGCTCAAACTCACGCTCCCGGAGGAGGACGGGTTCTACGCCGACCTCGTCGCCCACCCGAGCGTGCTCCGGGTGGTGGCGCTGTCCGGTGGGTACAGCCGTGAGGACGCCAACGACCGGCTGGCACGGAACCCGGGCGTGATCGCGAGCTTCTCGCGAGCGCTCACCGAGGGGCTGTCGGCCCAGCAGAGCGACGAGGAGTTCGACGCCGCCCTGGATGCCTCCGTCAAGAGCATTTTCGAGGCGTCGCTGACCTAGCAGTCGGCGGCGATAAGGTCGGCCCCAGACATCGGTCCGGCGCAACGGCGCGTCGGACGGTCACCGGGGGGTGGACCAGCTGTCAAACACCGTCGAGCGCAGCGGCGCTTCAGCTCGCGTCGAGCACCTCGACCGGGTCATCATCCGCTTCGCCGGCGACTCGGGCGACGGCATGCAGCTCACGGGCGACCGGTTCACGAGCGCCAGTGCGCTCTTCGGGAACGACCTCGCCACCCTGCCGGACTTCCCGGCCGAGATCCGCGCGCCCGCCGGCACCCTGGCGGGGGTCAGCGCCTTCCAGGTCCACATCTCCGACCACGACATCACCACTCCGGGTGATGCGCCCAACGTGCTCGTCGCCATGAACCCGGCGGCCCTCCAGAACGAGCTCGGCCGTCTCGAGGCGGGCGGCACGGTGATCGTCAACGAAGACGCCTTCGACGAGCGCAACCTCGCCAAAGCCGGCTACGCCGCCAACCCCCTGACCGACGGCAGCCTCGAGGGCTACAAGGTGTACGAGGTGCCGATGACGAGCCTCACCCAGCGCTCCGTCGAGTCGCTGGGGGTGAAGCCGCGCGATGCCGAGCGGTCGAAGAACTTCTTCGCCCTCGGCCTGGTGTCGTGGATGTACACGCGGCCCGTCGACGACACGATCGCCTGGATCGAGCAGCGCTTCAGCGCCAAGCCGCAGGTGGCGGCGGCCAACCTCGCCGCGTTCAAGGCGGGCCACGCGTTCGGGGAGACGGCCGAGCTCTTCGACCACCCCTACGAGGTGGATCCGGCCCCCCTGCCGGCCGGCACGTACACCAACATCAACGGCAACACCGCGCTGGCGTGGGGGCTCATCGCCGCCAGCCAGCTGTCGGACCTGCCGCTGTTCCTCGGCTCGTACCCGATCACGCCCGCATCCGACATCCTCCACGAGCTGTCGAAGCACAAGCGCTTCGGCGTGCGCACCTTGCAGGCGGAGGACGAGATCGCCGGCATCGGCGCAGCGATCGGTGCGGCCTACGGCGGCCACTTGGCGGTCACCACCACCAGCGGCCCGGGGATGGCGCTCAAGGCCGAGGCCATGGGCCTGGCGGTGAGCCTCGAGCTGCCGCTGCTGGTCATCGACATCCAGCGCGGCGGGCCGTCCACCGGGCTCCCCACCAAGACGGAGGCGGCCGACCTGCTGATGGCCTTCTACGGCCGCCACGGGGAGTCGCCGCTGCCGATCCTCGCGTCGCACAGCCCGAGCAGCTGCTTCTTCGTCGCCATCGAGGCAGCGCGGATCGCCATCAAGTACCGCACGCCGGTGATCCTGCTGTCCGACGGCTACCTCGCCAACGGCACCGAGCCCTGGCGCCTCCCCGACGTCGCCGACCTGCCCGACATCTCGACGACCTTCGCCACCGCGCCCAACCACACCAACGACAAGGGCGAGGAGGTGTTCTGGCCGTACCTCCGCGACGACGACACGCTCGCCCGGGCCTGGGCGCTGCCCGGCACCCCCGGCCTCATGCACCGCATCGGCGGACTGGAGAAGGAGGACGGGTCGGGCAACGTCAGCTACGACTCCGCCAACCACGAGCGGATGGTGCAGCTCCGTGCCGAGAAGGTCGCCCGCATCGCCGACGACATCCCGGAAGCTGTGGTCGAGGGGGACGTCGACGGTGCCGAGCTGCTCGTCGTCGGCTGGGGATCCACGTGGGGCTCCATCGACGCCGGCGCGAACAGGGTCCGGGCGCGAGGGCACAAGATCGCCCGCGTCCACCTGACCCACCTCAACCCGTTCCCCCGCAACCTCGGCGACCTGCTGCGTCGTTACCCGAAGCTGCTCGTCCCAGAGATGAACCTGGGCCAGCTCTCACGCCTGCTGCGGGCCGAGTACCTCGTCGACGCCCGCTCGGTGACCAAGGTGCGCGGCGTGCCCTTCACGGCCAGCGAGCTCGAACAGGCCATCCTCGACACGCTCGGAGGACTCAGATGACGTCGCCCGACACGCTCCTGCCGATCCCGACGACCACACGCCGGGACTGGTCCAGCGACCAAGAGGTGCGGTGGTGCCCCGGCTGCGGCGACTACTCGATCCTGGCCGCAGTCCAGATGCTCATGCCGGACCTGGAGGTCCGGCGCGAGGACACCGTGTTCGTCTCCGGCATCGGCTGCGCCGCCCGGTTCCCGTACTACATGAACACCTACGGGATGCACTCGATCCACGGCCGAGCGCCGGCGATCGCGACCGGCCTGGCGATGGCCCGTCCCGACCTCCACGTGTGGGTGGTGAGCGGCGACGGCGACTCGCTGTCGATCGGCGGCAACCACCTCATCCACGCCATGCGGCGGAACATCAACCTCACGATCCTGATGTTCAACAACCAGATCTACGGCCTGACGAAGGGCCAGTACTCCCCGACGAGCGAGCTCGGCAAGGTGACGAAGTCCACCCCGTTCGGGAGCCTCGACCACCCCTTCAACCCGCTCTCGCTAGCCATCGGCGCAGAGGCGAGCTTCGTGGCCCGCACCCACGACATGGACCGGGGACACATGCTCGAGGTGTTTCGCCGGGCTCACGAGCACAAGGGCGCAGCGTTCGTCGAGGTCTTTCAGAACTGCAACGTGTTCAACGACGGGGCCTTCGAAGGCGTGACTGCGAAGCAGGTGCGCGAGGAGATGCTGATCCCGCTCCGCCACGGTGAGCCCATCCGGTTCGGCGCCGACGCCCGCCACGGCGTGATGCTCGACTCCCAGGCGGGCGCACGAGTGGTGGACGTCGCGGAGGTCGGGGAGGACGCGCTGCTCGTGCACGACGAGTCGCGGGTGGACCCCAGCGTGGCGTTCCTCCTCTCGCGGCTCGCGCGGGGCCCGTCGGAGCCGACGCCGATCGGCGTGTTCCGCGCCGTCGAGCGCCTGGAGTACGGGTCCGAGGTGAACACGCAGATCGCCGCCGAGGTCGACTCCCGGGGTCCGGGCGACCTCGCCGAGCTGCTGCGGTCGGGCGCCACGTGGGACGTCCGCTGACCCGCTCAGCCGAGCTGGTCCAGGGAGCGGAACACGAGGCCCGTCCGCGGCTTCGGGTGGAAGAACGTCGTCTTCGGCGGCATGCGCTCCCCGCCGTGGGCGGTGGCCTCGATCTGGGCGACCGTGGCCGGCCGGAGGAGCACGCCCGCCTGGGCGGTGCCGGAGGCCACCGCCTGCCGGACGTTGGCCACGCCGTGCTGGAAAGTGAGGTCGTGGTCGGGTAGGGCCGCGAGGGCGACGTCGAGGCGGCTTGAGTCGAGGTCGCGCACGTCGCCCAGGGCGTCGGGCCTCGGCCGCAGGAGCATCTCGCCGCGCGGCTCCACGAGGTTGAGGCAACCCGCCTCGACCATGGCGGTGGTGACCGGCTGGCCCGCTGGCGGCGGCCCGACGGCTTCGAACCATGGGGCCAGGGCCTCGACGAGGTCGCACCCGTCGGGGAGGCCGCTGATCAGGCGGTGGATCGCGTGCACCGTCAGCTCGTCCTCGACGAGCTCCACGATGTACGCCATCGTCGATTGGGCCTCTCCCGGATCGCCGTGGGCCGCCGCTCGCTCTGCCTTGTAGGCCAACGAGGTCTCGTAGCGGTGGTGGCCGTCCGCCACGACGACGGGCTGGGTAGCCACAGCGGCCCCGATGGCCTTGCAGACGGCGGGGTCGTCGACGCGCCACACGGTGTGCCCGACGCCGTCCTCGTCCACCACGTCCGCGAGCGGCGGCCCGTGGACCGGGAGGAGGTCGGTCAGGCCCTTCGCCAGGGACAAACCCCAGATGGCCGAGAGGTTGGCGCGGCTCGAGCGCAGGAGGTCGAGCCGGTCGCTCTTCGCCTTCTTGGTGGTGTGCTCGTGGGGGAGGATGTCGGTGCCGGGCGGGCTGAGCGCGAGGGCGCCGATCACCCCCGTGGTCCGCCGCTCGACGCCGGCGTCGTCCACCGCCGTCATCCGGTACACGGTGAAGCTAGGCCGCTCGTCGACGACGAGGGTGCCGTCGGCCTGCCACTGGTGGAGGAGGGCCGTCGAGATCTCGTATCGCTCGTCGCCCTGCGCTTCGTCGGGGAGGTCGATCAGGACGGCGTTGTGCTCGTCCTTGGCAGCGAGGGCGGCCCGCTGCGAAGCGTCGATGACGTCGTAGGGCGGCGCCAGCACGCGCCCCAGATCGGAGCGCTCGAGGGCGTAGCGGATGCCAGGAAATGGTTCAAAGCGGGCCACGACCCGAGTCTGTCAGGCTCGGGTCGTGGGCTGGGCACTCGACCTCGACGGCGTGATCTGGCTGGCCGACCAGCCGATCCCGGGAGCCGTGGACGCAGTCGAAGCGCTGCGGGCGGCCGGCGAGGAGGTGGTGTTCTGCACGAACCTCTCCAGCCGACCGGTGGGGGAGGCCGAGCAGAAGCTCGCCCGGATCGGCATCCCGGCGGAGGGCGCCGTGCTGACCTCGGCCATGGCCGCAGCCATGCTCATCGAGCCCGGTGAGCGCGTGCTCGTGTGCGCCGGCCCGGGCGTGGACGAGGCGCTTCTGGCTCGCGGCGCCGTACCGGTGCGGCAGGGCCCGGCCGACGCGGTCGTCGTCGGGCTGCACCTCGACTTCGACTACGGCCGGCTCGAGGCGGCGAGCACCGCAGTGCGGGGAGGGGCTCGTCTCATCGGCACCAACGGCGACCCCACGTACCCGACGCTCGACGGTCTCGTGCCGGGGGGCGGTGCCATCCTCGCGGCCGTGGCGACAGCCAGCGGGGTCGAGCCCGTCGTGGCCGGCAAGCCCCACCCGCCCATGGTCGAGCTGGTTCGGGATCGGCTGGGCGAGGACGGCACGATGGTGGGTGACCGGATGGACACCGACGGCGAGCTGGCCCGGGCCCTGGGCTACCGCTTCGTCCTGGTCTTGAGCGGCTCCACGAGCGCGGCGCCATCCCCGGCGGACGGCGGGCACGTGGTGCCCGACCTCGTGGCCGACGACCTGGCGGCGGCCGTCACCGCGCTCCTCTAGCGACTGCGGGTGCTGTAGCTGCCGTAGTGGCCGTAGCCGACGCCACCGGTGGGATCCCACCCGCCCGGGGGGACCTGCTGGGCGGTCGACCCCCATATGGCGCGGCGGGCGGTGCGGCTGGCCCGCACCACAAGGCCGATCAGCACGCCGAACACGAAGCCACCGACGTGGGCGGCCCAGGCGACCCCGCTATCGGGCGCGGTGAAGAACTGCAAGATGAACCAGAAGCCGAGCACCCACTTGGCGCGGATGCGCACGAAGACGAAGAGCAGGAACGATATCCACGTCCGCACGGGGGCATCTGGGAACCACACGAAGTACGCCCCCATGACCGCGGCGATGGCACCGGACGCGCCGACCATGCCGATGGTGCTGTCGAGGTTGAGGGCCACGTAGGTGGCCGTCGCCGCTACGCCTCCCACCAGGTAGAAGAGCAAGTAGCGGACGTGGCCGAGGTGGTCTTCGATGTTGTTGCCGAAGATCCAGAGGAAGAGCAGGTTCCCGCCGAGGTGGCTGACGCTGCCATGGAGGAACATCGAGACGAAGACCGAGGCCAGCACGGACTTGGCGGGGAACGCCTGCGGGCTCTCCTCGGAGCCGATGTCGCACGCGTCGTCACGCCCGAGGCGGTAGGTGGCGCGGAGCTCGTCGACGGTGAGCGGCTCGCCCTGGGCGATCTCGCACGGGATGGCGGCACGACGCAGGGCGAAGTCGAGATCGTCGACCGTTTCCTGGAAGGGCGACGGCTGCCAGAAGAAGTAGACGACGACGCACGCCATGATGATCGCCAGCGTGACCGCGGGCCGGCGGTGCGTCGGGTTCTCGTCCTTGAGGGGGATCACGCCGGGCTCAACCTAGTGCGAACTTTTGCAAGCATGTGACGCATGACCATAGGCTTCCCGAATGGCTCAGAACGACGCGCTGAAGCGTTACATCGATGCGGGGCTGGCGTTCACGTCGCTGACCCAGACCCGGGCCGAGGCCCTGGTGAAGGACCTCGTCAAGGCCGGTGAGGTGCAGGCCGACCAGGCCCGCGACGCCGTCGCCGACCTCGTGGAGCGCAGCCGGAAGAACAGCGAGAAGCTGCTCGAGACGGTGCGTCGTGAGGTGAAGGACCAGATCACGAACCTCGGGCTCGTGAGCAAAGACGACCTCGACAAGGCCGAGCAGCGCCTGTCCTCGCTGTTCGACGCCGCGACGGCTCCGGTCCGCAAGGCCGCCGACAGGGTGCCCACCGGCCCGACGCCGGCCAAGGCTGCCGCCAGCCAGGCGCCGGTGGTGAAGGCGCCGGAGGCGCCGGCCGAGAAGGCCCCCGCCAAGAAGACCGCGGCCAAGAAGTCGCCGGCCAAGGCCGCGGCCAAGAAGCAGGCCTGACCTCTGGCTCGGCGCCGCTTGGACGCCGAGCTCGTGCGGCGGGGTCTCGCCCCGAGCCGCCAGCGGGCCCAGCAGCAGATCGCCGCCGGTCGGGTGACCGTCGGCGGCGCGCCCGCCACCAAGGCGGCCCGGCTCGTCGCCCCGGACGACCCCCTCGTCGTGCTCGGGCCACCGCCCCGATTCGTCGGGCGAGGCGGCGAGAAGCTGGAGGCCGCGATGAAGCGGTTCGCCGTCGACGCAGACGGGGTCCGGGCCTTCGACCTCGGCGCGTCGACCGGCGGCTTCACCGACTGCCTGCTGCAGCGGGGCGTGGCCAGCGTGGTGGCCGTGGACGTCGGGTACGGCCAGCTCCACGAGCGGCTCCGGGCGGACCCCCGGGTCGAGGTGCGGGAGCGCACGAACGTTCGGGACCTCGCGCCCGGCGACCTCGGGGCACCGGCCGACCTCCTCGTCGCCGACCTGTCGTTCATCTCCCTGCGTACCGTGCTCCCCGCCGCGATCCCGCTGGGGCGGCGCGGGGCGGATCTCGTCCTCCTGGTGAAGCCTCAGTTCGAAGCCGGACGGGAGGAAGCGGCCCGCGGGCGGGGCGTGATCGCAGACCCTGCGATCTGGCGTCGGGTGCTCGAGGAGGTCGCTGACGCGCTCCTGGGCCTGGAAACCGCCATCATGGGCGCCATGGCGTCCCCGCTCACCGGCGCTGACGGCAACGTCGAGTTCCTCGTCCACGCAGTCACCGGTTCTTCGGCGCGCGCCGCCGTGGACGTAGGCGTCAGCGACCTGCTGGTCGCGGCCCTCCGCGAAGCCCTCGAGCGTAGGAGCTGACCGTGGCCACCGTCGGGCTCGTCCTGCACCACGAGCGGGGTCAGGCGGCCGAGCTGGCCACCGAGGCGGCCGCGTGGCTCCTCGGCGCCGGGCACGACGTCCGCGTCCCGCAGCCCGACGCCGACATCGCAGGGCTGAGCGAGCACGCGGTCTCCGACGGCGACCTCGGCCCCGGCCTCGACGTCGCGGTCAGCCTCGGGGGCGACGGCACGATGCTGCGGACGGTGGACCTCGTGGCGGCGGCCGGCGTGCCGATCATCGGCGTCAACGTCGGCCAGATGGGCTACCTGACCGACATCGAGCCCGACGGGACCCTCGGCGCGCTCGAGCAGTTCCTGGCAGGAAGGCGGACCATCGAGGAACGCATGCTGCTACGGGTGCGCGTCGAACCTGCTGAGGGCGAACCCGTCGAGCACCTCGCGTTCAACGAAGCGGTGGTCGAGAAGACCCCCATGGGCCACACGGTGCGCCTGGCCGTCGAAGTGGACGGCGAGTTCTTCACCACCTACGCCGCCGACGGCCTGATCGTGGCCACGCCGACCGGGTCCACGGCCTACGCCTTCTCGGCGCGCGGCCCGATCGTCGCGCCCACCCACCGGGCGCTCCTCCTCACCCCCGTGTCGCCGCACATGCTGTTCGACCGCACGCTCGTGCTGGAGCCCGACGCAGAGCTGCGCCTGGTGGTGGGCGGGCATCGTGCGGCCACGCTCAGCGTCGACGGGCGGAATTTGGGTGAGCTGGGGCGCGGCGACGCCATCGTCTGCACCGCGTCCGACCGGTCGGCCCGGCTGGTGACGTTCGGGCCGAGAGACTTCCTCGAGCGTCTGAAGTCCAAGTTCGGGCTCGAAGACCGCTAGCCGACGCCCCGACCGGGGGGTGCGGGGTCGTCGATCGCGGGGGACCGTCGCATAACCTGGCCCCCCACCCGCCCGCAACGACCGGACCGGATGCCCAGCGCCATGCGCCGCGACGACCAGCACCACCTCCATGCTCGCTGAGCTGTCCGTCAGCGATCTCGGGGTCATCGATGCGCTCTCGCTGGTCCTCGACCCCGGCATGACCGCCCTGACGGGTGAGACGGGCGCGGGCAAGACGATGGTGGTGGGCGCCATCGGGCTCCTCACCGGCGAGCGGGCGGACGCATCGGTGGTACGCCCGGGAGCGACGGAGGCGACGGTCGAGGGCCGCTTCGTGGTCGGCGACGAGGAGCTCGTCCTCACGCGGGTCGTGCCGCGCTCCGGGCGGTCGCGTGCCTACCGAGACGGCCGCCTGCTCACCGCAGCCGACCTCGCCGGGCTGGCCGACACGCTCGTCGACCTGCACGGGCAGCACGCCCACGTGGGGCTCCTGACGACGGCCAGCCAGCGCCACGCCCTCGACCGCTTCGCCGGCGTCGACCTCGCTGCCCTCGACGCGGCCCGGGCCGCCGTCCGCGACGCGGAGCGGGCCCTCGACGAGCTCGGGGGCGATGCGTCAGCGCGCGAGCGGGAGCTCGACTTCCTCCGGTTCCAGGTGGGGGAGATCGAGCAGGCGGGGCTCACCGACCCCGAGGAGGACGAGCGGCTGGCCGCGGAGGAGGCTCTCCTCGGCGACGCCGACGCCCACCGCGCTGCCGCCGAGGCTGCAGCGGAGGCGCTTGGCACCGAGCGGGGCGCCCGTGACCTCCTCGGCAGGGCGCTGGCCGAGCTGGCCGACCGGCCCCCGTTCCAGGAGTTGGCTGCTCGCCTCCACGGCGTAGTGGCGGAGCTCGAAGACCTCTCCCAGGAGCTGCGCTCCACCACGGACGGCATCGAGGCCGACCCCGCTCGCCTCGCGGCCGTGCAGGACCGTCGCACCCAGCTGAGCGATCTGCGCCGCCGGTACGCCGGAACCGCCCGCTCGTCCCTGGCCGACCTGTTCGCCTTCCGCGACGACCTGTCGGCGCAGATCGCGGCCCTCGACTCCCATGGCGAGCGGGCGGCCGCCGCGGAAGCGGCCCGAGCGAGGGCACGGTCGGCGTTGGCGGCCATCGCGGCCACGGTCGGCCGGCAGCGGCGCGAACGGGCCCCCGTGCTGGCCGCGGCGGTGCAGGAGCGCCTCGCCGACCTCGCGCTCGCCAAGGCCGGCGTCACGATCCAGGTCGGCGCGGACGACCCGGGCGACGATGTCACCTTCCTCCTCGCCCTGAACCCGGGCCTGCCGATGGCCCCGCTGGCGAAGGCGGCCTCGGGCGGCGAGCTGGCCCGCACGATGCTCGCCCTGCGCCTCGTGGTGGGAGCACAGGTGCCCACCCTCGTGTTCGACGAGGTCGACGCAGGCGTGGGCGGCGAGGCCGCACGGTCCGTCGGCCGCGCCCTCGCCGCACTGGCCGTCGACAAGCAGGTGCTGGTGGTCACGCACCTCCCTCAGGTCGCGGCGTTCGCCGATGCGCAGATCGCCCTGGCCAAGCAGGCCCACGGCACCACCACTGTCGTTCGGGCCGAAGCGCTGGGCACCGGGGCGCGGCGGCGGGAGCTGGCTCGGATGCTCTCGGGCCTGGCGGCCAGTGAATCCGGTCAGGAGCACGCCGAGGAGCTGCTGGCCACGGCCGCTGCGGAGCGGGGGAGGTGATGCGCCTCCGACGGGCTCGGCCGACGACCGCAGGCACGGCCACGGGGCGGGCGCGCGTCGGACGGCGCACGAAGGACCTCATCAAGCGGCTCGAGCCGGGCGACATCGCGGTGATCGACCATGCCGACATCGATCGCGTCGCCGCCGACGGTCTCATCGACTCAGGTGTGGTGGCTGTCGTCAACGCGTCCAGCTCGATCTCCGGCCGCTACCCCAACGGGGGGCCGCTGCGGCTGGTCAAGGCCGGCGTCGTCCTGGTCGACGCCGCCGGTCCAGAGATCATGGACGCCGTGGTCGACGGTCAGATCGTGCGCCTCGTGGACGGAGCTGTGCTCGGCCCGGACAGCACGGACACCGAGCTGGGCCGGGGTCGCGTGCTGCTCGAGGAGGAGATCGAGCGGCGGATGGAGGAGTCGCGCTTCGGGATCGGCCACGAGCTGCAGCGGTTCGCCGAGAACACCCTGGACTACGTCCGCCGCGAGGCGGAGCTCGTCTTCGCGCCGATCGTGGTTCCCAAGCTGCAGACCTCTTTCGCCGGTCGCCACGCCCTGGTCGTCGTGCGGGGCCTGGACTACAAGGAAGACCTCCGCGTGCTGCGCTCCTACATCCGCGAGTACCGGCCGGTGCTGATCGGCGTCGACGGGGGGGCCGACGCGCTCCTCGATGTCGGGCTGAAGCCGGACGTGATCCTCGGCGACTTCGATTCGGTCTCCGCGAGGGCCATGGAGGTCGGCTCCGAGCATGTGCACCACGTGCACCCCGACGGGCGCAACCCCGGCTACGAGGAGCTCCAGGCCTTCGGGAAGCCCTACGTGGAGTTCGTCGTCGAGGGCACGAGCGAGGACGCCGCCATGCTCCTGGCCTACGAGGGCGGAGCCAAGCTGATCGTCGCCGTCGGCACGCACGACACGATGGTGGAATTCCTCGACAAGGGCCGCGCCGGGATGTCCTCGACGTTCCTCACCCGCCTTCGGCTCGGGCCGATGCTGGTCGACGCCAAAGGGGTCGCGCGCCTCTACGAGGGCACGGTCCGCCGCTCCGATCTGCTCTTGCTGGTGCTGGCTGCGCTCGTCGTCATGGTCGTGATCACCGTCGTGTCCCAGCCGCTCCAGGTCATCCTCGACGGGGTGTGGCTGACCCTGCGCGACCTGTGGTTCGACGTGACGGGGACCTTCTGATGCTGCCTGCCCGAGGAGGGCCATGATCTCGTTCCGGTTCCACCTGGTGTCGATCACCGCGGTGTTCCTCGCCATCGCCATCGGCGTGGTCGTCGGCTCCACCTACGTCGACCGCGCCGTCGTGGAGAACCTCGAACGGCGAATCGACACCGTCTCCGGGAACCTTGACGAGCGCAAGCAGCAGAACGACGACCTCGAGCGCGACCTCGACGACGTCCGCTCGTACATCACGGCCAGCGCCGACTTCGCCGTCACGGACCGGCTCCTCGACGTGCCCGTCCTCATCCTGGCGATGCGCGGGGTCGACGGGGAAGCGGCGCAGGAGATCGGACTCCTGGCGCGGCGGGCCGGCGGCATCGTTCCGGGCGTCGTGTGGGTCGAGCGCAAGTGGTCACTCGAGTCCGACGACGACCGGGCCGCCCTGGCCGGGGTGATCGGCGCCGGCGAGCGGGATTCCGTGTCCCGACTCCAGGCGCTCGCGTGGGCAGCGGTGGTCGACGAGCTCCGCGTGCCGCCGATGCCCGATGCCGACCCGGCCGGACCGCCCACCACCGCTCCGCCGACCACGCAGGTCCTGGCCGATCTGCAGTCGAGCGGCTTCCTCACCGTCGACGCCCTCGACGACGCTTCGACGACCCTGGCCGGCCTGCGAGGCACCAGCCCCCGGGTGGTGGTCGTCGCCGGCTCCCAACAGGACGAGCAGCTCGAGGCGGTCGTGGCCATGGTGATCTCCGCCCAGGTCGGCGCCGGCTTGCCCACGGTGGCCGCGGAGGTCTTCCGCGAGGAGACCGACGGCCCAGCGCGCGCCGAGCTGCTGCGCGACGCCATCCCCGAGGAGCAGCGGGACCGCGTGGTCATCGTCGATCACGCCGACCAGCCCGAGGGGCGGGTGGCGTCCGTCATCGCCTTGGCGGCCGCCGCCGAGGGTCTGGTGGGCCACTTCGGCTACGGGTCCGACTCGGACGGCGTGCTGCCCGGTTGGACGCCGCCGTGACCGACGCGCCGGGCGGCGCCACCACGAGCATGACGAGGTCGGTGGCGGGCATGGGCGCCGCGGCGGCCGTGTCGCGGGCCTTCGGCGGGATCCGCATGGTCGTGATCGCGGCCGTCCTGGGCACGACGTACCTCGGCAACACCTTCCAGGCGTCGAACAGCCTCTCCAACGTCCTGTTTGAGCTGCTCGCCGCCGGCGCACTCTCGGCAGTGCTCGTACCGACCTTCGTCGACCTGCTCACCCGCAACGAGGGCCGCCGCCTCGAGGAGGTGGCAGGGGGCCTGCTGTCCATCGCTCTGGCGGGCCTGGGCGCGGTCACCGTGGCAGGGGTGCTGCTCGCCCCGCAGATCGCGCGCCTGCTCACCGCTGGCGTGGCCGACGGTGCGATCGCCGCTGATCAGCGGGAGCTGGCCACGTACCTCCTCCGGTTCTTCATCCCCCAAGTGCTCCTCTACGCCGTCGGAGCCGTCGCCACCGCGCTCCTCCACGCCCGTGGAATGTTCGCCGTCACCGCAGCTGCGCCCATCGGCAACACCGTCGTGCTCGTGGCTGCGATGGCGATCTTCCATGCGATGGCGGGGGGCGGGGCAGGCCTCCACCTGAGCAGCGGCGCGCGCCTGTGCCTCGCAGTGGGCGGCACCCTCGGCGTAGCTGCCTTCGTCGGGGTGCCGGTCATCGCGCTGCGCCGCACCGGGTTCCGGTGGCGGTTGGGTCTTCGCCGGGCGCTTGAGGACGGCGATGTGACCCGCCTTCTGCGCCTGTCCGGCTGGGCGGTGCTGCAGCACTCCGGTACGGGCATCCTGCTCATCGCGGCGATCGTGGCCTCGGGTGGCGTGGCCGGTGGCGTGGTCGCCTACCAGCTGGCGATGGTCGTGTTCCTCGCGCCCTACGGGATCCTCTCCCAGCCCATCCACACGGCCGTGCTGCCGCGCCTCGCTGCCGATCGCGCGGCCGGCGACGAAGCGGGCCTCCGTCGGTCGCTCCGATGGGCCTCGGATGCGATGGCCGTCGTGACGCTCCCCGTGGCCGCCGCCCTCCTCGCTCTGTCCGTCCCCGTCATGCAGGTGCTGGCTTTCGGTGAGGCAGGAGAGGGCGACTCGCCCGAGCTCCTCGGCGCCGCGCTGGCCGGGCTGGCCGTCGGTGTGCCCGTATACGGCGGCTTCCTCCTCATGACGCGAGTCGCCTATGCGCTCGACGACAGTCGCACGCCGGCGATCGCCTCCCTCGGGTCCGCACTCCTGGGCGCGGCCGGCATGGTGGTGGTCGGGGCGACGGTCGACGGCACCGGTCGGCTCGCGGCGATCGGGGGCGCCCACTCGGCTGCCTACCTCCTGGGCCTCGTGTGGCTCGCCGCTCGCGTCCGTCGGGCGGTCGGTGGTGTCGTGGGCCTGGGCCAGCTGCGCGCACTGGTGCTCGCATCGGCGACCGGGCTGGCCATGTGGGCCGCCATCCGAGCCTGGTCGCCCGACGGCCGGGTGACGACCCTCACCGCCGTCCTGGTTGTGTCGGCCGGCGGCGCTGCGCTCTACCTGCTCGCCCTGCGGCGGCTCGGCGGGCTTCCGGGCCGAGCGCCCGCCAGCTACAGACCGCCCGGGAGCACGGCATGAGCCGTGTCGCAGTCGTGATGGGCTCGGTCCTGGGGGTGGTGCTGCTCCTCGCCGCCGCCATCGTCGGCGACGCCGCGCCGGCCCGTGCCGAACCGGTGCCGGGGCGCGTGCTGGTGCTGTCCCTCCCGACCCTGAGCTGGGTCGACCTGCACGCCGGCGACACGCCCCACCTGGACGCACTGGTCGACCAGTCCGCCATTGCCGCCCTCTCGGTCCGCGACGTGGAGCCGCTGACGGACGCGGTGGACGGGTACGCCACGGTGAACGCGGGCACCCGCGCCCGTGGCGTTGCGCTCAGCGGACAGGTGATGGAGCCGGACGAGGACTTCCTCGGCACCCCCGCAGCCGACGTCCTGCACCGCAACACGGGCCGGCGAGTGGTCGACGGCCTCATGGCCTTCGCCGTCGATGCGATGGAACGACGGAATGGCGGGCTCGCCTACGACGCAGAGGTGGGCGCGCTCGGCGAGGCCCTCGATGGTGCCGGCGTGCCCCGCGCCGTCGTGGCCAACGCCGACGGGTTGGGCCTCCTGCGCGCGCCGATCTTCAGCCGCACCGCAGGCATCGCGCTCATGGACGAGGAGGGCCTGGTGCCGGGCGGCGCCACGTCTCCGGCCCTCCTGGAGGACACGCCGTCGGCGCCGTTCGGCGTGCAGCTGTCGATCCATGCCGTGGGGGTTGCCTTCGACGCGGCCTGGTCGGGGGGCGGGGTCGTGCTCGTCGAGGGGTCGGACCTCGAGCGAGCCGATCGCTATCGCGACCACGTCGCGCCTCAGCAGGAGCAGCCGATGCGGCGCGCCGCCCTCCGTCACACCGACGACCTCGTGGGCGATCTGCTCGTGCACGTCGACCCGGAGCGCGACGCCGTGCTCCTCATCTCCCCCTACCACCCGGCCGATCAGGTGCGGCTCACCGCGGCGGCGCTGCGCGCCCCAGGGATCCAGCCGGGCCTGCTGCAGTCGGCCAGCACCCGTCGGCCCGGGCTCGTGACCCTCGTGGACGTCGCGCCGACGATCCTCGACCTGGCCGGGGCCGAAGCTCCGGAGTCGATGGAGGGTCGCCGGTTCGAGCGCGCGGGCGACGGGGCGGCCACCGGCAAGGAGCGAGCCGCCGACCTCGACGAGATCGACCAGGCCGCTCGGTATCGCGACCGCATGGTCGCCCCTGTGGCCCTCGCCTTCGTCGCCCTGCAGGCCCTCCTGTGGTTCGCCGCCGCGTTCGCGCTGAGCCGGGGGACCCGGCGGGCGCGTCGTCTCGTGTCGCTGGCCGCACTGGCGATGCTCGCCTATCTGCCGGCCACGTACCTGGCCGGCCTCGTTCCGTTCCACGACGTCTCGACCCTGGCCTACTGGGGCTTCGTCATCGGCGTGGCCGCCGCCCTGGCGATCGGCGCGAGCCTGGCCGGTGCCCGCGAGACGCTCGATCCGCTCCTGCTCGTGCTCGGGGGCGTCTTCGGCCTGCTCGTCGTCGACATGCTGCTCGGCGCCCCGCTCCAGCTGAACACCGTCTTCGGCTACTCGCCGACGGTGGGTGGGCGCTTCGCAGGCATGGGGAACCTCGCCTACGGCCAGTTCGCCGGCGCCGCCCTCCTGTTGTGCGGACTGCTCTCGCGTCGCCTGGCGGGGCGCAGCGCTGCAACTGCCGTGGCCTTCGCCGTGCTCCTGCTCGCGATCGTGATCGACGGCATGCCCATCTGGGGGGCGGACGTCGGCGGTGTGCTGGCCCTCGTGCCGGCCGTCGGCGTCACGGCGGCCAAGCTCCTCGACCACCGGCTGAAGTGGAGATCGGTGCTGCTGTGGGGGAGCGCGGCCCTGGCCGCCGTCGCTATGTTCGCCGCCATCGACCTCTCTCGCCCGGTGGACTCGCGCACCCACCTCGGGCGCCTCGTCGAGTCGATCGGCGACAACGGGCTCGGTGCCCTGGAGACGGTGGTCACCCGCAAGCTCGGCGCCAACTTCGGGGTCATCACGAGCTCGGTGTGGACGGCCATGGTGCCGATCGCCCTCGGGTTCGTCGTGTACCTGCTGTGGCGCGCCCCCGGCCAGGTGCGGGCCATCCGGGACACCATCCGGGAGTGCCTCGGTGGGCTGGCCGTCGTCGGGTTGCTCGGGTTCGCCCTCAACGACTCGGGCATCGCCGTGCCCGGCGTGATGCTCGGCGTCGTCAACGCCTCCCTCGTCTACCTGACGGTGCGAGCGCTCCCCGCCGCCGGGAGCAGCCCGGAGGTGCCGGCATGAGCAGGCGGCGCTCCCACCTCGGGCCGCTCGTCGCGCTCGTGCTGGCGATGCTGGCCGCGATCGTGCTGGGCACCGCTCCTCCGGCGGGGGCCCAAGCGGACCCGCCCGCCCGCCCGACGCAGCGCCGGGTGATCGTGATCTCGGTGCCCGGCCTCACGTGGGAGGACGTCGACGACCCCTCGGTGCCCCGCCTCCGGGCCCTCCTCGACGAGAGCGCGGTCGCCAACCTCGCCACGCGCGTCACCACGACCGTGGCCGGGGCGGGGGAGGCCTACCTCACGCTGGGGGCCGGCACCCGGGCCGTGGCCAACCCTGCGCTCGGTGGGCTCGCCTTCGATGGTCAGGACACCTTCGGACGAGGCACCGTCGCCCAGGAGCACGCCCGCCAGCACGGTCGCGAGCCGAACGGCGACGTCGTCGCCCTGAGCTGGGCGCTGCTCGAGCGCGCCAACGACGACAGCGAGTTCGGGGCGGAGATCGGTGCGCTCGGTCGAGCCTTGGACGAGGCGTCGATCTCCCGCGGCGTGGTCGCCAACGCCGACGGCACCGATGCGCTGCTCCCGGGAGAGCCGACGCACCGCGAGGCTGCGCTGGCGCTGGCCGACGAGGACGGCACCGTCCCGTGCGGGACCGTGGGCGACGCGCTGCTCACTCCCGATCCGGTCGCTCCCTACGGGGTCCGTCTCGACGAGGCGGCCGTCATGGCCCAGGTGGAGCGGTGCTCCACGCCCGGCTCCGTGGTGCTCGTCGAGGCCTCCGACCTTCGCCGGGCGGCGGCCTTCCGCCCGCGCGCCACCGAGCCGATCGCCGACGCCGCCTGGCGGCGCGCGCTGCAGTCGACGGATCGCCTGGTCGGGGCGCTGCTCGACGACCTCGACCTCGATCTCGATCCCGAGAGCGACGCCGTCGTGGTGGTGGCGCCGACCACCAGCCCCGATCCGGGCCTCGGCGTCCTCGGCATTCGGGCGCGCGAGCTCCCGCCCGGGCTACTCACCTCGGGCAACACGCGCCAGGCGGGTTACGCGCTCCTCACCGACGTTGCCCCCTCGATCGCTGCGCTCGTCGGTGCCGAGCTCGACGATGGCGGGATCGAGGGTCGTCCGGTGGAGGCCGACGGTCGGCACGGCTCCGCTGCCACCCGCCGCCACGACCTCGCAACGGGCCAGGACGCCGCTCTGTTCCGCGATCGCATGCTGGACCCCGTCGTGCAGGCCCTGGTCGTCGCGATCAGCCTGCTGTCCCTCGCTGCCGCGGCCGTGTTCTCCCGCCGCTGGACGGGCGCGGTCCCGTGGCTGGAGCGGCTCGCGCTGGTGCTGCTGGCCGTCCCGTCGATGACGTACCTCGCCGCGCTGTTCCCCTTCCACGACTGGGGCAGCGTCGCCTACTGGGCGTTCCTGGCTGCGGGCTCCGTGGCAGTCGGGGGCGTGGCGCTGGCGCTGCGCAGACGCTCGTGGCTGGCGCCGATCGTGTTCTCCTACGGGCTCCTGGTCGTCGTCGTCACGGCCAGCGTCGTCCTGCTGGGGTCGAGGCTTCAGCTGTCGACCGTCTTCGGCGACTCACCGATCGTCGCCGGGCGCTTCACCGGCATCAACAACGTGACGTTCGCGCTCTTCGCCGCCGCCGCCATCGTCCTCGCCTGCGCGATCGTCCACCTCGTCCCCGCGCCCGCGGGGCGGCGGTGGATGGTGGCGCTCCTCTGTGTGGTCCTGCTCATCGACGTGGCCCCGATGTGGGGGGCCGACGTCGGCGGCGCGCTGGCGGGCCTACCGGCCCTGGCTCTCGTGGCGCTGGGTCTCGGTCGCTGGAAGGTGCGGTGGCGCACCCTGGCCCTGCTGACCCTCGCCACCGCAGCGCTGATCGTGGTGCTCGGCGTCCTCGACCTGTCCCGGGAGAGCGCCGACCGATCGCATCTCGGTCGCCTCATCGAGCGTATTGGCACCGACGGCTCGAGCGGCTTCACGACCGTGGTCGAGCGCAAGCTCAGCGCCAACCTGCGATCGCTGACCACCAGTGCGTGGCGCTACGTGTTCATCCCGGTGACGCTGGCCGCAGGGCTCACGGCGTGGCGGGCCCGCGAGCGCGTCGTCGCGGTCGGGCGCGCGTTCCCGCCGCTGGTGGCCGCGCTTCCCGGCATCGGGGTGGCCGCCCTGCTGGGGTATGCGCTGAACGATTCGGGCATCGCCGTCCCCGGAGCGATGGTGGCCGCGCTCGTCCCGGGGTTCGTCTACTTCGCCTGCCGGGTGGACCCATGAGCGCCGGCCTCATCGCGTGGTGCCTCCTGCTCGTCGGCGGGTTCGGAGCATCCCTGCTGCTGGAGCGCGCGTCGCATGACGTGCTTCGCGCCCCCGCGCTGCAGCGCAGCAACTTCCGCGGCCGGACGATCGCCACGGCCGGTGGCCTCGTGATCGTGCTCGCCGTGCTCGTCGTCGAGGCCGGGCGCACCGCGCTCGCCGAGTTCGGCGTGGGGGAGGAGCTCAGCGACAGCCTGCTGCGCTCGACGGTGCTGTTCGCCTGCTTCGCCTTCGCGTTCCTCGGCTTCGTCGACGACCTTCTCGGCACGGAGGGGGATCGAGGCTTCAGCGGCCACCTGCGGGCGCTCGCCCACGGTCGCCTCACGACCGGGGTCATGAAGCTGTTCGGTGGCGGTGTCGTGGCCATCGTGCTGACCGCGGCCCCGGGTGACGTGAGCGGGCGGCGCCTGTTGGCCGACGCCGCGCTCGTCGCCCTGGCCGCCAACCTGGGCAACCTCCTCGATCGCGCTCCGGGGCGCACCATCAAGGTCGGGCTGCTGGCCTACGTCCCCCTCGCGCTGGCGGCGGGCACGTCGCCCGTGGGGCTCGCGCTGGTGTCCGTGGTGGGAGCCACCGCCGGCCTGCTGGCCGCGGACCTGCGCGAACGTCTGATGCTCGGCGACACCGGCGCCAACCTCCTCGGTGCTGTGCTGGGCCTCGCCGTGGTGCTGGAGACGAGCCGGCCGGTGCGCACAGCCGTGCTCGTGGTGCTCGTCCTCCTCAACGCCGCATCGGAGCGCGTCTCGTTCTCCGCCGTGATCGACCGCACCCCGGTCCTCCGCCAGCTCGACCGGGCCGGTCGGCTGCCGACCGAACCGGAGCCTCAGGGCGGGTCGCAATCCGGGGCGACGTAGACCCGCTGGCTCCGGCCGTTCCCGGCAGCCACCTCGTAGCCGACGGCGGTCAGGCGGCGTGGCAGGTCGACGAACGACCCCCACCGGGCGCGGCTGCGGACCACGACCGCGCACACGTCGGGCTGGTCGGCGGCTGCGGCGATGCTGGCGGCGGTGATGCCGCCGGTCTCGATGCGCAGGATCGACGCGTCGACCAGGTCAGGCGGGGTGCGGCGACCGGCTCGCCACACGATTCCCGGGTCGTCGCTGATGGCCAGGGCGCCTTCGGGGAGCGAGCGCAGGAGCTGGACCGCCTCCTTGGAGGCGTCGGCGTACTCCGACGGTTGCAGGATCGGCCAGGCGTGCACGAGGTGGTACGGGATGGTGAGCGCCATGGCCACGAGCAGCACGCGGGTCGACGGGCGGTGGCGGGCGGCGAGCAGGGCCAGCGGGGGGACGAGCTGGGAGACGTGGGGCCGCCACATCGGGTGCTCGGTGAGAAGGACGAGGACGGTGGTGGCCAGCCAGGCCAGGAGGAGGGTGTCCGGCGCGAGCAGGCGGGGGGAAGCCCACGGCTCCCGGGCCCGCCGCCGGCCGACGATCGCCACCAGGGCCAGCCCGAGCGCGACCAGCAGCGGCAGGTCCCGATCCCCGAGGGTGCTGGCGATCTTGGCCAGGTTGGCCCCGGGTGTCCGGTCGCCCGCCACCTCCAGGTGGTAGCCGTACGACTGCTCCCAGACGTCACCTGGGCCCCACGGGAGCCACAGGAGCAGGTGGACGCCGACCGCCGTGGCCGCGCCGGCGAGGATCGGGCCGAGGCGCCGCCCCGCCAGCATCACGAGGGCCACGGGCACGATCACCGGGGCCAGCAGCGCCTTCACGGAGATGGTGGCGCTGATGCCGAGCCCGAGGACGATCCCGCGCCGCAGCGTGACGTCGTCGCGCCAGCGGAGGGCGAGGAAGACGGTGGCGACCGCGAAGGCCAGCGCAACGCTGTCGGCCGCGATCGGCCCGGACACCCAGAGCACGCTGGCGCACGCCGTCGTCAGCGCCGCAGCGAGCAGTGCGCCGACCCGGTCGGCGACGAGACGGCCGGTCAGGTACACGCCCACGGCCAGCGCGACACCGGCGACCACCGCGATGACCCGCGGGCTGTTGGTGGTGCGGAATCCCAGGAGGTCGCCCAGCCAGAGCAGGGGGAGGAAGAGGGGGCCCTGGCTCGAGAAGACGTCGCGGAACGGCTGCCCACCTACCCGCATGGCCACGGCGGAGGCGCCGAAGACCCCGTCGTCGAACGTCACGTGCCGACCGGCGACGAAGGCCGGGATGCGCAGGGCCACGCTCGCCACGGCCAGGACGGCCAGGTCGAGGCGGGTTCCGGACCGGCCGGAGGCGCGGGCGGTGGGGGCGCTGACCATGGCGAGGGGAGGCTACCGACCCCGCCGAGGGTGGCCGTCCCGGGGAGCGTTCGCGATCGAACCGCCGATCGTGGGTAGGGTGTTCTCCCGTGGCTGTGTCGCTCGAAGCACGCACGGAGGAACCCCGTTGACCAAGCACATCTTCGTCACGGGGGGAGTGGCATCGTCGCTCGGCAAGGGCATCACCGCGTCCTCCCTGGGCCGCCTGCTGAAGGCCCGTGGCCTGAAGGTCACGATGCAGAAGCTCGATCCGTACATCAACGTCGACCCCGGCACGATGAACCCGTTCGAGCACGGGGAGGTGTTCGTCACCGACGACGGTGGCGAGACCGACCTCGACCTCGGGCACTACGAGCGCTTCATCGACGAAAACCTGACGAGGGACTCGAACGCCACCACCGGGTCGATCTACTCGGCGGTCCTCGCCGCTGAGCGCCGCGGCGACTACCTGGGCAAGACCGTCCAGGTCATCCCGCACATCACCGACGAGATCAAACGTCGCATCAACCGCCTCGCCGGCGACGAGGTCGACGTCGTGATCACCGAGGTCGGCGGCACGGTGGGCGACATCGAGATCCTCCCGTTCCTCGAGGCGATCCGCCAGTTCCGCCTCGACGTGGGGCGCGACCAGGTCTGCTACGTGCACGTCACCCTCGCCCCGATGATCGTGGCCGAGCAGAAGACCAAGCCCACCCAGCACTCGGTCACCGAGCTGCGGGCACGTGGCATCCAGCCCGACGCCATCGTCGTCCGCAGCGACGAACCGCTGGCCGAGGGGCTCAAGCGCAAGATCTCGAACCTGTGCGACGTGCCCATCGACGCCGTCGTGAACGCCGCCAATGCCCGGAACCTCTACGAGATCCCGCTGGTGCTGCACTACGAGGGCCTCGACGACGTCGTGTGCCAGATCCTCCGCATCGACGCCCCCGACCCCGACCTCAGCGAGTGGGAGATCCTGGTCAACCGGATCGAGTCGATGGAGAAGTCCGTCCGGGTCGGCATCATCGGCAAGTACGTGAGCCTGCAGGACGCCTACCTGTCGGTGGTCGAGGCCCTCAAGCACGGTGGGTTCCACCACGCGTGCGATGTGGAGATCGAGTGGATCCAGGCGGAGGAGGTCGAAGGGCTGCTGACAGAGGGCCGGCTCCACGACCTCGACGGCATCGTGATTCCCGGCGGATTCGGCGAGCGCGGCAGCGAGGGCAAGATCGCCGCCGCCCGGTACGCCCGCGAGCACGACATCCCGTGCCTGGGGCTCTGCCTCGGCCTGCAGATGATGGCCGTCGACTTCGCGCGCAACGTGCTGGGCCTGACCGGCGCCAACTCGAGCGAGCTCGACCCCACCACGCCGCACCCGGTGATCGATCTCATGGAGACGCAGCGCAGCGTCACCGACATGGGCGGCACGATGCGCCTCGGCACCTACGTCGCCAAGCTCGAGCCCGGGTCGCAGGTCGCGAAGGCATATGGCGAAACCGTCGTCTCGGAGCGCCACCGGCACCGCTACGAGTTCAACCCGAAGTACCGCGCCCGTTTCGACGACAGCGCCTTCCGATGCTCAGGGTCCTCCCCGGACGGCCGGCTCGTCGAGTTCATCGAGCTCGAGGGGCACCCCTTCTGGGTCGGCACGCAGGCCCATCCGGAGCTGAAGAGCCGCCCCACCCGGCCGGCGCCGCTGTTCCGGGAGCTCGTCGCCGCCGCGCTCGACCGCGCCGAGGGCCGCACGCCCCACCTCTTCGACCTCGACGACGACGACCGGGCCGACGTCTCGGGTTCGCTCTCGGTGTCATCGTCCAATTCCTGAGGGTGGCGCCCTTCACCCGAATCTCCGAGGTGGAGGTGCACCGCGGGCTCCGGTTCGTCCTGGCCCGCGCCCGCTACCGGGCCGCGGACGGCACGGAGTTCGAGCGCGACATCGTCCACCACCCCGGCGCCGTGGGCATCGTCCCCTTCCACGATGACGGCACGGTCACGCTGGTGCGCCAGTTCCGGGCGGCGCTCGGCACGGACCTGGTGGAGATCCCGGCGGGGCTGCGCGATGTCGAGGGGGAGGCGGACCGCGCGACGGCGGCCCGGGAGCTCGTCGAGGAGGCCGGCCTCGAGGCCGCAGAGCTCGACCTCCTCGCCACGTTCCACAACTCGCCGGGCTACTGCGACGAGTCCGTGGCGATCTACCTGGCGACGGGTCTGACCCCGGTCGCTGACGACCGTCAGGGCGCCGAGGAGCAGGCCATGACGGTCGAGCGGCTCCCCCTGGCCGAGGCACTCGCCTGGGTGGACGACGGACGCATCACCGACGCCAAGACGATCATCGGGCTGTCGACCCTCGCCCGTCGGTCGCGGTGACCGTCGGCCTGACCGTGCCGCTCGAGGTCGAGGACCTCCTCATGTGGCTCGCCGCCGAGAAGGGCCGCTCGCCGAACACCATCGCCGCCTACCGGCGGGACCTCCGCCGATACACCTTGTGGCTGGAGGAGCGGGGCACGGCCGTCGTCGACGTCACCGAGAGGGACATCAACGAGCACGTGGCCGCGCTGCGGGCGCAGGGGCTCGCGCAGGCGTCCGTGGCGCGGGCCCTGGTCGCCGTGCGCTCGCTGCACCGGTTCCTGGCCGAGGAAGGACGGGTGGCCCTCGACCCCTCGAGCCACGTCGAACAGCCGCAGGTGGCGCGGGGCCTCCCCAAGGCGCTCACGGAAGACGAGGTGGGCCGCCTCCTGGCCGCTCCGGTCGGCGACGACCCCATCGCCCGTCGCGACCGGGCCATCCTCGAGGTGCTCTACGGCACCGCGCTGCGGGTCTCGGAGCTGGTGGGCCTGTCCTTCGGCGCCCTCGACCTCGACGACGCGCTGCTCCGAGCCTTCGGCAAGGGCAGCAAGGAGCGGATCGTGCCCGTCGGCGGCCATGCCCTGCGTGCGCTGGTGGCCTGGCTGGACGAGGGAGGCCGCCCACAGCTCGTGCCCGAGCGCTGGCGCCGCCGCGACGATGCCGACGCCGTGTTCCTGGGGGCGCGGGGGGGTCGGCTCACGCGGCAGGGAGCCTGGGACATCCTGCGCCGCCACGCCGAGCGCGTCGGCCTGTCGGGAACGCTGAGCCCGCACGTGCTACGGCACTCCTGTGCCACGCACATGCTCGACCACGGGGCCGACATCCGGGCGGTGCAGGAGCTGCTCGGCCACGCGTCGATCAGCACGACGCAGGTGTACACCCTGGTCTCCACGGAGCGGCTGTGGGACGTCTACCGGGCCGCTCACCCACGTGCCGCGGTGGCGCTGTAGCCTGCCGTCCGTGCCTGACCAGTCGATCACGTCCTCCCTGCGCGACCGGCTCGTGGAAGATCGCGACCACCTGGCCAGCCAGGTCGCGGCCCTCGAGCCTGGTAGCGGTGTCGGCGACGACTTCGACGAAGGGTTCGCCGACTCGGGCCAGGTGGCCGCCGAGCAGGGCGAGAACAAGGTCCTCGCCGCCCAGCTCCGGGCGGAGCTTGACGAGGTCGAGCGAGCGCTCGAGAAGCTCGACGACGGCAGCTACGGGACGTGCGAGACGTGCGGCGAGCCCATCGCCGACGCACGCCTCGAGGCCATGCCGGCCACTCGGTACTGCATCGACCACGCCTAGCGCGATGGCGAGGACCGCCCACCTGGTCCGCCGGTTTCTCGGCTCGCTGCGCCCTGGCGGGCCCCCGGGCGACGAGGTGCTCTGGGTGCACGCGCAGCTGCTCCCGGGGGAGCGGGCCATCTGGGACGCGATGAGCGGTCCGGACCGGCGACACTCGGTGGCCGTCGCCCGCCGGGTCGAGTCTCAGCTCGGGACGCCGGTGGACCGGCCGGTCCTGGCGGCCGCGTTGCTCCACGACTCCGGCAAGTCGGCCTCCCGCCTCCGCACGCCCGCCCGGGTGGGTGTCACGCTGGCCGCCGCGGTGCGAGGGCGCGAACGCATGGCGGCGGGCGACGGTCGGGCGGCGCAGTACCTGCGCCACGACGACCTCGGCGCCGGGGCGCTGGAGCGGGCCGGCAGCGACGCGCTCACCGTGGCCTGGACGCGTGAGCACCACCGCCCCCGCTCGACCTGGACGGTGCCTCCCGACATCGCTGACGCCCTCCACGCCGCCGACGACGACTGAGCTCGTCACACGCCTTCGGGCGAGGGCGCGTGCCGACCGGTCGGGAGGTGGGCTAGGTCGGGGGGAGGAGGCCCATGGCGAGCATGGCCTTGGCGAGGGTGGGGGCGGCCAGGGCCTGGGCCTTCGCCGCACCTCTGGCGATGATGCGGTCGACCTCCTGCGGCTGCGAGGACAGCTCGGAGAAGCGCTCCTGCAGGGGGCGGAGCGCCTCGACCACGGCATCGGCGGTGTCGGCTTTCAGGGGGCCGTACTGCTCGTAGCGGTCGGCCAGCTCGGCGGGATCGCCGCCCGTGATCCCTGCCAGGATGGACAGCAGGTTCGCGACTCCGGGCTTGGCCTCGGGGTCGTAGCGGACCTCGCCGTCGTTGTCGGTCACGGCGCGCTTGATCTTCTTGGTGATGACTTCGGGTGGGTCGAGCACGAGGAGCGTGCCCTGCGGCGCGTCGACCGACTTGGACATCTTCCGGGTGGGCTCCTGGAGGTCCATGATCCGAGCGCCCACCGGCGCGATGGCGTGCTCCGGCACGATGAACGTGGAGCCGTAGCGGGAGTTGAACCGCTCGGCGAGGTCCCGGGCCAGCTCGAGGTGCTGCCGCTGGTCGTCGCCGACGGGCACCCGGTCGGTGTCGTACAGGAGGATGTCAGCGGCCTGGAGGGCCGGATAGGTGAAGAGGCCGGCCGAGGTGAAGTCGGCGCGGTCGCCCTTCTCCTTGAACTGCGTCATACGGCGCAGCTCACCGAAGGCGGCCGTGCACTCCATCAGCCAGCCGAGTTGGGCGTGCTCCGGGACGTGGCTCTGGACGAAGAGGGTGCAGACCTCGGGGTCGAGGCCTGCCGCCACCAGGAGCGCCACCAGCTCGCGGGTCTTGCTCGACAGCACCTCGCGGTCCTGGGGGAGCGTGACGGCGTGGAGATCGACGACGCAGTAGATCGAGTCGAACTCGTGCTGGTCGTGGACCCAGCGCCGGACCGCCCCGAGGTAGTTCCCGAGGTGGACCTCGCCCGTGGGCTGGATTCCGGAGAAGACGCGCGGCACAGGCCGGGGATCGTAGGCCGTGCCCGCCCCGCCGGAGCCACGGGGTTCTGCAGGACGAGGACCTTCCGCGAACCACACCGATGTGATTAGCATGGCGAGCAATGGCCTACGAGGTGATCACGCCCGTCTTCGAGGGGCCGTTCGACCTGCTGCTGCACCTCATCCTGCGCGAGCAGGTCGACCTCTACGAGGTTTCCCTCACCCGCATCGTGGATGCCTACCTGGCCCAGCTCGATGCACTGGATGGGGTCAACCTCGACGCGGCGACGGAGTTCCTCCTGATCGCCGCCACGCTCGTCGAGCTGAAGACGCGGCGGCTCCTGCCGGGCTCCGACGATCTCGACCTCGACGACGAGCTGGCACTGGGGTCGGAGCGCGACCTCCTCCTCACCCGGCTCGTCGAGTGCAAGACCTTCAAGGACGCGGCGGTGGCGCTGGAGCGCCTGGCCCAGGAGGCCGGTCGCTCGTTCCCCCGCGTCGCGGGTCCGGACGAGCGCTTCATCGAGCTGACCCCCGACGTCCTCGCCGGCGTCACGCCCGACGACCTCCACCGCGCCTTCGTCCGCGCCGTCATGCCGAAGCCGATCGTCCGCATCGATCTCGACCACGTCGCGCCGATCCGGGCGTCGGTGAACGATGCGGTGGTGGAGCTGCTCGAGGAGCTGCCCCTCGTCGGTCGGATCAGCTTCCGCGAGCTCACGGGCGCCCTCGTCGAGCGGCTCGACGTGGTGGTGCGGTTCCTCGCCATCCTGGAGCTGTTCAAGCAGGGTTTCGTCGACCTCGACCAGCCCCGGTCGTTCGGCGAGATCGAGATCGTGTGGCTCGGCCGCGACCGCTCCGACCTCGAGGAGCTCTCGCCGGTCGACGCCTACGATGGCTGACGGCATGTCCGACACCACCGACGCCCGCCGGGCCATCGAAGCCGTGTTGATGGTGGCGGAGCAGCCGGTGGAGGCGCAGCTCCTCGCCCAGCTGCTCGAGATGCCCGTTGCGCAGGTGACCCAGCTCTGCACGGATCTGGCTGCTGACTACGAAGCCGCCGACCGGGGCTTCAGCCTCGTCAACGTGGCGGGGGGCTGGCGCTACCAGAGCCACCCCGACCTCGCGGCCTACGTGGAGCGCTTCGTGCTGGAGGGCCAGTCGGCCCGCCTCTCGGGCGCCGCGCTCGAGACGCTGGCGATCGTCGCCTACAAGCAGCCCGTGTCCCGCGCCCAGGTGGCGGCGATCCGCGGCGTCAACGTCGACGGCGTGATGCGCACCCTCCAGGTGCGCGGCTTCATCGAGGAGACGGGCAAGGATCCGGGCCCCGGGCAGGCCGTCCTGTTCGGCACGACGTCGCTGTTCCTCGAGCGGCTCGGGATCCAGGGCATCGAGGACCTGCCGGGCCTCAGCGAGTTCGTGCCGGGCGCCGACATCGTGGAACACCTGGAGCTGGGCCTCCGACCGGAGCCCGGCCCCAGCCGCGGCGAGCGGTTCGACGAGCACGAGGCGACCCCTCGCCAGCGGCCCCCGTCCCTCGACAACGAGGAATAGCCCCGCCATGCCCGAGGAGGGCGTGCGGATCCAGAAGGTGCTGGCCCAGGCTGGGCTCGGGAGCCGCCGTACCTGCGAAGACCTCATCGAGGCCCGCCGGGTCCGGGTGAACGGCGAGGTCGCCGTCCAAGGCCGTCGGGTCGACCCGGAGACCGACGTCATCGAGGTGGACGGCGCGCAGATCGGGGTGAAGGCAGGGCTCGTCCACCTGCTCCTCAACAAGCCCGCGGGCATCATCACGACCGCCTCGGACACGCACGGGCGGCCGACCGTCCTCGACCTCGTGCCAGCCGAGCCGCGGGTGTTCCCCGTGGGTCGCCTCGACGCCGACACCGAGGGGCTGCTCCTCCTGACGAACGACGGCGACCTGACCCATCGCCTCACGCACCCCTCCTTCGGCGTCGAGAAGGAGTACCTCGTCGAGGTGGAGGGCGCCCCCCACCGCGGCAGCATCCGCAAGCTCCGCGAGGGCGTGGAGCTGGACGACGGCATCACCGCCCCGGCCAAGGTCGCACAGCTCGACGACCGGCTGCTCCGCATCACGATCCACGAGGGCCGCAACCGCCAGATCCGCCGGATGTGCGAGGCCGTCGGCCACCCGGTGCTCCGCCTGGTGCGAACGCGCATCGGGCCGCTGGCGGAGCGCCAGCTGGCGCCGGGGGAGTGGCGGTCCCTCACCCAGGACGAGGTGCGGGCCCTTGAACGTGCGACCGTGCAGAGGGCTCGACGGTAGGGTCGACGCCGTGCCGGCCACCCTACGAGCGCTGCGCGGGGCCACCACGGCCGACGCGGACACCGAGCCGCACGTCCACACCCGCGTGGTCGAGCTGCTCACCGAGATGTGCTCGCGCAACGACGTCGATCACGACGACATCGTCAGCATCCTGTTCACCGCCACCGACGACCTCCACGCCACGTTCCCGGCGGCCGGCGCCCGCAAGATGGGCCTCGGCGACGTCCCGCTCATCTGCGCGCGGGAGCTCGACGTCGTGGGCGGCACCGAGCGGTGCATCCGCGTCCTGATGCACCTCACCACCGAGCGGGCCCGCAACGAGCTCCACCACGTCTACCTCGAGGGCGCCGTCGGCCTCCGCGATGACCTCCCCGGCTAGCCCGGCGCCGCGGCGGGCCGCCGTCGTGGGCACCGGGCTCATCGGCGGGTCCATCGGCCTGGCGCTGCGCCGGCTCGGGTGGCACGTCACCGGCCACGACCAGGACGAGCGGTCCGCATCGCTCGCCCGGCAGATGGGCGCGGTCGACGAGGTGGGCATCGACCCCGCAGCGGAGATCACCTTCATCGCCACCCCCGTACGAGCGGTCGCCGCCGCCGCACGCGACGCCCTGGGCCACGGCCCGGGGATCGTGACCGACGTGGGCAGCGTGAAGGGCTCCATCGTCGAGGCCATCGACGACCCGCGGTTCCTCGGCGGCCATCCCATGGCGGGCTCGGAGCAGGAGGGGGTGGAGGGCGCCGATGCCGACCTGTTCGCCGGAGCGGTCTGGGTGCTGACGCCGACGGCGGCCACCGACGACGCCACCTACGCCACCCTTCGCGGCGTGCTCACCGAGCTCGGGGCCGACGTGGTGGCGCTGGCGCCTGAGCACCACGATGCGCTGGTGGCCGTCGTGTCGCACGTGCCGCACCTGACGGCCGCCACCTTGATGGGGCTGGCCGACGACCGCAGCACGGAGCACCGGGCCCTGCTGCGCCTGGCCGCCGGCGGCTTCCGCGACATGACCCGCATAGCGTCCGGCCACCCGGGCATCTGGCCCGACATCTGCGCCGAGAACCGCAGCGCCATCCTCGATGTGCTCGACGGGCTCGTCCAGTCGCTCCAGGACGTGCGCTCGGTGGTGGCCGACGGCGACCGCGCCGGTCTCCTGGCGGTCCTGGAGCAGGCCCGGGCAGCGCGCGCCAACCTCCCGAGCCGGCTCGCCGTCAGCGGGGACCTGCGCGAGGTGCGCATCCCCGTGCCCGACCGTCCCGGGGTGCTGGCCGAGGTGACGACGCTGGCCGGCACGCTCGACGTCAACATCGCCGACCTCGAGATCGCCCACTCCAGCGAGGGCGAGCGCGGCGTGCTCATCCTGCTGGTGGAGGAGGGCGAGGCCGAGCGACTGCGGGCCGGGCTGGTCGGCCACGGCTTCCGCCCGGCCGTGCTCCCCCTGGGCTAGCGCATGGCCCGTCTGCCCGACCCCCTGCCCATCGAGCCGATCGCCGGTCCGCTCGATGCCACCGTGCAGCTGCCGGGATCGAAGAGCATCACGAACCGCGCGTTGATCTGCGCGGCCCTGGCGTCGGGCACGAGCGAGCTGACCGGAGCGTTGGAGGCGGACGACACCTACGCGATGGTCGAGGGCCTACGGGCTCTCGGGATCGGCGTCGACACGGACTGGCCCGCCGGACGGATCACGGTGCGGGGCTGCGCCGGTCGTCCGCCGGTCGACGTGGCGCTCGTCGACGCCCGCCTGTCCGGCACGACGAGCCGGTTCCTGCTGCCGGTGGCTGCGCTGGCGACCGGGACGACCCGCGTGGACGGAGGGATCGGGCTCCGGGCCCGGCCGATGGGACCGGCCATCGATGCGATCCGGGCCCTCGGAGCCAGGGTCACGGACATCAGCACCGCCGGCCACCTCCCGGTCGAGCTGGCCGACGGACCGCTGGCCGGCGGCGCGGTGGCCCTGCCCGGGGACACGTCCAGCCAGTTCCTGTCCGGTCTGCTCCTCGCCGGTCCGGCGATGCGCACGGGTCTCACCGTGCGCCTCACCACGGAGCTGGTCTCCCGGCCCTACGTCGAGATGACCGTCGCCGTGATGGCCGCCTTCGGGGTGTCCGTCGAGCAGTCCGACGATCGCACCTGGGTGGTCAGCCCGGCGGGCTACCGGGCCGCTGCCTACGCCGTGGAGCCCGATGCCAGCGCCGCGTCCTACTGCTTCGGCACCGCGGCCATCGTCGGTGGCCGGGTGACAGTGCCCGGCCTGGGCACCGCGTCCCTACAGGGGGACCTGGACGCGGTGCGGGTGCTGGGGTCGATGGGCGCCGAGGTGGACGTTGCAGCCGGCGGGGTGACGGTGACCGGTGATCGGCGGCTCCGGGGCGTCGAGGTCGACCTGTCCCAGATGTCCGACGTGGCCCAGACACTGGCCGTCGTCGCCGCCTTCGCCGACGGCCCGAGCCGGTTCACGGGCATCGGGTTCATCCGGGGCAAGGAGACCGACCGGGTCGGCAACGTCGTCACCGAGCTGCGGCGAGCAGGCATCGGAGCCGTCGAGGAGCCCGACGGCTACTTGATCACGCCCGGCCCCGTGCGCCCTGCGACCATCGAGACCTATGGCGATCACCGCATGGCGATGGCCTTCGCGCTCCTCGGGCTGCGGGCGCCTGGCATCCGCATCGCCGATCCGGGCTGCGTGGCGAAGACGTTCCCGGGCTACTGGGCGATGCTCGACGGCCTGCGGAGCGGCTCCGCCTCCGGCCACTAGTGCATCCCCGCCTAAGTTACTCGCGTGTAGTTTGATGGGCGGGTCGGCGAACGAGGAGGCCTGCGATGGGGTTCACGGTGGAGCGGCTTGTAGTGACCGATGAGGACTGGGTCGAGCTGGAACGCCGTGCGAACGCGCACACCTCGACCCAGCGCGAAGCGCGCCGGGCTCGAGTGATCCTCGGCTGCGGTGACGGCGTCCCACTGCGCCAGATCGCCGTGGCGG
>JAUXRW010000133.1 GCA_030681555.1 Acidimicrobiales bacterium
CCCCGGCGCGACCACCACCACCCTCGCCCCCGGCGCGACCACCACCACCCTCGCCCCCGGCGCGACCACCACCACCGTCGCCCCCGGCGCGACGACCACCACCACCGTCGCCCCCGGCGCGACGACCACCAGCACCCTCGCCCCCGGCGCGACGACCACCACCACCGTCGCCCCCGGCGCGACGACCACCAGCACCCTCCCTGGAGGCGCCACGACCAGCAGCACGGCCGTGGCGACCGGCGGGGCGGGTGCGACGACGACGAGCACCGGCGTGCGCGGTGGTTCGGGCACCCGTGCGGCGAGGACCCACTCCCTGGTCACGCTCCCCCGGACCGGGGCGGAGGTGCTGGCCACGCTGCTGTTCGCACTGCTGTTCCTGGCGATCGGCTCGCTGGCGTTCGCCATCCGGAACCTCGCAGGCGAGCGCTAGGCGCTCGGCGCCGCCTTCCTACGCCCGATGGCCGAATCGGGGCAATCGGGCGTAGGCTGAGCAGGCTCCTCGAACCAGCAGGGTGCGCCCCGCCCAGCAGCGCGGAACGTTCATGACACCACTGGCCATCACCGTGCAGCTCACGGCGACGAGTCTCGACGACCTGGTGAGGCCATGACCGCTACCATGCCGGTCGCGTGCCACCGGTGCCACGAGGTCGTGGAGCTCGGCAGCCCCACGGTCCTGCGAGCGGTCACCCTCGTGCACCACCGTGCCCCGGCGAGCCACCAGCCCAACGAGGGCCCGGAGGTCTACTTCCACCGCAAGTGCTGGCGGGCCAGCACGCAATACCGCCTGAAGTACTGACGAGCGCGGCTCAGCCCCGCGTCCCCGAGGGGCGGGGGCGCTCCTCGTGGGGCACGCCGAGCGCCTCCAGCCGCTGCGCGAGCGCAGAGACGGTGGCAGCGACCGCGGGCTGGGGATCGTGGGCCGCCCGGTCGTCTGCCCACGCGGCCAGGAGGTCCCCCAGCCGGTCGAGCTCGACCATGACCGCCAGGAGCGCGACGACCGGATCCGCAGGGTCGGCCTCGGCCGGCCCGCTCCCGCCCTCGAGCATCGCCCACAGGGCCCGCCCTTCCCGCCGGAGGAGGCCCTGGTGCGGGTGCAGCGCGGCCTCGATCCGGCGCGCGAGGTCGAGCACGTCGCTCACCTGCTGCGGCTGGGGCTGCGCGTACCGGCACAGGGCCGACCGCAGGCTCCAGTCAGCGGCGCGGGACCGCTCGGCGAAGTCGGCCAGGCGAGCCAGCTCCGGAGGCTCGATGTCGGCCGGCACGACGCGGGAGCCTAGGACGGCCTGGTCGAGCAGAGCCACGACGATCCCGCACCGGACATGGGCCCGCTACCCATCGGGGGCGCGGATGTGCTTCGCTCGATGGGGTGACACAGCCCGCGCGCATCCATCGCCCCGTGCGGCGAACCCTCTTCGGACTGGCCGCTGCGTGCGCCGTCCTCGCAGCTGCGCTGCTCGCCCTGTTCGTCACCCGTGGCGACACCGAGCCTGCTGCCATCACCATCACGACGACGACGACGACGACCACGACTGCCCCCACCACCACCGTGCCGCCGCCGACCGTCCCCGTCTCCACGGAGCTGGCGTCGCCGAAAGGCGAGATCCCCGCATACGACGCGCCCGGCGGCCGGGAGATCGGCACCGCCGGCATGTGGTACGGCTACCCGATGACGATGCCGATCCTCGAGGACCGGGGCGAGTGGATCCGGATCATGATGCCGGAGCGCCCCAACGGGCTGACCGCCTGGGTGCAGGCCGATCAGGTCACCCGCAGCACGTCGGCGTGGCGGATGGTGCTCAAGCTGAGCGAGACGAGGGTCTACGTCTACAAGGACGGCTACGAGGCCTGGAGCGCCCCTGTGGGTATCGGCAAGGACTCGACCCGTACGCCGATGGGCAGCTTCTTCGTGGCCGTCATCGAGAAGCCGGGGCCCTCTGGCTACGGGCCGATCGTCCTCGACCTCAACGCCCATTCCGAGGACATCCAGAGCTGGCAGGGCTCGGGCGACGCCATCACGGCGTTCCACGGCCCGTTCGGCTCCCAGGAGATGATCCGGGCCGGCGGAGGCAAGGTCTCGAACGGGTGCATCCGCATGCTCCCGGAGGACCAGATCAAGATGGACGGCATCCCGCTCGGCACGCCCGCCGACATCGTCGCGTGAGCACCGGCTGCTCCCTCGCGAGGAGCGGCGCCTTCGCATGACCTGACGGATCCGTGGGTAGGTCACCACCATGTGGTGTCCCCTCGTCCCGCTCGTGCCGCTGTTCGTGTGGATCGAGCTGGACTACGACGCCGTGGAGCGCACGGGCAGCTTCTGAGCGAATCGGTCATCCAGCCACGCCCTGGCGTCGAAGAACCTGCGCGAGCGGATCCAACCAGACGTCAGGAGCACAGCACCATGCGAGTGGATGACCAGCAGCTCGGCGAGCTCATCGTCGAGTCCCAAGACCTTCAGGTCGATGCGATGCGGACAGCGCGCCGCCTCCGCCCCCAGATCGCCGAAGCGACACGAGCGGAGCGCCTCACGTCGGATCCGGACGCCGTGCGCCGCTTCAACACCTCACGTCGCAGCCTGCTGCGCAACGGCGGTCTCGGCATCGGCGCCCTCGCCGGGCGCGGGCTGCTCGGCACCGCCTTCGGGTCGGCCATCGTCGGGATCGTCGCCCGCCCGGCGGCAGCTCAGGAGGACGTGTCGATCCAGATCTTCCAGACCGCAGCCTCCCTGGAGAACCTGGCCGTCGCCACCTACGGCGCCGCCCTCACCCTGCCGTTCTTCGGCCAGAACGCCGTCGTCAAGAAGTTCGCGGAGACGACGATGCAGCAGCACGCCGACCATGGCGACGCGTTCAACGCGCAGGCCAAGGAGCTCGGTGGTGAAGAGCAGACCGGCACCAACCCCAAGTACACCCCCGTCGTCGAAGAGATGAAGCCCGGTCTCACCGACTACGCCAAGGTCGTCGAGCTCGCCGCCACGCTCGAAGAGGTCGCCCAGGACACCTACCTGGCCAACCTCGCCCTCCTCCCGGGCGACGAGACCCGGCAGCTGATGGCCAGCGTCATGGCCGTCGAGACCCAGCACCTCGCGACCCTCCGGGCCGTCGGTGCGCTCCTGGCCGGCGGAGCCCCGCAGCTCATCGCCATCCCCACCGATGTGGCGGCGCTTCCTGCCGCTGCCGGTTCCGTGGCCTTCCCGGCCGCGTTCGAAGAACCCGACAAGGCGTCCCCGCCGGAAGAAGGAGCCGTCAAGTGACCGACCTCCAGGAAACCCCCACCGCCGAAGCCGTACCCGCTCCCAGCCGTCGGCGGTTCTTCGCCGTCGCCGGTGCGGTCGGCGCCGGTGTGATCGTCGCTGCGTGCAGCGACGACGACGACGCCGCCAGCACGAGCGGCTCGCCCGATGACACCACGGACACGAGCGCAGCCGACAGCGGCGACGCGAGTGGCGATGCGGCCATCGCCGGCTTCGCGGCCGGTCTCGAGACCCTGGCCGTCAACACCTACAAGGCCGGGCTCGACGCCGCCACGGCAGGCAAGCTCGGCGACGTCCCCCCGGCCGTCGCGGAGTTCGCCACGACGGCGATGGCCCACCACCAGGCCGCCGCCGACGCGCTGGCCGAGGCATCGGGCGGTGCCGAACCCGTGGTCCCCGCTGACATCGAGGAGGCGATCAACGGCGAGTTCGCCAAGGTCAAGGACATCCCCGGGCTCGCCCGGCTGGCGCTCGACCTCGAGCTGAAGGCGGCGGCGACCTACCTCGACGTGCTGCCCAAGCTCACGTCCCCCGCGGCCATCAACCTGGTGGGTTCGATCCTGCCGATCGAGCGCCAGCACGCCGCCGTGCTGCTGTTCGTCCTCGGTGAGTACCCGGTGCCCGAGACCTTCGCCACCCCCGAGGGTTCGCTGGCGCCAGCCTGACGGTGATGCAGCCGGCGCCCGGTGGTTGGGAGGGCGCCGGTTGCACACCTCCGAGATGGGTGACGGGCGGCTGAAGAGAGACTGGTGATGCGCATGAGACCGAGCATCCCCATCGCCATTGCCGCCGGCGTCATCTTCGGCTTCATCGCCGGAGGTGGCGTGGCGCTGTGGTCGGACGGCAGCGCCGGAGGGCCGGTGGCCGCCGAGTGGATCGTCGGGATCGTCGTCGGCGTGGTCGTCGCTCTCGTGCTGGGCCTCGGGCTCGGCCGTGCGTCTGGGCGGGACCTCCTCGGCGAACCGAAGCGCCTGGCTGGTGGCCTGGGCGAGGAGTCCGCCACCGCCAACCCCGACGCCAGCTGAGCCCACGCTCCGGGGCGTCCGTCGGAACCGAGAACCCGCCCCGCGCCTGTGGGGCCGTTCTCTCCCCTGCTCCGGGGGGCCCCAGCGGATCGTCGAGCGAAGCCCCCGGACACCCAGCCGTAGGGCATTTCGGGCCGCCTCCTGCACGAGCTCCTGCAAGCCCGGGTGGCCGGGTTTGGTCTCGACGGCCGAACTTCCGACGGCGGTCGATGCGGCGGGCGACAGTTCGTGGGCTGTTCACGCCCACGAAGCAGGACGTTCGCGCCGGGCCGTGACCATGGGGGCATGACCGTTCGCAGCTTCGACCTGAGGCGCCGCACCATCGCCCTCGTCGCCCATGACAACCGCAAGGACGACCTCCTCGACTGGGCTCGCTACAACCGCACCACGCTCGCCGCCCACCGCTTGGTCGCCACCGGAACGACCGGCCACCTCCTGAACCAGCAGCTCGACCTCAACGTGCTGTGCTTCCAGAGCGGCCCACTCGGAGGCGACCAGCAGCTCGGTGCCGAGGTCACCCTCGGGAACGTCGACCTCATCCTCTTCTTCTGGGACCCGCTGCAACCGCAACCGCACGACCCCGACGTCAAGGCGCTCCTCCGGATCGCCGTTGTGTGGAACATCCCCATCGCCTGCAACCGGGCCACCGCCGACTTCGTCATCTCCTCACCACTGCTCCACTCGGCCTATGAGCGCAAGGTCCAGGTCGATGGCGGGCATGCGGGGGCGGCGACGCTCACGTCCACCGGAGGAGCGGGTCGGTCCGGATCCGCCGCCCACGAGGGGGCGGCCTGAGTGACCGGTTCGGGTCTGGGCGACCCGTGTCGCACGCGAGAAGCACTACGGCGGCAAGTGCCACCTGACCGAGATCGCCGACAAGGTCATGGGCGTCTGATTTCGCTGTTCGGGGAGGCGCGGGCCGCGCGTCCCCGAGACCACGTGCTTGGCGATCCGGCGCCGTATCGAGCTGAACGGGACGCGCTCGACGTCGTGCGCATTGTCGACGCCGACGCTGGAGTCGACAATGCGGCGGTCACCGCTCCTCGATCGCCGCTATGGGAGGTCGTGCTCCACCTTCGATCAGGGCGTTGAAGAAGGCGCGGTCGTTCACGTTGGGGAACGGACCGTCGGGGACGGACCGGCCGAGGAACTCGCACAGCGGCTCCCAGCCGTCGCGGACGTCGAACACAAGGAGCTGATCGGCGTCGACGGTGTCGATCACGCGCTGGTTGTGGCGGACGAAGCAGTCCATGAGGTGGTCGTCGTCACCAAGCACGCCATCGAGAGTGCCGTCGATGATGACCTCCGCCGCCATCGCGAGGATCTCCTCGGCGCCAGCCGGGAACGGTGGCTCGATCACCCGGGCGATCGTCTCGCGGAAGCTCGCGCACCACGCGTCCGGCTCGCGGACCGTGAGCAGGACCTTCGCCGCCGGGAACGCGGCGCGCAGCTGTGGCCAGAACGCGCACGCCGGCCAGTCGACCGTCGCACGGTAGCCTTTGAAGTGCCGCTCCCAATCTACGTCCTCGCCTCGTGCCGCCCGCCGCCACGAAGCCGCGTGGTCGGCGTGAAGTCCAACCTCGAGCATGTGATAGCAGCGGTCGAGGCCCAGCCGTTCGAGCGCGGTCTTGGTCGACAGCGTCCCTGTGCGGCCGAAACCGGCGCCGATCACCTCGAGCGGCATGTCAAACCATGCGAGTGGCCATGTGGCCCTCGCGGATCGCTGTCTGCAGCGTCCGGCTCCCGATGGCGTCGCCGAGGAGCACCACCTGGCCGCCGTAGCCAGCGAGCTCGTCTGCAAGGTCACGGTTCGGCACGTTGTAACCCACCATCACCACCGCGTCGGCCATCACCTCCCACCTATCGGTGCTGCCCAGGTGCTGGATCTCGACCCTGTCCGCAGCGATCGAGATCGGCACGGCGTCGGTGACGTGGGTGAAGTCGTGCGCGAAAGGTCGGCCCCTGTGTATTCGTCGGTTGCGAATACACGGTTCGAAACCAAAGCGACTCCTTCGGACGCAACCGATCCCGGCACGCGTCAAGTAATTGATGGGCTGGTATTTTCGTCGCCCGACAATCTACGCGTCAACGCCGGCGTTTGACACCGCGGACGGCCGTCGCCAACCGGTCGCGAACCAGGTCCGAGGAGGTCGACGTGTCCGAGTACGAGACGGGTCCAGACCTCCTGACATAGCTCGATCCTCAGCGCGGAGAACGTCCGGTTCCGGGGCCGGTCGCCGACGAGAACGCGCTGGTCACGGGCTCGCGATGACCCGCCAAGTGGAAAATCGCTCCGAACCAACTCTCTTCCATACAGAAGGCCCAGGCTTGTGACCTGGGCCTTCTCTCACCACACATGGTCGGGTGGGGGAGATTTGAACTCCCGACCTCTGCGTCCCGAACGCTGTCCAACCGGACAACCACGGACGCCGGCGAACGAACATGGCAGGTCAGCGCTGGTTTCCGGACGCTGGCGAACGAGTCCGGACGGCTGCGGCCGCGCGAAGTTCGCGCGATGAGATCGGTCAGCCTCTGCGCAGCTCATCGCGAAGCGACTCGAGGTGTGGGAGCGCCCGCTCGTCCTTCGGGCGGCCGGCCGCTCGCTTGGAGTCGATGACCGCGTCGAGGCTGGCGACGCGCACGGTGAGCCCGTCTGCGATATCCACCTCGGCAGCATCGGCGTTCCAGTCGTCATAGCCGTGACGGGGCCCCGAAGGCTCGAAGGTCACATCGACATCGCCGAACCTGGTCGTGAGGTTCACCATCAGCGGCATCGCACGAAGGAACGGGCCATCGAGCGGCGCATCGACTGGGCCGTCGGCCGTTCGCAGCCTGGCCTCCAACTCGTGGAGCGCGGCGCCGAGCCGGTCGAGGTTGTCGTCGTCACGGGACGGCACGACATCGACGTCGGCCGTTGGCAGTGCCGAGCCGTGCAGCACCGCCGCGAACCCACCGATCACCACGTATTCAACGCCGTGCTCGTTGAGGGTCCGACAGATCGGTCGTGGGTCAAACACCGGCACGCGTGGTCACGCCTGCATGCCGGCGGATCTGCGACCACACCTCGACCTCGTCGACCAGTCGCTGGACTCGGGCGGCCGGCGTGAGCGCAAGGCGCTCGCGGATCGCGCCGCAGTCAACGCCGCGCTGATCCTCGAGGTCGGTGGCCACCACTCCAGCGTACCGCTGACACGTTCACGTGCTCCCAGTCAGGACGACGGCCCGGCTTGGGCGTGAGCACATCAGACATCGCGTATGTGGCGCCCCTGCGCTCGAGGTGGCGCTGTTCCCCGGCACAAGTCCTGTCACGACGGGATCGGCGATGGCGGTCGCACTGTCTCTCGACGAACGGGACCACACCACCTCGGGGATACCCCGCGACGACAATCGGGGGCAGGTTGGCTGCCACGAGACCGTCGCGAATCCGGCGCCATGGGACGCGCACTGGGGGGGGCGCGCATCGCCCCTTTTTGATAGATTGCACCTTTCACGCGGGCGCTCAGGGATGACCCTGACGGTCGCCTCGACGGAGGGTGGGCACATGGGTGGACGGCTGAAGGCGGCCGCGTTGGTGGCGGTCGGGTTGTTGCTGGGCGGTGTCGTGTCGGCTGGAGCCGTGCTGCCCGTCTTCGACAGCGGTGCGCCGACGACGCTCTGCTACGACAACAAGGGGGTGGTCACTCGCCCTGCGAACGGCAACTGTCCGACTCGGAAGACCTCGTTCTCGGTTGCCAACCCCGCGCAGGTCGACGCGCTCGATGCTGCGATCGGTCGGGTAGATGCCGAACAGCTCGCTGCGGAGCGGCTCGACCCGCAGATCACCGTCTCCTTCTCGGGGGATGGGACGACGTGGCTTGTGGGCTATGGCCTCTATCCCGGCCACTACTACTACTGGGGTGAGTGCGGCGCGCACGCCGACAGCAACGGCCGACTGTCCGTGGCGTTCGGGTGCAGCTATCCGACGCTGACCGACTACGCCTACAAGATCTACGACGCGAGTTCTCATGACACGTCGTCGGGCCCGATCGTTCCGTACTACAACGACTACGGCCAGGTCGTCGACTACAAGGTGTACTGCGTCGACCCGGAACCACGCCCCAACTGGGCTACGGCTTACGGGTTCCCAGAGCCGTGTGCGCCGCACCACGCGAACCTGATGGCGACGAACTGATGCAGGACGCAACGAACACGTCGCGTCTTCTGGTGCAGGGACCTCGACGCTCGGTGCACGGTGGGTCGCGACGAGTGGTGAAGGCGGCTGCTCTGATCGTGGTCGGACTCGTCGCTGGAGGCGCCATCGCGGCTGGAGCGTCCCTCCCAGCCTTCGACAGCGGCGCACCCACGACGCTCTGCTACGACAACAAGGGCGTGGTCACTCGGCCTGCGACCGGGAGCTGCCCGGCTCGCACCACGTCGTTCTCAGTGGCCAACCCGGCGCAGATCGACGCACTCGATGCCGCGATCAACCGAGCCGAGGCGACGCGGCTGGCCGCCGAACGACTCGACCCCGTCATCACCGTGTCCATCGACATCAACGGGGTCTGGCAGGTCGAGGGGCGCGGCCTGTACCCGGGCCACTACTACGGCGCCCGTGATCAAGGAGCGATCTGCGGTGGGTACGCAGATGCCAACGGGCGGATCTCCCTTCAGGAACCGTGCGGGACCCCGCACCTCCTCGATCAACCCGACTTCTGGGTGTACGACGGAATGGCTCCGAACCATGGGGCCCCGCCGAACTCCAACGGGCCCACCACGCTCTACAACGACTACGGCCAGGTCGTCGAGCAACAGGTCTACTGCGTTGACGCCACTCCGTATCCGGAATGGGCTGTCAGCTTTGGGTTCGTCGAGCCGTGTGCACCGCACTCCGCAAACCAGACCGCGACGAACTAGTCGAATCGACTGCGCCACCACGTCGTCACTTGCGGTAACCGCCACTCACACGTGAGCTCACAGGCGTGAGGGACGTCAGCCCTCACGTCCGATGCCGCATCAATTGTCCCGCTCTGCCCGTTGTGGCCGTGGCGGCGAGCAGGCGGGGACCGTCACCGAAGTGCCGTTGCGGGCGAGATCGCCGAGGTGCCCCGAAACGTCATCCCCAACCGCGCCATGTACCCGAGTAACCGACGTTCAGACGGCGCGAAACATGTCCGTCGGTCGTGACCTCATTTTCGCGATCGCCTGGAGCGCAGAGGTCGGCACCACGTCAACGCCTCGAACGCCAAGACGTGGCGACGAAACCGCAGGTCAAAGGCGTGGCGAACCGCAGCAGCCAAAGGCGCGTCGCGCTCCCGCCGATGCCCTCCACCTCGATTCGGGTCCACCGCGCGCGATTTCCGCGCGATGAAGAGGCCGTCTGCCGATTTTTCTGTCTGCCGAAATATGCGCTCTGACCTGCGGTTTTACCACTTGTCGGGTGGGGGAGATTTGAACTCCCGACCTCTGCGTCCCGAACGCAGCGCTCTGCCAAGCTGAGCCACCACCCGGAGGGAGGGGTCAGGCTACCGCATGGTCCGGACCCGTCCCCAAGCCGTAGCGGGCCCGCCCGAGGATGCTCAGGCGACGCGCGGGGTGCCCTCGAGGATGGTCGTGGCGGCCCGGCGGAGGGTGAGCGCGTCGAGCGGCTTGACCACCCAGCCGTCGGCATCGGAGCGCCGCGCGAGGTGCACGTCGGCCTGGCGGTCGAGGAGCATGAGGATCGGGACGTCGGGCAGCCGGCCCTCGCCGGCCTCGTGCCGGAGGTGCAGGCACGCGGCGATCCCGCCCATGTTGCCGATCTGCAGGTCGAGGATCACCAGGTCCGGGGTGGCGCCGGCCACGACCCCGCCCACGGCGGACCCGGCCCGCACCCGCACCACGGTGGTGCTCTCGTCGGCCAGGGATGCCTCGACCTCGTCGAAGACAGCGTCGGAGTCGGTGGCGATCAGTACGTCGGTCACGCCCGGAACCTAGTGCCCCGCGCCCGCACGCTTCCGCTCCAGCGCGTTCCCGGAGGAACGCCCCGCCGGGCTGACTACGATCGGGGCCGACCCGATGGACCCGCCCCTGGAGGACGAGTGCTCGAGATCGAGGTGGAGGACTCCGCCGCCTACACGTTGTGCCGCCCCGTCGGGGAGCTCGATGCGTACACCGTCAGCCAGTTCCGCGAGGCGCTCGGGGGGCTGGCCAGCCAGAAGTACCTGCTCATCGACCTCTCCGCAGTCCCGTTCATGGACTCCGCGGGCTTGGGCGCCCTCATCGGCGGCATCCGGCGGGCTCGGGAGGCCGGTGGCGACGTGGCCGTGGCGTGCAGCCGTCCCACACTGATTCGGCTGCTCCACACCACCGGGTTCGATCGCATCGTCTCGGTCACCGAGACGGTGCAGGCCGCCGCCGACGCCCTGGCCGAGGCCCAGTCGCCCGACGCCTGATACCGGGGGCCTCGCACCCCCTCACACCCTCACAGCAGGTGCGAGGCGACCTCCGTGAGGCCGTCCACGTCGTGGACGTCGATGGACAGGTACGGGACGCGCACCACCGGCGCGGGCGCCACGGCATCGGCCAGGCCCGCCAGGTGCTCCTCCTCGCGGGACGCCACCAGCTGGAAGTCCGCCAGGTTGCGGTAGAGGCCCCCGAGGTCGGTGCCCTCGAGGGTTGCGGCGCGAGCAGCCGTGGCCTCGGCCAAGCCGTCGCCGAACGTCGGGTGCATCCGGTTGACGATGAGCGCCCGCACGGAGATGTCGGCCTCCCCCAGCTTCTTGGCGAAGAAGCGGGCCTCGTCGATGGTGTCCCGCCGGGGCGACGCCACGAGCACGAACGCCGTGTCGTCGTCGGAGAGCAGATGGAACACGGCGTCGGCCCGCTCCCGGAAGCCTTGCTCCATGCCCTCGAAGGCTTGGAAGAAGGCCACCGCATCGTCGATCACCTCGGCACCGACGACCTTGGCCACGGTGCGGAGGAAGGCCTGCGTGGCGACGTTGACGGCCTTGACGATCCCGCGGCCCGGTGAGGTGATCATCCGGAACAGCCGGTGGTCGAGGAACCGGGACAGCCGACGCGGCGCGTCGATGAAGTCCAGGGCGTTGCGGGTGGGCGGGGTGTCGACGACGACGAGGTCGAAGTCGGTCTGCTGGTGGAGCTCGTAGAGCTTCTCCATCGCCATGTACTCCTGGGTGCCCGACAGCGCCCCGGAGATGTTGCGGTAGAAGCGGTTCTCGAGGATGCGTTGGCCCTGCTCGGGGGTGGCCGCGTTGGCGACGACGAGCTCGTCGAACGTGCTCTTGGTGTCGAGCATCAGCGCCCACAGCTCCCCCGACCAGTCGCCCTCGATCTTCGACGGGCTTCCCGTGAGGCCGGCGAGGCCGAGGGCGTCGGCCAACCGCTTGGCCGGATCGATCGTCACCACGACGGCCCGCCGGCCGGCCCGCGCCGCCTCAAGCGCGAGCGCTGCGGCGGCGGTCGTCTTCCCCACTCCGCCCGACCCGCAGCACACGAGGATCCGGCGCTGCTCGACGAGCGTGCGCAGGGTCGGGGCGCCGGCCATCACACCGCCTCCGGCAGCGCGTCGATCTGCTCGAGCAGGCGATCGGCCAGCAGCTCCAGCTCGGGCGGACCGATCTCGGTGGTGAACACGAACGGCAGTCGCAGCTGGGCCAACGGGAGCTGCTCGGCCAGGCGGTCCACCTGCTCGTTCTGCAGGGCGGTGCGGTCCGATCGGAACCGGGCGGCGGCGCGGAGGACGTCGGCCTCACCCTCTCGCAGGGTGGCCCCTGCCTCGGTGGCGGCCGTCTCGGGCTCGACCCCGACGCCGGCCACCGAGTCGTAGCAGCCGTTCACCACCACCGGCCCGAGGCCGACGCCGACCCGGTCCTCGAGGTTGAACGCCGTGTCGACCAGCTCGTTGACGGGCGTCTCCTCTGGGAGCGTGACGAGCACGACGCGGCAGCGCTCGTGGTCGGTCAGCATCTCGAGCACGTCCCGGGCCTGCGCGTTGATCGGCCCGACCCGAACCGTGTCGAGGAGCGCCCGCGCCGCCTGCAGGAAGGTGATGGCGTGGCCGGCGGCGGGCGCGTCGAGGACGACGAGGTCGGTGCCGCCCGCCCGCTCGAGCTGCTTGACCTTGCCGAGGATGAGGATGTCCTTGATGCCGGGGGCGGCGGTGGCCACGACGTCGAGCGCGCCCGACGACACGAGGCGCTTGGAGATCCGCGACATCCCGTGCTCGCGCAGGTAGTCGAGCAGGGCCTCGTCCGGGGTGAGCGTGCGGGCTCGCACCTCGCCTTCGCCCCCGGTGCCGCCTCCGGGGTGCAGGGTCGCCTCGGTGTAGTCGAGGGGCGAGCGGCCGTACATCGTGGCCAGGCCCGACTTGCCCTCGACCTCGATCACGAGGGTGGAGAGGCCGACGCGCGCTGCGGCTCGGGCGAGCGTGGCGGTGACGACCGTTTTGCCCACACCTCCCTTCCCGGCAACGATGACCAGCCGAGATGCAGCGAAGAAGCGAGCGGGATCCAAGAACGCCTTTCCGGGCCGGGCGGACCCCGGCCCTGTCGACCTGCCACGGGACGCGTCCAAGGCTACCCAGGGTTCTCGCCCCCCTCGTGCTCCTCCTCGCCCTCGGCGCCCTGCTGGCGGCGCCCGCCGGAGCCGCCCCGCGCCAGGAGCGCGACCCCGCGCCCCGTGCGGACGCGGGATACGTCTCCGTCATCGAGGTCAGCGGGCTGCTCGACCGCGTGCTGGTCGACTTCATCGAGCGCCAGATCGACGAGGCGGAGCGCCAGGGCGCCATCAGCCTCGTCCTCCAGCTGAACAGCAGCGGGGCCGTCGTCGCCGACGAGCGGCTCGCCGAGCTCGTCGACCGGGTGGAGCGCTCGGACGTCCCGGTCGACATCTGGGTGGGTCCGTCGGGCAGCCGGGCCGCCGGTGACACCACCGCCCTGCTGGCTGCCGCCCGCACCGTCGGCGTGGCCCCGAGCAGCCGCATCGAGGTGACCCGGGTGCTGCTCGGAAAGCGCAGCCTCCGGGGGGAGGCGGCCATCGGCGACGACGTGGGCGCCGAGGACGCCGTCCGCCTCGACCTGGCCGACAACGACGCCCCGATCATCGGGCAGTTCATCCTTGGCCTCGAGGGCGTGGAGAGCGAGGTCGTCACCGTCGACGGCGAGCGCCAGCGCCAGCCCGTCAGCCAGGCCCGCTTCGCGCAGTTGCCGCTCTCCGGCCAGCTGATGCACACGGTGTCGAGCCCGCCCGTCGCGTACCTCCTGTTCGTGATCGGCCTCGCTCTGATCCTGTTCGAGCTGTTCACCGCTGGCGTGGGGGTCGCCGGCCTGGTCGGCGCCGGCGCGCTCGTCCTCGGCTGCTACGGCTTGGCCGCCCTGCCCGCCAACCCGGTTGCCGTCGGGCTGATCCTCCTGGCCACGGTCGGCTACGCCATCGACGTGCAGACCGGCGTGCCGCGGGCGTGGAGCGTGATCGCCACCGTCGCCTTCGTGGTGGGGTCCGTCGTGCTCTACGACGAGGTGTCGCTGTCATGGATCACGCTGCTCGTCGCCATCGTCGGGATGACCCTTGCGATGCTCGCCGGCATGCCCGCCATGGTCCGCACCCGCTTCTCTACACCCACGATCGGCCGGGAGTGGATGGTCGGCGAGGTGGGCACGGCGCGCGGCCCCGTGTCGCCCGACGGGATCGTGCTCGTGCGCGACGCGCCGTGGCGGGCCCGCACCAACCGGGTCACCCCCATCGGGGCCGGGCAGCCCGTGCGGGTGGTGTCGATTGCCGGGCTGGTGCTCGAGGTGGAGCCCGTCGCCGCAGCGAACGATGCGCCCGACGACCCCCCAGGCAGCACCCCGTAGCCTCACCGCCGCGCTTGTGGACGAGATACACACAGGGGCTGTGGACAACGCAACCGGTCAGCGCTCATGCCCGCCGGAGCGTTCATTGACGTGATTCGCGCCGCTCACAGGTCGGCCATGCACCGTCAGCGCCTCCGATGACCGGATCCCGCACCCCATCTGACCTGGGACTGCACGGGATTCGCGCAGATCGCTCCATCGGCGATTGCCCCTTGTTTCCAGGAAAGAGGCGGCGATAGGGTCCCCGTTCGAAGGGGGGTTGCCACGTGAGCGCACAGCGTGTCGACGAGGTTTGGCAGGTGAAGGCGGCGTGCCGCGGTCCACAGGCCGAGGTGTTCTTCCCGCCCTCGCACTTCGAGCGGAAGGACGAGAAGCTCGAGCGTGAGAACCGGGCCAAGGGGATCTGCCAGACGTGCTCGGTCCGTCAGCCCTGCCTGACCTACGCCATCAGGATCCGGGAGCCGCACGGCATCTGGGGCGGGCTCAACGAAGTGGAGCGCAAGCAGACCGCCATCCAGCGGTCCAACTGACGCCCACCGCTCATCGGGCCTCCACCAACAAGGACTGCAGCGACCGACCGAGGGGGCCGCGCTCGTCCCAGAGAGCGCTCTGGGCGAGGCCGATGCCCTCGGGCTCCAACCGCGACTCCGAGTCCAGGCAGACCCACTCCCCCACGGGCAGTCGGTGCAGGTGCACCGTCAGGTCCGGGTTGATGAAGATCAGCTCGGAGAAGTCGGCCATGCCGCTGATGCCGTTGCCGAAGTCGGCCGCCCCCATCACCCGCTGGAGCGGCGAGGGCTCGGCGCCGGGCACCACGGGCACCTGCAGCCGGATCCAGTCGGTGGCCGGGCCCGGCTCGTGGAAGGCGCCGCGCACGAAGCGGTGCTCCACCCCGCAGTTGTGGAAGGCGTCGTAGTCGTCGGCCAGCCGCACGCCAGCACGCCGGCCGGTCTCGACGGCGTCGACGAGCGGAGGGGCATCGGCCGGCCCGTTGGCCGGCACGACCACGTCCGCCCGGCGGATGCCGAGCACGGTGGCAGATGCGACCACCGCGCCGGCCTCCGTGGCCAGCTCCGCGCCGATCAGCCGGACCTTGCGGCCCGGCCGGAGGGCCCGCGTGGCGACCGCGAGGGGGGCCACGGGCACCGGGCGGAGCAGCTCGATCGACACCCGAGCCGGGTGCAGATCTTCCAGCAGCGCTTCCGCTGCCCCCGCCAGGAGGGCAGCGACGGGGCCGCCGTGGAGCGCGTCGGGGGACCACGGCCCCCGAGCGGCGTCGGCGGGCAGGAAGCGACCGTCGCCGAGCTCGGCGAAGAGGGCGTCGGGCATGCCCGGGAGGCTACGGACGGCGAGCGCCCGTTCCTCCCAGCCGAGAGCGCCGACGATCGCCGAGCTAGTGGGCGATGGCGGTCTTGTCGGGCAGGGCTCGCAGGGCGCGGTCGGCGAGGACGTGGTCGACCAGCCCGTAGGTCACCGCCGCCTCACCGCGCAGGATGTGATCGCGATCGATGTCGACCACGATGCGCTCCCGCTCCTGCCCGGTCGACCGCACGAGGATGTCGACCATCCGCTCCCGCATCTCGACCATCTCCCGGACCTGGATCTCGATGTCGGTGGACTGGCCCTGGGCGCCGCCGTGCGGCTGGTGGATGAGCACCCGTGCGTTGGGGAGCGTGTTGCGCATGCCGGGCTCGCCGGCCGCCAGGAGCACGGCCGCCGCCGACGCCGCCTGCCCCACGCACATGGTCGCCACCGGCGCCCGGAGGAAGCGCATCGTGTCGTGGATGGCGAAGAACGAGCTCATGTCGCCACCCGGGCTGTTGATGTACAGGTGCACCGGCTGGTCGGGGTCCTCGCCCTCGAGGAACAGCATCTGCGCGATCACCAGGTTCGCCGAGGCGTCGTCGATCGCCGTGCCCAGGAAGACGATGCGCTCGCGCAGTAGCCGGGACCAGATGTCGTAGGCCCGCTCCCCTCGCGGCGTGGACTCGATGACGGTGGGGACGAGCACGGCACCTCCAGGATTGTGCAATCCAATGGTTGCGGGTCAGCGTAGGGGTGTGTCGGGACGATCGCAACCGTAGAGTTGCGGGACATGGACTCCATCGAACGCCACGTCACCCTCGACGCCGACCTGGACGAGGCCTGGGAGCTGCTCACCCGACCGGAGGACCTGGCCGGCTGGCTCGGCGCGGACGTCGCCTTCGACCCCACCCCCGGCTCGGCGGGCCTGGTGGTCGACCACGACGGCACCCGGCGGCACCTCACCGTGGACCGGGTCGAGCAGGGCCGCAGCATCAGCTGGCGGTGGTGGACCGACGGGGACGAGCAGGCGGCGAGCCGGGTGGAGATCACTCTGGTCCCCACCAGCGGGGGCACCCGAGTGCACGTCGTCGAGGCGCCCCTCCCGGCCGCCCCGAGCGGCGGCGCCGTGCGCGCGCGGGCCTCGGCAGGGACCGCCTGGTCGCACCGGCTGCTCCACCTCGAGGCGCTCCTGCTCCTCGCCGCCAGCGTCCGGGGGTGAGCGGGCGCCGCGGCGCGGAGGACGATGCCGGAGCCGTGTTCGCAGCTCTGGCGGACCCGACGCGCCGGGCCGTCCTGCGCGACGTCGCCGAGGCGGGGCCACTGACCGCCACCGAGCTGGCCGGTCGTCTCCCGGTCTCGCGCCAGGCCATCGCCAAGCACCTCGCCGTGCTCCAGCAGGCGGGCCTCGTCACGCCCGCGAAGGAGGGCCGGGAGAACCGCTTCCGCGCGACCCCGGCTCGGTTGACCGACGTAGGGGCGTGGCTCACCGACACCGGGTCGGCCTGGGACGCGCGCCTCGATCGCCTCGGCGACCGGCTGCGGGAGCGCCGGCGCAACGACACGCGCACCCACGGCCCCGGCGACGGGCGATGATGAGGCGGCCATGCGCCGGATCATGAAGATGCTGGCGGCCACCGCTGTGGTCGCCGTGCTCACGCCCCTCACCTCGGTGGGCGTGGTCCTCGCCGCGTACCTGTTCCTCCCACTGCCGGCCCACCTCCCTGACCGGGCGCCCCCCAACGCCTCGCAGATCAGCCGGGTGTACGACCTGGCCGGCACGGAGATCGCCACCTTCAAGCAGTTCGAGACGTCGATCCCGGTCACCAAGGCCGACATCCCTGAGGTCCTGAAGCAGGCCGTGGTGGCCGCCGAGGACCGCAACTTCTACTCCCACGGCGGCGTCGACGTCCGCGGCACGCTCCGGGCGCTCGTCGCCGACGTCCGCAACCGCGGCCTCCGCCAGGGCGGTTCGACCATCACTCAGCAGCTGGTGAAGAACACGACCCAGAACGGGGACGAGCAGTCGATCCAGCGCAAGGTGCGGGAGGCCATCCTCGCCAGCCAGCTCGACCGGTCCATGGAGAAGGACGACATCCTCTTCGAGTACCTGTCGGTGATCTACCTCGGCGAGGGCGCCTACGGCGCGCCGGCCGCGGCCCAGACCTACTTCCGCAAGTCGGTGCGCGACCTCACGCTCTCGGAGTCGGCGCTGCTCGCCGGGGTCATCCCGGCGCCGAGCCGCTACAGCCCCCGGGTGGATCCGGCTACGGCGGAGCAGCGGCGCCTCCTCGTCCTCGACGCCATGCTCGAGGAGGACATGATCGACCAGACCATCCACGACGTCGCTGTGACCGAGACCGTCTGGCTGGCCGCGAACGGTGCGCCGCCCGGACCGGCCACGGTCGTGTACCCGCCCGAGACCCAACAGTCGAGCGACCCGTACTTCACGGACTACGTGTACAAGTGGCTGATCGCCCACCTGCCCGGGGGCGAGGACCAGATCTACGAGGGCGGGCTCCGCATCGAGACCACCCTCGATCCGGCGCAGCAGGCGGCGGCGCAGGCCGAGGTGGCCGAGTTCCTCGACGGCACGTCCCCCGACCTCCGCACCTCCATGGTGGCCGTCGAGCCCCCGACGGGCTACGTCCGAGCGTTCGTGTCCGGGCGGGACTTCGCCACGGACCAGGTCAACTACGCGCTCGGCGCGAACAGCGCCGGTGGGGTGAACGGGGGCGGCTCGGGCCGGCAGCCCGGCTCGGCCTTCAAGCCCTTCGTGTTGGCCGAGGCCCTCGGCGCGGGGGTCACCCCGGAGGAGCGCTACTCGGGGTCGACGTTCGTGATCGATGCCGACAACACGATCGAGAACTACGGCGGTGAGCGGTACGGCTCGCTCGACCTCCGGACGGCAACGTGGAAGTCCGTGAACACGGTCTACGGCCGCCTCATTCTCGACGTCGGCGTCGACAAGGTCATGGCGCTGGCCAAGCAGATGGGCCTGACCGGCGTGCGGGACTACGACCCGAAGGTCCACGGTGCGAGCGTCGCCCTCGGCGTCGAGGACGTCTCGCCCCTCGACATGGCCTCGGCGTACGGCGTGTTCGCAGCCCGAGGCCTTCGGGCCGAGCCGACCCCCGTCCTCCGGGTGACCGACCGCGACGGGAACGTGCTCATCGACAACTCGCAGCCCGCTACCAATCGCGTGCTCCCGGAGACGGTCGCCGACAACGTCACCAACATCCTCGAGGGCGTCCTCACGAGTGGCACCGCCGCCGGGCGCGGCCTCGACCGGCCGGCCGCCGGCAAGACGGGCACGACGCAGGAGAACGTCGACGCGTGGTTCGTGGGCTACACGCCGACGCTGTCGACGGCGGTGTGGATGGGCTACCAGAACGCCGACGACGGCGACCCGGCCACGTTCGACAAGAAGTACCTCACGGGCATCAAGGGCGTCCGCGGGGTCACGGGCGGCACGCACCCCGCTCGGATCTGGCAGAGCTTCATGCGGGCGGCGCTCCGCAACGTGCCGGTCACCGAGTTCAACGAGCCCGCCCCCATCGTCGCCGTGGCCGACGCCGCGAAGGTGCGGGCCCGACGCGGGTTCGAGCCCGGTTCCCGCCAGCTCCCGGCCGGGATCCCCGGCGGCGCCGACTACGTGGAGGAACCTCCGACGCCGGAGGCCGACCTGCCCACGACCACCACCATCGAGCAGCCGACCACCACCACCATCACCGGCACCACCAGCCCTGGCGGCGGCACGCTCCTCCCGCCGTAGCCACGGCGGTGACGCGGGTCAGCCGGGCTGGGCCTGGCCGTCGGGACAGCGGAGGACCTTCGCGCACGACGTCCGCACGGGCACCCCGAAGAACACGGCCTCCGGTGCGAACCCCAACGGCGAGTAGGCGCGGCTGGCCACGCCGACCACCTGTCCCGACGAGTTCAAGAGGGGCCCGCCCTGGAACGCCGCCCCGACGGGCGAGTCGTGCTGGATCCCCTCGGCGGACACGCCGGCCACGAAGCCCTGGCTGATCGAGCCGCCCGCCGCGCCCAGCCCCGAGACGACGAACACGCGGTCGCCGATCTGGATCGCCGGGTCGGTGGGGGCCCATCCGAGGGCGGGGATGCTGGGTCGGTCGACGGCTAGCAGGGCCAGGTCGTTCGGCGGGTCCCAGGACGTCAGCGTGGCGGAGAGCCGGTCGTCGCCCTTGCTCACCCTGATCTCGGGCACCGGTTGGGTGGTCGCCGCCTGGACCGTCTTGAACGAGGTCAGCAGGAAGGACTGCTCGCCGTCGGAGAAGACGACGAACGCGGCCCCGACGGAGGGCTGCCCGGCGTCGTCGAGTGTGGAGACGAAGAACACCGACGGTGACACCTCCTCCAGGAGGCCGCTCAGCGTCTCACCGCTGGCCGAGAACCGCTCGAGGTCGTCGAGCTGGCTCTGCACCTGGCCGACGGCGACGTCGCGCTCTTCGTCGATGCGCTCGACCGCCTCCTCCACTGCGGAGCCGAAGTTGGCCTGGAAGGCCTCGACCTTGTCGTCGGTCTGGCCCAGCCGGTACTCGTAGTAGGCGTAGAGCACGGCCCCGGTGAACGCGGACGCCACGCTCATGGCGAACAGGAGCAACGCCAGGCCGAGGGCCGACGTGGGCATCCGGCGCCGCCATCGGAGGGGTCCCTCCGGCGGCGCGGACACCCGCGGGGTCGTGCGGGTGGGGGTGGGGTCGGCGACCGTGCCGCTCGGCTGCTCCGTCGCCATCGGGAGAACGGTAGCCCGACGGTAGGCTGGCTCGATGCTCGGTGTCCTCGCGCTGCTGTTCCTGGTGGTGCCGATCGCCGAGCTCTACGTGATCGTGCAGGTCGCCGGCGGCATCGGGATCCCCGAGACCGTCCTCCTGCTCATCGTCGTCAGCGTCGTCGGCGCCTGGCTGGCCAAGTGGCAGGGCATCGGCGTGCTCCGCCGCATGCAGGCCACCGTCGCCCAGGGCAAGGTGCCGTCGAGCGAGATCCTCGACGGCGTCCTGGTGATCTTCGCCGCCGCGCTGATGATCACGCCCGGCTTCCTTTCCGACTGTCTCGCCATCGCGCTGTTGCTGCCCCCCACCCGGGCGATCGTGCGGGGCACGCTGCTGCGCCGGTTGCGTGCCGGCGGCGGCTTCGTCAACATCATCTCGAGCGCCGGGCGCCCGGGGCGCGGTTGGCCTGGCGGCCCGACCGGCACGGGTCCCGTCGGCCGCCCCGGCGTGTGGGACGTCGACGGGTGGGAGGACCCCCCGGCCGCTCCCGAACGTCCCCCCCTCGGCCGATGACCGATCCCACCGACACCGGCGAGGAGCTGGTCGAGGACCTGCGCAAGCCGATCGTGCACGGCGTGGCCAGCGCCCTGAGCCCGCTGGTCCGCCGCATCGTCGCCCCGAACCCGGGGAAGATGACAGGGCCCGGCACCAACACGTACCTCATAGGCATCGACGAGATCGTGGTGGTCGACCCGGGTCCGGACGACGCCACCCACCTCGACGCCATCGCCGGCTGCGGCGGCGACCGCATCCGCTGGATCGTGTGCACGCACACCCACCCCGACCACTCCCCCGGCGTCGCCGGGCTCAAGGCCCGCACCGGCGCCGAGGTGTTGGCCTTCGACGAACGCGACGACCTCGTCATCGACCGCCCGATGGCCGATGGCGACGTCATCGAGGCCACCGAGTTCGTCCTCCGGGCGCTCCACACGCCGGGCCACGCCTCGAACCACCTGTGCTTCCTGCTGGAGCAGGAGCGCATGGTGTTCACCGGCGACCACATCATGGAGGGCTCGACGGTCGTCATCTCGCCGCCCGACGGCGACATGGCGGTGTACCTCGAGTCGCTCGTCCGCCTGCAGGGGCTGCGCCGGAAGCTGAAGACGATCGCGCCCGGTCACGGCCACCTCATCGAGCACCCGATGGCAGTGGTGGAGGGCTACATCGCCCATCGCCTCGAGCGCGAGGCCCAGGTGCTCGACGTGCTCAACACCTCGGGACCCACCACCATCGAGGTGATCGTCGAGCGCCTCTACGCCGACGTTGACCCCGAACTGCACCCGGTCGCCGCCCGCACGGTGTGGGCGCACCTCCGGAAGCTGGCCGACGAGGGACGGGCAAAGGGGGAGGACCTCGAGGGCAGCTGGGCCACCGCCTAGTCCGGCTAGGTGGTGGCCGCTTCGGCGTCGAGGGCGTCGAGCGCTGCGACGGCGGCGTCGAGCATGCGGGCAGAGCAGCCGGCCAGCTCCGACTGCGGGATGGCGTCGGTGAGGATGCGCTGGGCGATGGCCTGGAAGGCCTCGGCCGCCGGGCCGGCGCCGAGGGCCACGGGCTGACCGGAGTCGCCGCCGGCCGCCACGCTGGCCTCGAGCGGCACCTGGCCGAGCAGCGGCACGCCGGCGTCGTGGGCCAGCGCCGCGCCGCCGCCCTCGCCGAACAGCGCGTACGTCTCACCGTGGTCGCAGGTGAAGCTGCTCATGTTCTCGATGACTCCGGCCACCCGCAGGTAGCTCTTCCTCGCCATCGAGACCGCCCGGTAGGCGACCTTCTGGGCCGCCGTGGCCGGTGTGGTGACGACGATGACCTCGGCGCGGGGCAGCAGCTTGGCCACGCCCATCTGGACGTCACCCGTGCCGGGGGGCATGTCGATGAAGAGGTAGTCGAGGTCGTCGCCCCACTCCACGTCCTGGAGGAAGTGCGTGACCCCGCGGTTCAGCATGAGGCCCCGCCACATGAGCGCCGACTCCTCGTCCTCGACGAGGAAGCCCATCGAGATGATGCGGAGGAGCCCGGTGCCGACGGTGCGCTCGTGCGGCACCATGACCTTGCGCCCGTGGCGCTCCCGGCCGCCCAGCCGGCCTTCGATGTTGAGCATGCGGGGTACGGAGAAGCCCCAGATGTCGGCGTCGAGCACGCCGATCCTCAAGCCGGTGGCGGCCAGGGCGGCAGCCAGGTTGACGGTGACCGACGACTTGCCGACGCCGCCCTTGCCGGACGCGACCAGCACCACCTTCGTGGTCGGTGCGAGCGCGGTGTCCTCCGGGCGCTGGGAGACGTTCCACCGGGCCTTGCCCATGGCGGACGACTTCTCCTCCGGCGTCATCTCGGTCCAGTCAAGGGTGACCTTGCGGACGCCCGGCAGGGATCCGACGCGGGAGCGGACGTCCCGCTGGATCTGGGCGCGGAGCGGGCAACCTGAGGTGGTGAGGGCGATCGTCACCACGACGTCGCCATCGGGGCCGACGGTGGCCCCCTTGGCCATCCCCAAGTCGACGATGTCGCTGCCCAGCTCCGGGTCGATGACGCCGCGGAGGACTGCGACGACCTCGTCGGGGGTCGGCAGCGGACGGTCGGGCACAACAGGATTCTACCGGCGGTACCCGTGTAAACTCCATACATGGCTGCGCCCGACGAGTCGCCGGCGGCCCTTGCCCCGCCGGCGCCTCGCCTCGAGATCTTGAAGGCCCTCGGCGACAACACGCGCTACGCGATCTACCTGGAGCTGGCGCGGGCCTCGATGCCGCTGGCCACGGCCCAGATCGCGGAGGGCCTCGACCTCCACCCCAACACGGTCCGGCCCCACCTCGAGCGCATGCGCGAGGTCGGGCTGCTCGAGGTCGTCACCGACGCCCGCGGCGCGGTGGGTCGCCCGCATCACCGGTACTCGCTGGCTCCAGATGCGCCGGCCCTCGGGTTCGAGCCGCCCGCCTTCCCGGTGCTGGCCCACATGCTGCTGCGCCTCGCCTCCTCCGCGGGCCTGCCCGCAGCTGATGCGGTGGAGGCCGGTCGCGAGCAGGGCGAAGCGGCCGCGCTCCGGCAACCGGGCGTTTCCTGCGAGGACGCGCTCATCAACGAGCTCGCCTCGCTCGGCTTCGACCCGGCGGCGGTGGCCGACGACCACGGGGTGACGGTGGGCTTCACCCGCTGCCCCTTCCGCGAGCTGGCCGAGGCCAACCCCGAGCTGGTGTGCGGTCTCCATCGGGGCCTGGTCGAGGGGATTGTCGACACCCGGGGCGGAGGCTCCGTGGCGGAATTCCACGATCTGGCCCACCGAAGGCCCTGCCAGGTCGAGATCGCGCTCGCACCCCGGTAGCATCGGGACCGTTCGCACGGACGCGCAGGAGGCCCTCGTCGTGATCACCCTCACCGATACCGCAGCCACGAAGGTCAAGGACCTCATCGCCGCAGAGGGCGAGCCCGAGCTGGCGCTCCGGGTCGCCGTCCGGCCCGGGGGCTGCTCCGGCTTCAGCTGCGAGATGTTCTTCGACACGGACATCTCCGCCGATGATCGCCTCACCGACGAGGGCGGCGTCCGCGTCGTCGTCGACGAAGCCAGCGCCGAGCTCCTCAAGGGCGCCACGCTCGACTTCAAGGACGGCCTCCAGGGGGCGGGGTTCGCCATCGAGAACCCGAACGCCCAGCGCAGCTGCGGCTGTGGCAAGTCCTTCAGCTGATCCATCACTGCCGCTGATCGGTCGCTGGGCCCGTCGTCGCCGCCTGAGCCTCAGGCGTCGCGCAGCGCGGCCAGCTTGTCGTCCAGCTCCACCCGGTCGAAGATCACGTCGATCCGTTCACGGACGACGCCGTCCGCGCCCACCAGCAGGAGCACCGGCTCCTGCGGCAGCGCCAGCTCGGTCACAGCCGGGGCGAAGGACTCGAGGCTGACCTGCGGTTGTGTGTACACCTCGGCGTGGAGGTACGTGATGCCGGGGTGGGCGCCCATCCCGTCCAGCAGGATGTCGAGCACCGGACCGCAGATCGTGATCTGGCAGAAGGCGGGCGTGGCGATGAGCAGCGCGAGCGGCTGGCCCGCCTGCAGCGCCCGAGCCACCGTCACGTCGTGGAGCGGGCACGCCGGCTCCCGGGTGCAGATGGGGTCGACGCCGCGGGCGTCGGTCACCGTGGGGGTCTCGAGCGGCGGCATCGCGACACCGCCACGGATCAGCCGGATCTCGCTCTCGGGGTAGGCCTGCACCGACAGTTCGGCGGGGGCGCCTTCGTACTCGGTCTGCAGCGTGTAGACGCCGGGCTGGTCGAAGGTGAGCTCGAGGGGGAAGTAGGCCCGCTCGAGGCCGTCATCGTGCCGCGGGACGCGCACGGCGTTCGACGAGCGCCCGTTGGTGCGGTCGAGCACGCTGACCTCGAGCGCCTCCGGCAGCTGATCGGTCGGGAGCAGGCCGTCCGCGTCGGCGAGGGCGAACGGCACCCGGCTCATGGCGCCGGCCGCCAGCACCTTGTCGTTCAGGAACGGGATCAGGCTGTAGTCGCCGCTGCCCGAGGAGGCGGGACCGTCGCCGTCGGAGGTGTCGGTCGTGGCCTCGTCGTCGTCCCCGGACGAGCAGGCGCCGAGGAGCACGGCACCCGCCGTCACGGCGCCCGCCGCGACGAACCGGCGACGGGACAGGGGCTCGGGGTGGGAGCGCATCCGGCCGAACCTATCCTGCCGTCGATGACCACCGGCCCTCGCCCGACGCTCCAGCTCGAGGTCGACGGGCAGCAGGTGGAGGTGGCGGATCGGGGCGTGTCGCTGCTCGACGTGCTGCGCGAGGACCTCGGGCTGCGTTCCCCGAAGGACGGCTGCAGCCCACAGGGCCAGTGCGGGTGCTGCACCGTCCTGGTCGACGGCCAGCCACGCGTGGCCTGCGTGACGCCGGCCCGGCGGGTGGCAGGGCGCGCCGTCACGACCGTCGATGGGCTGGACGAGCCGCTCCGGAGCCGGTGGGCGGACGCGCTGTGCGCCACCGGCGGGAGCCAGTGCGGCTTCTGCACCCCGGGCATCGTGTGCCGGCTGGAGGGCCTGCGAGCCACGGGGGCGGCGGCGGGGCCGGAGGGCCACGCCGCCGTCGAGCATGCCCTGCTCGCCCACCTCTGCCGCTGCACCGGATGGCGGACGATCCTCGACGCGTGGGACATCGTCACCGGCGCTGCGCCCGTCGCCGTGCGCACGTCGGTGGGCGCCGCCGCTCGGGCCGCTCTGGAGGGCGGCACGCCGCAGGCCGTGGAGCCTGCCATCGCCCTGGGTCGAGGCGGGTTCGCCGACGACACCGCACCGGCCGACGCCCTCGTGGCCGTCCTCGACGGGCGGGGCGACTGGGCCGTCGGCGCGTCCCTCGCCGAGGCCCGGGCCATCGCCGGCAAGGTGCAGGGTCGTCGCACGACCGTGGATGCGACGCCTCCGCTCGAGGTCCCGCCCGGCGAGTGGGCGGCCACGCTGCGCACGTCGTGGGTGGAGCCGGCCTACCTCGAGCCGGACGCCTCGTGGTGCGAGCCCGGCGCCGAGCCCCACACACCGCTCGCCAACGGCGGCGCCTTCGGGGGCAAGGAGGCGAGCGTCGTCGCGGCCGCCGCCCGCACGCTGGCCGACCGCCACGGCCGGCCCGTCCGGGTGCTGCTCGGGCGCGAGGACATCGTGCGGTTCGGCCCGAAGCGGCCGCCGGTGGCGGCCGGGGCCAGGCCCGACGGCTCCGGTGCCCTCCGGGTGGTGCGCACGCCCGGCGTCGCAGAGGCGATCGCGTCGGTGGCTCCCTCGCTCGTCGTCGAGGAGGTGGACCGGATCGGTCCTCCGACCAGCGCCTCGCTCCGCGCGGCGGGGTGGGCGGAGGCGGTGGTGCTGCTGGCCGGCGCACGCGGGTCGGCCGCCCCCGTCGTCGACCCGCACTCCGGGGCGGTCGCCGAGGCCGAGATCACCGCCTCCGGGGAGGTGCGGGTGCGGGTGCGGGCCGGCGACGTGCTCGACGAGGTCGTGCTCCGCTCGTACTGCACGGGCGCCGCGCACATGGCGCTGTCGTGGATGTCGTCCGAGGGCATCGCAGTCGACGACGCCGGCGAGGTCCACGACCTCACCATCCGCTCGTTCGGCGTCCTGCGGGCTGTCGACACGCCGGCGATCAGCGTCGAGGTCGAGCGGGGCGACGGGCCGCCGGTGCGCGGCTCCGACGCCGTCTTCGCAGCGGTCGCCGCGGCGGCATGGCTGCACGAGGGCTGCACCCCGGACTGGCCCACCGGCGCCCGCTGGCGCTGACCTCGCGTGCGAGGCTGGGTCCATGGCCAACCCCGTCGGTCCCTACACCCCCGCCGTGCGAGCCGGCGAGTGGCTCGTGGTCTCCGGTCAGGTCGGCATCGACGGTGGCAAGCTCGTCGGTGGCGGCCTCGAAGGCGAGCTGCGCCAGGCCATCGCCAACCTCGCCGTGCTGCTGGAGGAGCACGGTGCGTCGCTCGACTCGGTCGTCAAGACGACCGTGTTCCTCCGCCACCTCGGCACGGACTACAGCGCCATGAACGAGATCTACGTCGAGTGCTTCGGCGACCACCGGCCGGCTCGCTCCGCCGTCGGCGTGGCCGAGCTCCCGCTCGGCGCCCTGGTGGAGCTGGAAGCGTGGGCCCACGTCGGGCAGGATGGCTAGATGAGCGGCGCCATCGTCCTGGCCCTGGTGATCCTGGTCGTGATCCCGATCGCCATGATCCTGCAGGGGTTGGCCGTGGCCGCCCTCCTGGGCTGGGCCCTCAAGGCGGACGGCGAGGCCCGTCACGAGGGCAGCGAGCTCCTCGAGCTCAACACCTGACCCCTGCCTTTCCGCCCGTCGGTCGCAACGTCGGATCCGTCGATCAGCTGCATGGCGGGCGCGAGGTGCGGGAGGGGCGCCGCCCTCGCCTACGGGCCTCGCGGCGCAGCCGCCTTGCGAGCCGACGTTGCGTCGCCCCCCCCCCAGAGCGTCCATGCAGCTCGGGTGACAAGCTCCGCTTTGATCCCGAAGGCCGAAGGCCCGCTCGGTGCGGCGGCCCTAAGGCGGCCGCACCGACTCACACGCCCCAGCGGCTCTGCCCGAAGCGGTAGCCGACGGAGCGCACGGTCTGGATCAGGTTGGCGTGCTCCTCGCCGAGCTTGGCTCGCAGCCGCCGGATGTGGACGTCGACCGTGCGGGCTCCGCCGTAGTACTCGTAGCCCCACACCCGCGACAGCAGGGTCTCGCGGGTGAAGACCTTCCCCGGGTGCCCTGCGAGGAACTTCAGGAGCTCGTACTCCATGTAGGTGAGGTCGAGCGGCTTGCCGCCGATCGCCGCCTGGTAGGTCTCGAGGTTGAGCAGCAGGTCGCCGTACTCGACGAGCTCCGGACGGGTGCCCTGGCCAGTCCGCCAGAAGAGGTGCTTGAGCCGCGCGTCGAGCTCTCGTGGCTGGAACGGGTAGAGGCAGAAGTCGTCGAAGAGGTCTTCGCGCAGCTCGAGGTCGGCCAGCTGCGCGCCCGAGACGAGGAGCAGCAGCGGTTCCAGCGGGATGTCCCGCTTGCGCAGCGCCCGGCAGACGGCGAACGCGCCGTCGGGGTCGTCGGCGGCGACGACCACCGCGCCCGACCAGCCGTCCTCCGGTTCGGCGCCGACCACCGCGGCCTCGCCGGCCACCGCCTTCCACGGGTACCCACCGAGGTCGAGCGACTGCGCCAGCTCCGGCGGCACCGGGTCGGGGTAGAGAAGAAGGGGTTCCATGGTGTGCGTGGAAATCAGAGGCGCGGCAGGTACCGGTCGAGCTCGAACTGCGAGACCTGGGTCTTGTACTCCTGCCACTCGGCGCGCTTGTTCCGGATGAACCACTCGAACACGTGCTCGCCGAGCGCATCGGCCACCAGGTCCGAGCGCTCCATCTCGTCGAGCGCCTCTGCCAGCGAGCCGGGGAGGACCGAGATGCCCTCGGCGAGGAGCTGCTCGGGGGTGAGCTGGTAGAGGTTGGCGGACGTCTCGGCCGGGAGGTCGTACCCCTCCTCGACGCCGCGCAGGCCCGCTGCGAGCACCACCGAGAACGCGAGG
>JAUXRW010000060.1 GCA_030681555.1 Acidimicrobiales bacterium
GCGCAGCCGATCCGGGAGGACGCCCTGCTCACCGGGCCCCTCGAACCCACCAACGAGGGCTATGCGCTGGCCAAGATCGCCGGGATCAAGCTGTGCGACACCTACCGTACGCAGTACGGCGCCGACTTCATCTCGGCCATGCCCACCAACCTCTACGGTCCGGGCGACAACTTCGATCTCGCCAGCAGCCACGTGCTGCCAGCCCTCATGCGGAAGTTCCACGACGCCAAGCTGGCCGGCGTGGACGAGGTTGAGGTGTGGGGCACCGGGACACCGATGCGGGAGTTCATGCACGTCGACGATCTCGCTGACGCCTGCCTCTTCCTGATGGAGCACTACAGCGAGCTCGGCCACATCAACGTCGGCACCGGCATCGACCAGACCATCCGCGAAGTGGCCGAGACGGTCCGGGACATGGTGCACCCAGACGCACGGCTCGTGTTCGACCCATCGAAGCCCGACGGCATGCCCCGCAAGGTGCTCGACGTGTCCAAGATCAACGCCCTGGGGTGGCGCGCGAGCATCGAGCTGGCGGAGGGAATCCGCTCCACGTACCAGTGGTTCCTCATGCAGGGAGGGCGCGACCTCCGGGGCGTCGGGGGTGTGCGGGTCGGCGCGGCGGGCACCTGACCCGGTGAACCTCGCCCTGCAGGCCAAGAGGTTGGTAAAGGTGCGGGAGGCATTGCGCCACCCGCTGTACCGCCACGCCCTCCGCCAGAAGGTGCTGGCCGCCGTGGAGCACCAGCCCCTGCTCCGTCAGCTGCCGCAGATGTCCGTGGTCCTCGACGTAGGTGGCAACGTGGGGCAATTTGCTCTCGTAGCCCGCCAGCTCTTTGCGCAAGCCGTCATCGTGTCGTTCGAGCCGCTGCCGTCCTCGGTGGAGCGGCTCCGTAACGTCTTCGCCGGCGACCGCAGCGTGGAATGCGTGCCGGTCGCGCTGTCCGACCGGGCGGGCTCGCAGACCTTCTACATCACTGATGCCGACGACAGCTCCTCGCTCCTGCCCGTGGCGGACCGGCAGGTGGCCGAGTTTCCCGGCACGAAGGGGGCGGGCACGCTGGAGGTCCCGATCGCTCGCCTTGACGACCTCATCCAGGACCGCTCCGACCTCCCCTCAGGGCCCTGGCTCCTCAAGCTCGACACCCAGGGAGCCGAGCTTGCCGTGTTGCAGGGCGGGCCGAGCACGCTCGAGCGCATCACCCATGTGATCGTCGAACTCGTTCGTGGAGCTTTACGAGGGCCAAGCGAGCGCCTCTGGCATCACTGCTTTCCTCGTGGACCGGGGCTTCGGGCTCCGGGCTGTCTATGACGTGAAGACCTCGCGAATAACAGGCGAGCCCCTCCAGGCCGATTTCCTGTTCGAGCGACTGGGGACAGCGCTCGAGAGGGTGCCGGGGCACCCTCTCGACGCCAGTGGGCCGGGAAGGATTTGAACCTCCGTAGGCAATGCCGACTGGTTTACAGCCAGTTCCCTTTGGCCACTCGGGCACCGACCCAGGGCGAGTGACGTTAGCAGCGGAGCTACGGTTGGACCCATGCCAAGCTTCGATGTGGTGTCCGAGATCGATCAGCAGGAGGTCCGCAACGCAGTGGACCAGGTCGCCCGCGAGACGGCGACGCGCTACGACTTCAAGGGCACCGGCACGATTATCGAGCTGACCACCGACGAGATCAAACTGCACTCCTCCAGCGAGGATCGCCTGGCCGCCCTCCGGCAGCTGCTCGAGGAGAAACTGGTGAAGCGCAAGGTCTCGTTGAGGGCCCTCGACTACCAGAAGGTGGAGGAGGCGTCGGGAGCCGCGGCTCGCCAGGTCGTGAAGCTGGTGGCGGGGATATCCAGAGACAAGGCGACCGAGTTGAACAAGCACATCAAGTCGCTCGGGCTCAAGGGCGTGCAGTCCCAGGTGCAAGGAGAGCAACTCCGCGTCATCGGCAAGAAGCGGGACGATCTGCAGGCGGTGATCGCCTCGCTCAAGGAGCGGGACTTCGGGGTGCCCCTCCAGTTCAGCAACTTTCGCGACTGATCACAGTCGCCCGGGTGCCGGACCCGCGAAGGTCGGGGCTTGAGGTCGGCGGCCGGCCCGTCGGGCTCTAATCACTTCACGCTGGCAGACTCATCCTCCCCATGCGGATCATCGTTCACGACTTCTCGGGCCATCCCTTTCAGGCCGAGCTGGCCCGCTCCCTGGTCCGGCGGGGGAACGAGGTGCTGCACGTCCAATGCGCCTCGTATTCCAGCGGCAAGGGATCGTTCGAGGACGGAGCGCACGACCCGAACATGACCTACGCCGCCATCTCGGTGGGCGACGTCTTCGAGCGATACCGCACCGGCCGACGACTCCTCCAGGAGATCCGATACTCGAGAGAGTTCACGAAGCTGGCTCGAGACTTCCGTCCGGACCTCGTGATCTCGTGCAACGATCCACTCATCGCGAAGGCTGGTTTCGGCGCGTGGGCCCGCCTCCGGGACGTTCCCTGGGTGTTCTGGCTCCAGGACATCTACAGCATCGCAATGACCCGTGAGGCCGCCCGGCGGTCGAAAGCGGGCCTCCTGCTCGGATCGGCGCTGCAGCAGCTCGAGCGCCACCTCTTGCGCTCCAGCGACGCCGTCGTCTCCATCACGGCGGACTTCGACGAGACGCTCGACCGATG
>JAUXRW010000144.1 GCA_030681555.1 Acidimicrobiales bacterium
GGCGCTCGTTGCCGGCCGTGATCTTGTCCTCGTCGCTGAACGCGCACAGGAAGGGGCGCTCATAAGCGGCCAGTACCTTCCACGCGGCACGGTTGGCGGGGGCCTCGGGAGCTTCCGGCGAGGTGGGCACGAGGGCCGGGAACTGGCGGGCGCCCTCCTTGTAGGTCTCGTCGGGGAAGGGCGCGTCGTAGGCGGCGATCACGGCGTCGTCGAGCTTGGTGGTGCACCCGCCGTTCACGATGTGGCCGATGGGCATCTCGGGCACCTCCTGGGAGAACCTCTGCCACGCGAGGAACGCCTCGCTCGGCGTGCCGTCGCCGGGGGGCAGGAACGTGTTGGCGGCCACGACGCCGGCGAAGCGGTTGGGCTCGGCGGCCAGGAGGCGGAGGCCCAGCAGGCCGCCCCAGTCCTGGCAGACCAGCGTGACGTCACGGAGGTCGAGCAGGTCGAGGACGTGGGACGAGAGCCACGCGACATGCCGGGCGTAGGTGTAGTCGGTGCGCTTCGCCGGCTTGTCGGAGCGGCCGAAGCCGACGAGGTCGGGCGCCACCGCCCGCAGCCCGGCAGCGGTGAGCACCGGGATCATGTGGCGGTACAGGTAGCTCCACGAGGGCTCGCCGTGGAGCAGTAGCACCACCGGTGCCTCCGGGTCGCCCTCGTCGAGGTGGTGTACGCGGAGGGTGCCGCCCTCACCGTCCGGGATCTCGGTGTAGTGCGCCTTGAACGGGTAGCCGGGCAGGTCGACGAACCGGTCGTCCGGTGTGCGCAGTGCGTCCATGGATCTCCTGGGGCATGAAGTGACACGTGGCGTGGCTATAGATCGTTTCCCACGGGGCAGCTCAGGCCGGTGCCGCCGAGTTGCGTGTGACCCTTACCGGCAGATATGGCGCCGCGACGATGGGTGACTATCAGTCAGCTCGGGACAACCACGTTGAGCAGCTCGCCGGATTCGGGCGGGCCGACGAGATCCATACCCTGACCCTCGAGGATTGGACCGAGAGTCTGCATGAAGGCGTCCATTTGCTCCTGCGATTCCCAAACGTCCAGCACATGGAGCTCGTCCCCGACCAACCATGCCGTGTGACTCACCCGGCCTGCTGGATGGTCGGCGTCTTGCTCGTCTAGTTGCTTCCAGGCGTCCTCGTACTGGGTGCGCACGTTCGGGTTGGCGGTGTTCACGATGTGTACGGCAATGGCCATCAGTGTCCCTCTCCCCGCGGCGGGCGGCGGTGCGCACCGCCTCGTGAGCATAGTGCGCTGCCCCTATTGCCCTGATGGAGGATCGAGTGCACGGCGTGACGGTGTTTTCGTAGCGTCGAGGACCTGACGGGCGTGTCTCATGAATGCCCTGCCACGACAGTCGTTGGCTTTCGAGCGAACCGACCGCCCGTCAGGTTCTGCCACCGGCGTGGCTCGAAAGAGGAACGGCAACTACCCCGCATCAGGTCTGCCCGCCGGGGGCGCCACCCACTCAACCCCAGGCTTGGAGCACACCGTGATCACCATCGGGATCGACCCTCACAAGGGTTCCCACACCGCCACCGCCGTCGACGCCTCTGAGGTCGTCGTCGGCGAGCTACGCGTCGAAGCGAACCGCCATCAACGAGCCCGGCTCCTCGAGTGGGCCGCCGCGTTCGAACCACGACGGTGGGCCATCGAGGGCGCCACCGGGGTCGGGGCGCTGCTCGCCCAACAGCTCGTCGGCGCCGGCGAACACGTCGTCGACGTGCCCCCGAAGCTCTCGGCCCGGGTTCGGCTGATGGACACCGGCCGGATCGACAAGTCCGACCCCAACGACTCCCGCTCCGCCGCGGTCGTCGCGCTTCGCAGCACCGCGCTGAACACCATCAGCGCCGAGAGCGAACACCGGGTCGTGCTCCGCCTCCTGGCCGACCGCTACCACCAGCTCATCTCGCAACGGACCCGCACCGTCGGACGACTCCACGCCGTGCTGTGCCTGCTCATCGAGGGCGGCACCGGCCGATCACTCACCGCCGCACGAGCAACAGATGTCCTGGCCAGCGTGCGTATCGACGACCCGATCACCGCCGCAAGGGTGGCGACCTGCGCGCAGTTCATCGCCGAGATCGAGGTCCTCGACGGAGCCATCCGCGACACCCGAACCCAGACCGTCGCCGCGGTCACCGCGTCGAAGACGTCGGTCGTTGAGGTCTACGGGGTCGGCCCGATCGGCGCCGCGATCATCATCGGCCACAGCGGCGACGTCCGCCGGTTCCCGACGGCCGGGCACTACGCCCGGCACAACGGCACCGCCCCGCTCGAGGCGTCCTCGGGGCCCCAGGCCCGCCACCGGCTCAACCCTCGCGGGAACCGCCAGATCAACCACGCGCTCTACACGGCGGCGCTCACCCAGCTCGCCCACGACACGCCCGGCCGCGTCTACTACGAGCGCAAGCGAGCCGAGGGCAAGACGAAGAAGGAAGCGATGCGCGCCCTCAAGCGGCGCATCAGCGACGTCGTCTACCGACAGCTACTCGCCGACACCCGCCGCTGACCCCGAGCAACTCGACCAGGTGAACCCCCGGCCTCACCGCAACGTTCGGTGGGCCCGGGAGGACAACGTGGGGACGACTCTCAATCCAGCGTGACCGGCCTCACACCCCACAACAGCCGGCTCTTCGGATCAGTCACTCCCGGACCCAGCCAGACCCTACGACCACTCCAAGATGCCAGGACCGATCGGCATCCTTCGACGCGCCCACCGAACTCCCCGAACCGCGCCCTTGACACAAAGAGGATTCGTTAAGTTAAGACCGCCACACCAGTTTCGTGTCCATCAGCCCTCGCAGACCGATCCCGGTGACCATTGGTGGCCAGTGTCGCCCATCGCAGCTGAGGCAGACAGGGTGCAGACACGCCCGTAGCTGCAGGTAGCAGCACCCCCCGAGGAGTCACCGCGAATCATCGGCAGGGGAAGTCCCTGTCTCGACGCCGAGGCCGCCCTGACGAGTCTGCGGTCCGTCAGGTCAAAGAGGTCACCTCGGCCAGCGCAAATCATGCCGCTCGACCCACCGCGTTGCGGGTCAACTTAAGCTCTCCGGGTCGTGGCGAGTCCCCCTGGGGGCCTTGGGTTCTGCGATGCACTTACCGGGCTGCCCATGGCACTCAGCCCCTCAAGCCGGCGGAGGTGTCCCCAACCGCCGGATGTCGGCAGACGTTGCTTACTGCCCGTTAAGGGCGGGCCTCGCTCGTGGAAGGTAAGTCGTCGGAGGCGAGCGGGGTACTCAGGCACACGCCGGTGCCACCAAGGCCGCAGTAGCCCATCGGGTTCTTCGAGAGGTACTGCTGGTGGTAGGGCTCCGCGTAGAAGAAGGGGGCCGGCGGCTCGCCGTCGATCGGGCGGATCTCGGTGGTGATGTCGCCGTACCCGGCTTCGCCGAGCACGCCTTGGTAGGCGGTCCGGCTGGCCTCGGCGGCGGCGAGCTGGTCGTCGCCGTCGGTGTAGACGGCCGACCGGTACTGCGTGCCGCGGTCGTTGCCCTGCCGCATGCCCTGGGTGGGGTCGTGGTTCTCCCAGAACGTGGCCAGGA
>JAUXRW010000149.1 GCA_030681555.1 Acidimicrobiales bacterium
GTCACGGAGCTCGGTGACGGTGACGCGCTCGATGCGGGCGCCGACCTCGTCGAGCAGGTCCTTCATCAGGTCGTGGGTCATCGGCCGGGGCGTCTCGACCTCTTCGAGGGCGAACGCGATCGCCGTCGCCTCCGGACCCCCAATGAAGATCGGCAGCACGCGGCCCGCGCCCTCCGCCTCACGCAGCACGAGGCACGGGATGTTCGGCGGCCGTTCCATCTCGATCCCCACGAGCTCCATCTGCACGGCCACGATGCAGACGCTACCGAACCCAGGAGGCGATCGCGCTGCACGGAGACGCTCTCGTTCAGCGCGGTTCGGTGTGATCCCGCAGCGCGCTGCGGAGGAGCGCGGACCGCAGGGTCTCCCCCAGGCGAGCCATCTCTCCGAGGTTCTCAGCGGCTTGGCGCCGCGCGCTCGGGTTCCGCTGCTTGAGCAACGGCATGACCACCTGCTCGATGAAGCCGGCCTCCCGCTCGGCCGCCACCTTGTACATGCGCAGGTGGCGGGCCTCGATGCCGAACCGTCCGAAGCCCGCCGCCGAGCGGGCCACGACGAGGGAGTCGCCGTCGTAGAAGGTGTCGCCGCCCATCTTGCGCCCGGCGATCAGCCCAAAGCGGGCCAGCTCCTCCAGGGCTCGAACGTCGAGACCGCTGGCCGCGGCCAGCTCCTCGAGGCTGAGCGACACGCCGGTGGGCCCGCCGTCGAGGGGATTGACCGCCTCCTCGGGCGCCGGCAGCGGCGGGATGGTGGGGGCCGGGCGGCGGGAACGGGTCGGTTTCTCGGCGGCCGGAGACGGCGAGGCCGGGGCCACGTTCCCCGACGGCGCGGCCGCCGGGGTCCCCGTCGGGAGTGCAGGCGCGGGTGGAGCGGCGTGCTTCGGCGGCGGCCCGCCGTCCTCGTCGGGAGGCTCGGCGGCGGCAGCCGCGTCCTCGAACAGCGTACGGTCCGCCCCACCCCCGGCGCCCTCGGCGGGCGGAGGCTCGTCGGGCGGCACCACCAGGCCCTGGGCGATGCTCTCCTGCAGACGGTCCTTGATGACCTTGAGGGGCAGGAAGTGGTCACGCTGGTGACGGAGGATCCAGCGGAGCCGCTCGATGTCGTCCTCGTAGAACTTCCGGTAGCCGGACGGGGTGCGCTCGGGGTCGAGCAGGCCCTGGCTCTCGAGGAACCGGATCTTGGAGATCGTGACGTCCGGGAAGTCGTCCTGCAGCAGGCTCAGGACCTCGCCGATCGACAGGTGGGAGCGGTCCGCCATGGGCGCGCTCACCGTCGGCCGGCGAGGAAGAGGAGCTTGAACGTGCCGATCTGGAGCTCGTCGCCGTCGTGGAGGGGGCTCTCCTCCACGCGCTCGCGGTTGAGGTACGTCCCGTTCAAGGAGCCGACGTCGGCCACGACGTAGCCGCCGGACACCTGGCGCACCTCGGCGTGGCGCCGGGAGACGGTGATGTCGTCGAGGAAGATGACGCTGTCGGGGTGGCGCCCGGCCGTGACGAGGGCCTGGTCGAGGGCGAAACGGGAGCCGGAGTTCGGGCCCCGGGTGACGACGAGCATGCCGACGCCGGGGGGGAGCTCGTCGAGCTCGATCTCGATCTCCTCGGCGGGGCTGTCGATCGGGACGGTCACCGACATCGTTGTGCCGTGCTCGCTGCCGTGGTCGAGGTCGGCGCCGCAGGAGGAGCAGAAGTTCGACGTCAACGGGTTCTGGTGCCCGCAGTGCGGGCACGTCACGACGGCCACGAGGCCTACCCGTCCACGACGGCGCGGTAGGCGGCGGCGTCCATCAGGCCGTCGAGCTGGGCGGTGTCGTCGAGCTCGAGCACGAAGATCCAACCCTCGCCGTACGGATCCTCGTTGAGCCGCTCGGGGGCGTCGGCCAGCTCGGCGTTGACCTCGCTCACGGTGCCGGTGAGCGGCGCGTAGATGTCCGAGACGGACTTGGTGGACTCGACCTCGCTCACCGAGTCCCCGGCCACCGCCGCTGCGCCCACCTCGGGCAGGTCCACGAAGACGATGTCGCCGAGGGCGTCCTGGGCGTAGTCCGTGATCCCGACGCGAGCTTTGCCGCCCTCGACGCGGACCCACTCGTGGTCAGACGAGTAGCGGAGGTCGTCCGGGATCTGCATGGCTGGGAGGCTACAGGAACGCCGAAACCCTCGACGCCTGGTCGAGAGTTCGCGCCACGGGGGCAGGAGTCAGCGCAGCATCTGCCGGATGCGGCGGGCGTACTCCTTGGCCAGCGCCTTGGCCTCGGCCTCCGTGGCGGCCTCCGCCCAGATGTGCGTGACCGGCTCCTCGGGATCGGGCAGGGCGAGGGCCCAGCCGTCGTCGTGCCGCACCTTCACGCCGTCGATCAGCTGCACCTCGCGGTCCTTGCTCATCTCGACGAGCGTCCGCATGACCATGCCCTTCTGCTCCCACGGCGTCACCACCGTCTCCCGGGCCAGGCGGGGTCGGGGTAGCCCGTCCACGACCGTGGAGAGGCGGCTGCCCGAGCGGGCGAGGAGCTCGAGCACCTTGACGAGCGTGGCCGCGGCATCGAAGGCGGGCAGGAAGCCGGGGAGGATGAAGCCGCCGTCGGTGCTGGCGGAGAAGCCCACGCCCGGCTCGGAGGCGGCGTCCATCAGGGCCGAGCTCGAGAGCTTCGTGCGCCGCACGCGCACCCCGAACGGCTCAGCGATCACCTCCGCGTAGCGCGTCACGTTGACCGGCAGTGCCACGGTGTCACCGAGCAGGTGATCGCTGACGAGCGTGAGCAGGGCAAGGAGCGACTCCCCGTCGGACAGCACGTGCCCTGCGTCGTCGATGAGGGTGAGGTGCTCTCCGTCGGGGTCGAGCACGGCGCCCAGGTGGGCCCCGGAGGCCCGGACCAGGCTGGCCACGTTTTCGGCGTGGGCGTGCCGATCGAGGTCGAGGGTGCCGGGCGTGGAGGCGTACGGGTTGACGGCGAGGATGTCGGCGCCGAGCTTGGCCAGCACGTTCGGCATGACGAAAGACGTCGAGCCGTAGGAGTAGTCGACCACCACCTTGAAGTGGGCCGCGCGGATCGCCGTGATGTCGACCGTGGCCTCGAGGGCCGACGTGTACTGCTCCAGGGCACGCGGCGGGAAGTCGATGTCGCCGATCTCGGTGGGGAACACCCGCCGGAAGTCCTCCCGGATGAGGAGCCGCTCCACCTTGCGCTGCGCGTCCTCGGTGATGTCCATGCCGTTCGTGTCGAAGAACCGGATCACGCACGACTGGGGATCGCCTTCGACGAGCCGCAGCGTGATGCCGCCGGCCACCTCCGGGCGCCGGATGACGAACCTCGTCACCGGGACCGACGCCACCTCGAGGTCGAGGACGTTGACCCCGGATGCGTTGAGGCCCGCCATCATCGCCCGCTTCAGCATCCGGGCCGACCGGCTCGAGTCGCGCGAGACGATGACGGTGCTGTCCTTCTTCAGGGTGGTGGCGTAGGCCATGGCCACCCGCGCGGCCAGCTCCGGGGTGATGTCGACGTTCGCCAGGCCGGCCACGCCGAGGCGCCCGAACAGCGACCGCGAGCCGCGAGACTCCCAGACGATCGAGGAGTTCACCACCGCGCCGGCCTCGACCGTCTTGAAGGGGTACACCTTCACGCCGGCGGCGAGCACTGCGTGCTCCCCGACGAAGCACTCGTCGCCGAGGACGACACCCTCCTCGCCCCGCATGCCACCGCGCAGGTCGCAGCTGCGGCCGACGATGGCGCCGCGCAGGCGCACGCCCTCACCCAGGTACGAGTTGTCGTGGACCACCACCCGCTCGAGGTCGGCGTTGGCCCGCACGCGGACGTTCGTGCCGAGCACCGTGTAGGGCCCGAGGCGTACGCCCGCCTCGATGCGGCAGTTCTCGCCGATCACCGCGGGGCCGACCACCTTCGCCTCGGGGTGGATCTCCGCCCCCTCCCCCACGTGCACGCCGTCGCCCATCTCGAACCCGGGCACGGCGACATGCACCCGATCGTCGAGGATGTCCTTGTGGGACCGCAGGTAGGCCTCGAGCGTGCCGACGTCCTCCCAGTAGCCCTCGGCGACCTGACCGAAGAGGCGGGAGCCGTCGTCGAGCAGGGCGGGGAACACCTCGGAGGAGAAGTCGACCGCCCGATCGGCGGCGATGTAGTCGAAGATCTCCGGCTCGAGGACGAAGATCCCCGAGTTGATCGTGTCGCTGAACACCTGGCCCCACGAGGGCTTCTCGAGGAACCGCTCGATCGAGCCGTCCTCCCGGGTGATGACGATCCCGAACTCGAGCGGGTTCTCGACCCGCACCAGCCCGATCGTGGCCAGGGCCTTGTTGTCGTCGTGGGCCTGGACGAGGGCGCCGAGGTCGACGTCGGTGAGGACGTCGCCCGAGATGACGAGGAACCGCTCGTCGAGTTCGTCCATGGCGTTGCGGACCGAGCCGGCGGTGCCGAGAGGCGTCTCCTCCGTGGCGTAGACCATCCGGACGCCGTACTCCGAGCCGTCCCCGAAGTACGCGCGGATGTGGTTGGCCATGAAGGCCACGGTGACGACGATCTCGTCGAACCCGTGCGACTTCAGCAGCCGGACGATGTGCTCCATCATCGGCTCGTTCACGAGCGGCATCATCGGCTTGGGGGCGTTCGAGGTGAGCGGACGCAGCCGCGTCCCCTCGCCCCCGGCCATGATCACGGCCTTCATGCAGCGGCTCCAGAGACAGCTCGGCCCTCGCGCAGCGCCTGGCGGGCCAGGGGCACGTACAGCACGACGGAGTAGTACGAGAAGGCGAGGGCGGGCAGGCCGGTGACCCAGGCCAGGGCGACAGGCCAATCGAGGCTGCTCTCCGATGCCAGGAACAGTGGGAACGCCATCATGAGCCCGAAGGCGCCGGCCTTGCCGAACCACGTGACATCGATCCGGGAGGCACCCATGGCGGCGAGGACGAGCGTGGCGGCCGCGATCCCGATCTCCCGCACGAGTACGGCGACGGCGAACCAGATGGGAACGGAGCCGTCGAGCAGGATCCCGCCGATCCCGACGAAGAAGAGCAGCCGGTCGGCGATCGGATCGAGCACCTTCCCCAGCTCGGAGACCTGGTCGAAGTGGCGGGCGATGTACCCGTCGAGGAAGTCGGTGGTGCCGAGCGCGGCGAGCAGCCAGGCAGCGCTGGCGCGGTCGTCGCGGCCGAACAGCAGCCAGAGGAACACCGGCAGCAGGGAGAGCCGGACGACGGTGATGACGTTCGGGATGGTGAGGACGCGATCCTCGCCGGACTCGGCGCTGGCGGGTCGGGGGTCGGTCACCACGGCCCCAACCCTAGAGTGCGGCCATGACGACCATCTTCACGAGGATCATCGACGGTGAGATCCCCGGTCGCTTCGTGTGGCGGGACGACCGGGCCGTGGCGTTCCTTCCGATCGCGGTGCTCGCGCCCGGACACACGCTCGTCGTGCCCATCGAGCCCGTCGACCACTGGCTCGACCTCGACCACAGGCTCAACGCTCACATGTGGAGCGTCGCCCAGGTGATCGGCACCGCGCTGCGGGAGGCGTTCCGGCCCAGTCGGGTCGGCGTGCTCGTGGTCGGCGAGGAGGTGCCCCACGCCCACGTGCACCTGGTGCCGTTCCACGACCTCAGCCAGATGAGCTTTGCCAACGCCGACCCAAGCCCGGATCCGGTCGAGCTCGACGCCAACGCCACGCTGATCCGGGCCACGCTCCGGGCCCAGGGGCACGAGGCCCACGTCCCTGCCGAGCCGGCCTAGGGCTCGACCTCGACCTCGTCGAGCAGCTGCGCCCCGTTGTTGCGGACGTTGCCCACCGCAGTGCCGACGGGGCGGAGGGTGATGATCTGGGGAGGGGCAGGGACGAGCAGCCGCCCGAGGAGCGCCACGTCGTCGTTGTCGCGGTCGAGCCACGCATCCCACGCCGACTCGGGGAGGATCACCGGCATCCGGTCGTGGACCGAGGTCATCGCGTCGTTGGCGTCGGTCGTGATGATGGTGCAGGAGCGGAGGGGCGGCTGGTCGCGGTTCGGCCCCTTCCACACCTCCCACAGGCCAGCGAAGGCGTAGAGCCCGCCGTCGGGGGGATGGGCGAAGTAGGGCTGCTTGGTCTTCTGGCCCGGCCGCTTGGCCCACTCGTAGAAGCCGTCCGCAGGCACGAGGCAGCGGCGCTTCTGGAACGCCGACGTGAAGGCGTTGTTCGTCGCCACGGTCTCGGCCCGGGCGTTGATCATCCGGGAACCGATCTTGGCGTCCTTGGCCCAGTAGGGCACCAGGCCCCAGTGGAAGGCATCGAGGTGGCGGAGGCCCCCGTCGGCGAGCACGGCGTAGACGTCGTCCGTCGGCGCCACGTTGTACGACGGCTCGAGGAGCGCCTCGGGCGCACCCGTCGCGAAGTAGGCCGCGATCTGATCCGGGGGCGTGGCGGAGACGTACCGGCCGCACATCGGTCCGAACCTACCGGCGTCTTGGCCCGAGCGGGACGAGGCGGGGCCCCGCTGCTGACCACTAGTCTGCGACGCCGGCTGGACGAGGCCGCAGCGCACGAGAGGGAGGCCGTTGACCGGCAGCGACGACGAGGTGACACCGGCAGGCTGGTATCGCCAGAGCGACGATCCGGACCACCTGCGCTGGTGGGACGGCGACGACTGGACCGACGACCGCATGCCGCTCCCCGCCGGGTTCGACCAGGCTGCGGTCAAGCCGGGAGGCAAGGCGGCGCCGGCTGCGGCGCCGGCTCCGATCCAGATCGAGCGCTCCACCGCCGCCCGACCTTCGACTGCGAAGCCCACCCCGGCCGTCGGCGGGCGCACGCGGAAGGCGACGGCGAAGCGGATGGCCCAGCGACCCGCTCCGGGCGGCACCGCTACCCGAGCCCCCGCAAGCGGAGACGACGCGTCGCGCGACCGTCGTCACGGGCCCCAGCAGCCTGCGAAGGCGGCGGTCCGCGCTCGGCCCACCCCCCGCCCGAACGCCGAGCGGGCCCCGACCCCTCGCACCTGGGGGCCCCGGGTGGACGCGTCGCATCGCGCCGGCACCACCCGGGTGGCCGCACGCCGGGGACGGTCCGCTCCGCTCGCCGCACGGGTCGCTGTCCGGGCGCTGCTCCTGGCCGGGGTGGTGGGGCTGCTCTACCTCGGCTACACCAAGCTCCGCGACGCCGAGCCCGAGCGGGCTCGGACCCTGAGCGAGGCCGCCGAACCCGTGGCGGTCGAAGACCCCGATGCCTCTCCGCTCGCAGAGGCCGTACTGACGCTCAACGACCTTCCGGCGGGCTGGGCGGAGCAGGCCCACGACGCCGCTACGGAGGACATCTGTGCCGGCCGACGACCCGCCTCGGTGATCGTCCCCGCCGAGGTCGCCCGCTCCGGCTTCTCGATGGGCGCCGGCGGTCCGTTCATCATCAACGCCGTCTCCCGGTTCGCCCACGACGACGAGGCGCAGGCCTACGTCGACCTCGTGGCCCAGACGATCGACTCCTGCCGGGCCTACGCGGTCGAGGGGAGCACGGTCCGCCTCGAGCCGATGTCGTTTCCCAGCCTGGGTGACCAGACCTTCGCCGCCCAGGTCACCGGCGTCGGGCTCCCTCAGCCGATCAGCGGGTACATCGTCCACCTTCGAGTAGGCAGTCGCGTCGCCTCGTTCGAGACGGTGGCCTTCGGCGACACCAGCATCGAGCAGGAGGTCGTCGAGGTCCTGGCGCGCCTCGTGGCGCGCCGCCTGTAGCCCGTGACGACGCCCGCCCCCTCGACCGCCGCATCGCACCGACCCCGGCGCACCGGCGGCGCCGCCCTCGCCCTCGGCGCCCTGGGCGTCGTCTTCGGCGACATCGGCACGAGCCCGCTCTACGCCTTCCGGGAGGCCTTCGAGCACCAGGACCTCCCGGTCGTGGAGACGAACGCCCTCGGCGTGGCCTCGATCGCCTTCTGGGCGCTCGTGATCATCATCTCGATCAAGTACCTCGCCCTCGTCATGCGGGCGGACAACCACGGCGAGGGGGGCATCCTCGCCCTCACGGCTCTGGTGATGCCCCGGTCTCGAGCGGGCGCCGCCGGGGGCCTCGTGCTCCTCGGCGTGTTCGGCACGGCCCTGCTCTACGGCGACGGGCTCATCACGCCGGCCATCTCCGTGCTCAGCGCGGTGGAGGGCTTCGAGGTGGCGTCCTCCGCCTTCGAGGCGTGGGTGCTGCCCGTGGCCTGCGCCATTCTCGTGGGCCTCTTCATGGTGCAGAAGCGGGGCACGGAGGCCGTCGGCCGCGTGTTCGGGCCCGTGATGGTGGTGTGGTTCGCCACGCTCGGCATCCTCGGCCTCAACCAGATCATCCAGCACCCGGGCGTCCTGGAGGCCATCAACCCGATCCACATCGTCGACCTGTTCCAGGCCGAGCCGAAGAAGGGCTTCCTCGCGCTCGGCAGCATCTTCCTCGTCGTCACCGGCGGCGAGGCGCTCTACGCCGACATGGGCCACTTCGGCCGGCGGCCGATCATGCACGTCTGGTACGCCATCGTGCTACCTGGGCTGCTGTGCAACTACTTCGGCCAGGCCGCACTGCTCATCGACGACCCCGAGGCCATCGAGAGCCCGTTCTACCGACTGGCCCCGGACTGGGGCGTCACCCCGCTGGCTCTGCTGGCCACGATGGCGTCGGTGATCGCGTCGCAGGCGCTGATCTCGGGCGCCTTCTCGCTCACCGTCCAGGCCGTCCAGCTCGACTTCCTGCCGCGCCTCAAGGTGCTGCACACCTCGGCCCACCACCAGGGCCAGGTGTACGTGCCCCTCGTCAACTGGGCCCTCATGGTGGGGTCCGTCGGCCTCGTCCTCGGCTTCCGGAGCTCGAGCAACCTGGCGGCGGCCTACGGCATCGCGGTGACGGCGACGATGGTGATCACGACCGTCCTGTTCTTCGTGGTGGTCCGCAACCGATGGGGCTGGTCGCTGGCCAAGGCCCTGCTCGTCATCATGCCGCTGCTCCTCGTCGACAGCGCCTTCCTCGCCGCCAACGTGCCGAAGATCCCGGCCGGCGGCTGGTTCCCCCTCCTCATCGGCCTCGCGCTGTCGATCCAGATGGCGACGTGGCGACGTGGCCGTCAGATCGTGGCCGAACGCATCCGGCGGGCGGAGCGCAGCGTCGAGGACGTCGTCGACGAGTTCGCCGACGTCGCCAGCGTGCCCGGGACGGCCGTCTTCCTCTTCAAGGACGCCGGCAAGGCCCCGCCCGCGCTGATCAACAACCTCCGGCACAACAAGGTCCGGCACGAGGAGACGATCCTCCTGTCCATCGACGTCGGCGACGCGCCCCACATCCCGGACGACGGGCGTCGGCTGGTCAGCACGCTCCGGCCGGGGCTGCACCAGGTGGTCCTGTGCTTCGGCTACCTGGATGAGCTCGACATCCCCGGCGGGCTCGCCCAGGTCGAGGTCGACGGCCGCCCGCTCGACCTCGCGGACGCCACCTACTTCGTCGGCCGGGAGTCCGTCAGCCAGGGCGACCTCAAAGGCATGCACCCGGCACTGGAGCACCTCTACACGGTCCTTCACCGAGGGGCGGACAGCGCCACCCGCTTCTTCAAGCTGCCCAACGAGCGCGTCTACGAGGTGGGGACCCAGGTCGAGCTCTGACCGGTCCCTCACGGTCACCGGTGGGCGCTGGCGCGGGAGCCGGGTTCGGGCGGCGAACCCCCCCGACCGGAGCTCGGGCTCGGGGCACGCTGGACCCGGCGCGCATCTGCTGCCCCGGACCCCCGCGCACCGTCGCTGATGCACCGAACGAGATGGAGGGGTCGATCGCAGTGCACGCCGAGACGGACCCCGCGGCTCCCCTGTTCGCCACCTGTGCGCCAGCGGGACCTCCAACCCGCCCGAGATCTCCGTCGATCTGTGGGCTGTGACCTGTGGCGGCCCGCCTGGGCGTCGACGGGGACCCGGCTGTCATCGTGCCCGGCCTGCGGCTGCAGGAACGCTACAGCGAGAACGAGACAGCGCCCTCGGAGACGGGCGACGCGGCGTGCTGCTGGCCGACGGCGCCTACCTGCACAGGCTCCTGCTCGGGGATCCCGAGTCGGCCCAGCGGGTCCCCCGGTCATCGCGGCTGCAAGAGGGAGACCGCCATTGGGCCTAGGCTGCTCCTGACGCCGTTGTCCCTGATCCGCATGGATGGCTCCGCCGAGGAGATGCATCCATGTCAGACGACAGCTACACGAACGCCCTGGCCGCGCTAACAGCCTTCCAGGTCACGGAGACGACGGTGGGTGACACCCTCCACCGGATCGCAGAGGTCACGCTCGAAGCGGTCCCCGCGGCTTCGGTCGCGGGGATGTCGATGCTCGGCGAGGACGAGCAGCCAACGACGGCCATCTACACCGACGAGGACTCCCCGGAGATCGACGCGGCGCAGTACCGAGAGGGCAAGGGCCCGTGTCTCGACGCCTGGCGCACACAGGAACCGGTGCTGCTCGCGGAGTTCGACGACGAGGCCACCGCCGCCTACCCGGGGTTCGTGGCGGCCTGCCTCGAGCACGGCATCGCCAGCACCCTGTCGCTGCCCATGGTGAGCGGCGATACCGGCATCGGAGCGCTCAACCTCTACTCCCCCAAGCCCGACGCGTTCTCCGATGCAGACCAGCTGCTGGGCCGGAACCTGGCCGCAGCGACCTCGGTCGTGCTGGCCAACGTCTCGGCGTACTGGACCGCCTTCGACCTCAGCGAGAACCTGAACCAGGCGTTGCAGAGCCGAGCCGTCATCGAGCAAGCCAAGGGGATCCTCATGGCGGGCTCTCGAAACATGACGGCCGACGAGGCCTTCGACCTGCTCCGGAAGGCCTCGCAGCGAGAAAACGTGAAGCTCAACGAGATCGCCCGGCGCATTGTCGAGCGGAGGCCCCCGCCCAACCGGCCGTAGCCTGGCCCTGCTGTGATCGTGCCGGAGGCCCCCTACGGGCGCGAACTCGAGGACGTGACCCGCGCCGAGATCATGGCGCTGTACCTGGAGTTGCCACGATCTCGTGGACACGGGGTTTCGGTAGATCAGGCTGCTCGGTGGGCAGCGTAGGTCTCGGCGGGGGTGCGGTCGTCGAGGCCGGCCTGGTGGCGTGAGCGGTTGTAGAAGACCTCGATGTAGTCGAAC
>JAUXRW010000162.1 GCA_030681555.1 Acidimicrobiales bacterium
TACGCCCTCCTCGTCGCCCTCATCGCGGTCGCCTGCATCGTCGGCATCCGCTTCCTCGGCGAGGAGGCCAACGAAGGCTTCAGCAACGTCGGCAACTCCATCGGCGACGCCACCTGAGCACGCCTCCAGCAGCATGCGGAAGAGGGACGGGTTCGCCCGTCCCTCTTTCGCGTCCGGTGGCAAGATGGGCAGATGCCCTATGCCATCGATCCGGAGCTGGCCCCGTTCGTGGAGCTCATCCCGCCGCTCGGGCTCCGCGACCCGGCCTCGGCCCGGGCCAGCCTCGACGCCCTGCTCGCTCCGCTCAACGCCTCCGTCGACCTGACGGGCGTCGACGTCGAGGACTGCACGATCCCCGGGCCGGAGGACGCACCCGAGGTGCTCGTCCGGATCTACCGCAGCTCGGCGGCTGACGGTCCCCGCCCCGCCTTCATCGACATCCACGGCGGCGGCTTCATCGTCGGCAGCATCGAGATGCAGCTGGCCGGCTCGGCGGCGCTGGCGCGGGCCCTCGACGTCGTGGTCGTGACGCCGGAGTACCGGCTCGCCCCGGAGCACCCCTTCCCCGCCGGGCTGGAGGACTGCTACGCGACGCTCACGTGGGTGCACCAGCACGCCGACGAGCTCGGCGTCGACGCCGCCCACGTCGGGATCGGCGGCCAGAGCGCCGGTGGCGGCCTGGCCGCCGCCCTGGCGCTGCTGGCGCGCGACCGCGGCGGGCCGCCCGTCTGCTTCCAGCTGCTGGGCATCCCCGAGCTCGACCACCGCGCCGCCACCACGAGCATGCGCACGTTCGTCGACACCCCGCTGCTCACCCGCGACGACATCGTGGCCAGCTGGGCGCACTACCTCGGCCCCGACCCCGGGGAGGTGTCGCACTACGCATCACCGGCCTTGGCCGACGACCTCACCGACCTGCCCCCGGCCTACGTCGCCACCATGGAGCTCGACCCGCTGCGCGACGAGGGCATCGCGTACGCGCTGCGCCTCCTCGAGGCGGGGATCTCGGTGGAGCTGCACAGCTTCCCGGGCACGTTCCACGGGTCGAGCATCATGACGACCGCAGCGGTGTCGCGCCGCGCCGAGGTCGAGCAGCTCGCGGCCATCGAGCGCGGCCTCGGCCTCACCCCGCCGCCGGCCTAGCCGCGAGCCGGCAGGCGAGCTCGCGGAGCTTCAGCGCTCGATGGGCGCCGGCGTGGACTCGAGCTCGGCCTTGACCTCGTCCCAGGTGAGGACGTCGCGCTCCGAGAGCGTCTCGCCGCGCCGGTCGGCCTCGTGGTGGCGGTTGGCCCAGGTGAAGAAGATCACCGCGATCAGCAGCCAGAGGTAGGTCCCGCCGACCAGCTTCATGATGAGGCCGGCCACCTGCTGGTCGGAGGTCACCGAGATGCCGCCGAGGCGCTGCGGGATGTCGTACACGCGGTACACGGCGCCGTCGGCGAACGTGAGCCAGGCGCCGGGCACCGTCGGCACGATGGACGTGGAGAACAGGTACAGCATCTGCGCCGGCATCGAGATGCGCAGCTCGGGGAACGGCCCGCACACGGGGATCCACAGCAGGAAGGCGGTGAACACGATGGCCGTGTGCACGCCGTAGTGGAACAGCCCGTTCTCCGACGCGCCGTTCACCATGAACTGCGCGTGGGTGAGCAGCGCCAGCCCGTTGAAGAGCACCGCCGCGGGGATGGGACGGGCCAGCTTGTGCAGCCAGCGGTCGGCGCGACCCGTGCCGACGACGAGCCGGGCCAGCCACTCCGGGGTGGCGAGCAGCAGCAGGGGCGGCATGACGAGCGTCAGCACGAGGTGCTGGCTCATGTGCACGAGGTACAGGTACTTCTCACCGATGTCGTGCACCGGCCAGTCCGCAGCCATCCAGAGCAGAGCGATGCCGGCGACGAAGCACCCGACCTGGCGGCGGGAGGCGGGAGGCTCGCCCACGGGGAGCGCCTTGGGTGCGATCACCCGCACCGCGTACGTGTAGAGGCCGGCCAGGCCGCCTACCAGCAGCCACACCTCAGGGTGGGGCACCCAGCGCCAGAAGTCGGCGCTGGTCTGGGCAAGCACCGACGCCGTCACGTCAGCCTCGCAGGAACCGGAAGTAGTCGTCCGACCAGAACTCGAACGCGAACAGCGCAGCGACGAAGACGCCGACGGCGAGGATGAGGCCGAAGATGAAGATGCGCTTGAAGATCGGGTTGTCGTACTTCAGGTGCATGAAGTAGCCGGCGACCGTCACGAACTTGATGAACATCATCGGGAAGAGCGTGGCGATGAGCGCTGCCGTGCTCGGCTCCGATCCGAAGATGTCCTCCCAGAAGTACGTGCCCACCTCCAGCGCGGTGAGCAGGCCCAGGAGAATGGCGATCTTGGCGTACTGCCAGTCGCTCGGGTGCTCGTGGACGTGGCCCTCCGGGGCCGGGTCCACGCTGGCGTCGACAGGGGTGGTGGCGGTCATCGCGCGTCCTCAGGGGATCAGGTAGACGATCGTGAAGATGAGGATCCACACGATGTCGACGAAGTGCCAGTAGAGGCCGACGATCTCGACGGCGTCGCTGCGCTCGGGGCCGAGGTTCCCCCGGAACGACATCATCAACAGCGACATGAGCATCACGATGCCGACCACGACGTGGGCCCCGTGGAACCCGGTGAGGGTGTAGAAGGCGGAGCCGAAGATGTTCGTGGTGAAGCCCAGGCCCTCCCGGTAGAAGGTCGTGAACTCGTAGACCTGCCCACCGATGAAGGTGGCACCGAGCATGGCGGTGGTGAGCAGCCACACCCGGTTGCGCCGGACGTCGCCGCGGGTGATCGCAGCCACGGCCAGGGCCATGGTGAGCGAGCTCATCTGCAGCACGAACGAGCTCACCGACGTGAACGGGATGTCGAAGACGTCGGCCGGGCCGAGCCCCTGCACGCTGCGGTGGCGCAGCAGGAGGTAGGTGGAGATCAGGCCGCCGAAGAGCAGGCAGTCGGACGACAGGTACACCCACATCGCCAGCTTGGCGTTGGAGATGCCGGTGGTGGTGCCGTGGCCGTGGACCGCGGCGGCGGGCGCGGGGGCGTGGGTGACGTCAGCCACCGACGGTCACCGCCTCTCCCGTCGGTGCGACCGCCGGTTCGGGGCCCTCCCCGGGCGGGATGGCCTCCGGGCCGGCACCGGGGTCGGCGAGCTCGGCGGCATCGGCCCCGGACGGGTCGGTGCGGGCGTCGGGCCCGTGGGGCGGCAGGTCCTCGTCGTCGGGCGGCTCGAGGGCCCAGCCCACGATGCCGCCGAGCACGACGGCGGCGCCGATGGCCGCCAGCGTGAGGTTGTAGATGAGTCCGTAGCCGATGAGCGGGAACCCGGCCGAGAGGAAGATGGGCCAGTACGACGGCGCCGGCAGGTGGGCGCGGGACGGATCGCCGGGCATGGCGACCTCCGCGCCCGTGGCGACCTGCACCACGCGTCCCTCCTCGTCCTCCTGGTACTTGCGGTGCCAGAAATCGTCGAGGCGCGTGATGATCGGGTCGTCGTCGAAGTTGTGCTCGGGCGTGGGCGACTGGATGCTCCACTCGAGGCTCCGGGCGTCCCAGGGATCGGGGCCCGGCGGCGGCAGGTCGGCGGCCTGGCGCTTGGAGCGCACGATGTTCACGAAGAACACGAGCATCGCGATGGCGATCGTGAAGGCACCGATCGTCGAGACCATGTTCCACAGGTTGAAGCCGTAACCGTCCCGGTAGGTCGGGATCCGCCGGCTCATGCCCTGCAGGCCGAGGATGTGCATCGGGCCGAAGGTCAGGTTGAACCCGATCAGTGTCAGCCAGAAGTGGACCTTGCCGACCTTGTCGTTCAGGACGTAGCCGAACACCTTCGGCCACCAGAAGTAGAAGCCGCCCATGAACCCGAACAGGGCACCACCGAAGATCACGTAGTGGAAGTGGGCGACGATGTAGTAGGTGTCGGTCTGCTGGGTGTCTGCCGGGGCGACGGCGTGGGTGACGCCCGAGAGCCCACCGATCGTGAACATCGCGACCAGGCCGACGGCCCACAGCATGGGTGTGGTGAAGGTGATCTTCCCGCCCCACATGGTGGCCATCCAGTTGAGGATCTTCACCCCGGTGGGCACGGCGATGAACATCGTCGACACCGAGAACGCAGCCACCGAGATGGGCCCGAGGCCGGAGGCGAACATGTGGTGGGCCCACACGCCCCAGCCCATGAAGCCGATGGCGATGCCCGAGAACACCATGAAGGGGTAGCCGAAGATCGGCTTCCGGCTGAACACCGGGATGATCTCGGACACGATCCCGAAGGCCGGCAGGATGAGGATGTAGACCTCCGGGTGGCCGAAGATCCAGAAGAGGTGCTCCCACAGGAGCGGGTCGGCACCCTGCCCGACGTCGAAGAAGTTGGCGTCGAACAGGCGGTCGAAGGTGAGCAGGAACAGCGCCACCGAGATGACCGGGATGGCGAACACCAGCAGCACCTGGGTGACGAAGCTCATCCAGGTGAACACCGGCATCTTCATCAGGGACATGCCGGGCGCCCGCAGGTTCAGGACGGTGACCACCAGGTTGATGCCGCCGACCAGCGACGCGATGCCCGTGATCTGCAGGCCGATGGCGTAGAAGTCCATGCCGTGGCTCGGCGAGAAGGCCACGCCGGTGTTGGGGGCGTAGGCGAACCAGCCGCCGTCAGGACCCCCGCCCAGGAACCACGAGGTGTTCAGGAAGATGCCGCCGGCGAGGAACGTCCAGAAGCTGAGGGCGTTGAGGCGGGGGAAGGCGACGTCCCGTGCCCCGATCTGCAGGGGGATCAGGTAGTTCATGAACGCCGCGCCCATCGGCATGATGACGAGGAAGATCATCGTCACGCCGTGCATCGTGAAGACCTGGTTGTAGAGGTCGGCCGACATCAGCTTCTGGCCGGGGGCGGCGAGCTGCGCCCGGATCATCAGCGCCTCGACGCCGCCCACGACGAAGAAGAACAGCGCAGCCGCGCCGTACATGATGCCGATCTTCTTGTGGTCGACGGTGCTGACCCAGCCCCGCCACCCTGTCTTGGCCCGGGGGCGGGCGAAGACGCCGAGGGGGTTGTGCGCCGTGGCCCCAGGGGGCAGGGCCAGCGTGTCGGTCGGTCGCTCGATGATGGCCATGGCGTTCCTATTCCAGCGTCTCGAGGTAGGCGACGAGGGCGTCGATCTGCTCTTCGGTCAGCCCCAGGTTCGGCATCCCCCGGGCCCCGTCGGGGGCCATCGGCTTCTCGGCCGGCGGGTTCCGCAGCCAAACCTCGAGGTCGGCGACGTTGAGCTGCTCGCCGACCTCGTCGGCCTCGACCTCGCCGCTGCCGTCGACGTCGTCCCAGAGTTCGAAGATGGCGCCGGCGAAGACGCCGCGGCTGGCGAAGTGGGTGAGGTCGGGGGCGGCCCCGGCGAGCAGGGCGGCGCCCTCGAAGAGGTCGTCGTTGCCGTTCTCGCCGCGCACCCGGTGGCACTGCGAGCAGCTCGTCCGGAAGGTCTCCCGACCCTCGGCGGCCAGGGACCCGGATTCGGGAAGGGCGGGGTCGTCCATCTGGCCGTCCTGCCACTCGGCGTAGTCCTCGGGCGAGAGCGCGATCACGCGCATCCGCATGTAGCCGTGGGAGAGGCCGCAGAACTCCGTGCACTGGCCGCGGTACACGCCCGGCTCGTCGGCCTCGAACTTGAGCGGGTGCACCCGACCGGGGACGGCGTCGCGCTTGCCGTTCAGGGCGGGGATCCAGAACGAGTGGATGACGTCCCGGGAGGTGATGTCCATGAGCACCGGCTCGCCGGCGGGGATGACGAGGTCGTTGGCCGTGACGATGTCGTCCTCGCCGTCGCCGTCGACGTCGTAGCGGTACTCCCACCACCACTGCTGGCCCACCACGGTGATCTCGAGCGCGTCATCGGGCTTCTCGTCCAGGTCGAGGATCGTCAGCACCGATGCGCCACCGACGCCGGCCAGGAGGAGCGCAGGGAGGAGCGTCCAGCCGAGCTCGAGCTTGGTGTTGCCGTGGATCTGGGGCGGCAGCGAGCCGTCGTCGTCCTTGCGCCGACGGTAGCGCCAGGCCACGTAGAGCACGCCGACCTGCACGAGCACGAACACGACACCGGCGATCATGAAGACCGGGTCGGAGAGGTTGTCGATGGCCCGGGACTCGGGGCCCTTCGGTTTCAAGGTGTCGAGGGGCGCGTTGTCGGCGCACGCGCCGAGCGCGAGGAGGACGGGGGCGAGGAGCGCAGGGCGCGTCCAGCGGGGCCGCCGCGCGATGGGTGCCCGCGTGCCGTGCATCAGCCTTCAGCCTCCGTCGTCGTGGTGGATGCCCGCTGCGTGCCGGCCGGGATGTTGGGGCGGACGTTGTAGCCGGTGGCCGCCGGCGGGGCGTCCTCCTCGGCCTCAGCGTCGTCGGCCCCGCCCTCCGAAGAGTGGTCGTCGGGGTCGGCTGCCGGGTGCTCGGGCTCGTGGTGCTCGATGGTGCGCTCGCCCCGGGCCGCCGAGGCGACGCCGAGCGTGACGACGCCGAGGGCGAGGACGCTGAGGATGCCGGCGATGGCGTTGGCCGACAGCTGCGGTCGGGTGGCGATCAGCACGCCGATGGCGAAGACCGCGGCGCCCAAGGCGGTGGCCGCCCAGACGGCGCCCAGCTCGGACGAGGTGAGGAAGACCCGGGAGAAGGCGAAGACGGTGCCGCCGGCGATGAGGATGCCGGCGAGCGGCACCTCGTAGGGGGCCAGCACGCGGTTGCGCACCGCCCGGTTGGTGGCGGGGTCGCCCGTGGCCTTGTCGGACCAGGCGAGCACCATCCACTCGACGAGCACCACGAGCAGCACGAAGAACCCGGCGACGAACATGACGTTGCTGATCACGAGGCCCAGCACGATCAGCGACGCCCCGAAGGCGGCCAGGACGGGCCAGTAGGCAAGGTGCGCCGGGGCCACGGCGGGCGGGGGCAGGTCGGTGCCGGCCAGCTGGGCCTGGGCGCTCGGGTTGGCGTCGCGTGCCGCCACCGACACCAGGCCGAGGAAGATGGCCAGCAGGCCGATGCCGACGAGGATCGTGTAGCCGAGGTGGTCACCGACCGCACCGTGGTAGCCGCCGGTGAGCGGGCCGAGGCCGCTTCCGCCGGTCGTCCAGCCGTAGGCGGCCGCGAAGACCAGGCTGACGAGCCCGAGCCCGAGGAACCACTTGGATCCGGTGGTGAACATCGAAGGGAGGCGGCTTTCGTTGCGGGGATGGACTACTTGGTGATGTAGACGCCGTACCAGACGGCGCCGTAGGCGGCGATCATGACGTACCAGTAGATGGCTGCGGCACTCATGCCCTCGGCGTCTCGTCCGGTGAGCTGGCCGCCGAGCGCCTGGAAGCCCATCACGGCGACGAACAGCATCGCCACGACCGTCATCACGAGGTGGGCGCCGGTGACGGCGTAGAGGAGACCCGCCATCGGGTCGCTCGTCGGGGAGAGGAGAAGCTGCTGGTAGAGGTAGGCGGTGTCGACGATGAAGGCGGCGCCGAACACCAGCGTCAGCCCGATCGCCATGTAGGCGTGGGGACGGTCGTCGTTGCGCAGCGAGTAGATGGCCCAGGCCAGCGTGACGGCCGACATGAGGAGCGTGAGCGCGCCCATGTTGCCAGGGGTGAGGGGGAGCACGACGTCCTCGGGCAGTGCCGTCTCGCCGCCGGCCAGGTTCTCGGCCCGACGCTGGAGGTACACGGCCAGCATCGAGATGACCACGAGGGCCGAGGACGCGGCGGCGAAGGCGGCACCGAAGTAGAGGACGCGCGGGCGACGGGGCTCCGGCGGCGTGGTGACGGCGAGGGGGCTGGCGGTGGCGGCAGCCATCAGGCGCTGGCCTCCTCGGTGCGGTGGTGGGCGTCGTAGAGCGGCGCCTCCGAGGTCACCGAGGGCACCTCGGTGAAGTTACCCACCGGCGGTGGGGAGGCGGTGGCCCACTCCAGCGTGTGGCCGCCCCACGGGTCGTCGCCCGGGTCGTCGTCGCTGGTGGCCGTCTTGACGAGCAGCATGACGAAGAGCACGGCGGCCAGGGCGAGGAGCCCATCACCGGCGGCGACGACGACGTTCAGCGTCTCGATCGTGCTCTGGTTGTCCGCGGCGACCTCGGTGGCAGCGGCCGGCTCGCCGAGCAGCCCCGCCACGAGCTCGGGGAGGCTCGCCACGACGGTGCCCAACAGGGCGAGGAGGGCGACCAGGCGGGCGCCGGCTTCGGGGAAGGCTGCACCGAGGAGCTTCGGCGACCAGTACACGATCGCCCCGAGCAGGGCGATGATCGTGGCCAGTGCGACGTAGGCGAAGGTGCCCGTGCTCCACGACGTGCCGAAGAGCGACGACCCCTCGCCGTCGACGAGCGTCTCGATGGGCTCGATGGCCTGCAGGGCACCGGCGGTGAGCCCGGCGAGCAGCATCAGCAGCGCTGCGACCCCGAAGATGAGCGGGCTGGCGAGCTTGACCCGACCCTTCCGGGCGGTGAGGGCCCACAGGCCGACCAGGCCGAGCACCGGGACGATCGCAGCGATGGAAACGACGACCCAGAGCCCCTCGTAGAGCCACGCCGGCCCTTCTGCCTCGGCCGAGAAGCCGGGGGCCGTCCAGGACCCGATCGTGAAGGCGGCGAAGGCGCCGATCAGGCCGAGGGCGATGCGGTGCAGGTGGTGGCGGGTCCGGGCGAACACAGGCAGGACCGACCCGACGAACCCGAGCACCGGGATGGCCAGCGCGTAGACGGTGGGCGTGCCGAAGGCCCACGAGACATGGTCGTAGAAGGCGCTGGGACCGCCGCCGAGGGCCTCCTCGTACCGCACGTCGAGGTAGCTGAGGACGGACAGGCCGGCCAGCACCGGGAGCGTGAGGATCCAGACGCCGCCGGCCACCAGGGCGGACCAGGCGAACAGCGGGATGCGGGCGAGGCCCATGCCAGGCGCCCGCAGGGTCATGACGGTGGTCATGATGCAGATCCAGGCCACGGTCAGGGCCAGCAGCACCAGCACGAACGCCGCCACGAAGAGCCGCACGCCGTCCTCGTCGGTGCCCCCGGGGCCTCCCTCGATGACGTAGGCGCCCAGCAACAGGCCGCCGCCCATGAGGTAGGTCCAGGCCGAAGCAGACGCCGCCCGGGGGAAGGCCACCGTGGAGGCGCCCACCTGCAGCGGCACGATGGCCGTGGCGATGCTGATCGTCAGGGGCAGGATGACCAGGAACACCACGCCGATGAAGCGGAAGGTGTCAGCTTGGACGATCCAGTCCCGGCCGAGGATCTCGAAGGAGTCGGTGTCGGCCCGCTCGGCGGCCACGAGGGCGTTCACCACGCCGACGAGCAGCAGGTGCACCATGGCGGCCACCAGCCAGAGCCGGCCGATGACCTTGTGGTCGCCGGAACCGAGGATCGCCGCCAGCCCCGGAGCGGGCGCGGGAGCCTGGTGCCCGGACGTCGCCGTCGCTGGTGCAGGTGCGTTCGCGGCGGCTGATGCGTCTTCTGTGACGGTCATCGATGGTCCTGTGGGAGCGGACGGGTTCGGTTCGGGAATCTAGTCACGAACGGTCTCGGCCTTCGAACTGCCCGAACCGGGCGCTCACCAGCCGGACCGGAGGAGCTGGTCGACCGCCATGGCGGTGAACAGCAGGGTGATGTAGGTGATCGACCAGGTGAAGAGGCGCATGGCCGACGCGCGCACCGCGACCTCTCCCGCCGCGCCCGCGAAGGCGACCCCCGGGCCCGCTTCGGGCATCCGGACGAGGCGGACGGCGTAGAGGGTGAAGACCCCGCCGAGGACGATGGCGGCGCCCAGGTAGAGGTGCCCCATCCCCGCGACGGGCGAGAACGCAACGGTCAGCGCCCACAGCAGCAGGGTGTAGGCGAGGATCCGCTCGGAGGTGTGCCTCAGGCTCTCGACCGCCGGGAGCATGGGCACGTCCGCCGCCGCGTAGTCCTCCCGGTAGCGGATGGCTAGGGCCCAGAAGTGGGGGGGTGTCCAATAGAAGATGATGGCGAAGAGGACCACGGGGGCCCAGTCGAGCGTGCCGGTGACGGAGCTCCAGCCGATCAGGACGGGCACGGCGCCGGCGGCGCCGCCGATCACGATGTTCCGCTTCGAGGTGCGCTTGAGCCAGAGGGTGTACACGAACACGTAGAACAGGCAGGCGGCGACGGCCAGCACGGCGCTGAGCAGGTTGACCGTGCCCCACAGGAAGGCGAAGGCGACGGCCTCCAGGCCCACGGCGAAGGTGAGGGCCGCCCGCGCCGACATCGCCCCGGTGACGAGGGGGCGGTCCTTCGTGCGCTCCATGAGGCGGTCGATGTCCCGGTCGACCACCATGTTGACGGCGTTGGCGCCACCCGCGGCCAGCGTGCCCCCGACCACCGTGCAGACCATCAGCCACACCGGCGGGAGACCTCGTTCGGCGACGATCATCGTGGGGACGGTGGTCACCAGGAGCAGCTCGATGATCCGCGGCTTGGTCAGGGCGACGTAGGCCCCGATCCGGGCGCGGGGCGACAGCCTGGGAGCGGACACGACAGGACAGGCTACGCCCGACCCTCCCGCCACAGCGAACCCGCGGAGCGGCTCTGATGACGCCGTCGCCGACGGACGCCGGGCCGTGTGGAGCGGTTCGGCCAGCGTCCGTAGCCTGGGTCCCGTGCACCGGTTACGCGCCCGCCTCATCGCCCTCGCGAGGGACCCCGTCAGCCCTGGCGCCTACCGGGTGGTGGCGGCCGTCGCGCTCATCGCACTGGGCGCGATCGTGGTGTCGGGAGCGGCGGTGCGCCTCACCGGGTCGGGGATGGGCTGCCCGACATGGCCCACCTGCGAGAACGGTTCGATCGTGCCGCGGGGGGCGACGGGCGGCCACGGCTGGGTGGAATTCCTGAACCGGGTCTTCACCGGCGCCGTCTCGCTCGCGGTGGCCGTCGCCGTGCTGGCGTCGCGCCGCCGCCAGCCCCGCCGTGCCGACCTCACGGCCCTGTCGTGGGGCCTCGTGGCGGGGGTGTTCGCGCAGGCGCTGCTCGGTGGCCTGGTCGTCATCCTCCACGTCGCGCCGATCGCCGTCGCCGGCCACTACCTGTTGTCCGCGGTGCTCGTGGCCGACGGCGTGGTTTTGCTCCATCGGGCGGGGCTGCCCGACGGACCGCGGCGCGCCGCTGCCACCCCCGCCCTGCTCCGCTGGTCGCGGGGGCTCGTCGCGCTCGGTGGCCTGGTCCTCGTCACGGGCACGCTCGTCACCGGGAGCGGCCCGCACGGCGGAGACGAAGCGGCCGACCGCCTTCCCTTCGCGGTGCGCACGGTGGTGCCGCTGCACAGTGGGGCCGTCTGGGCGTTCCTCGTCGTGGCCATGGTCGTGCTCTACCGCGCCGAGCGGGGCGACGTGGCGCCGGACGCCCTCGGGCGCGGACGGGTGCTGATCGGGGCCATCACCGCCCAGGGAGGGCTCGGCTACCTCCAGTACTTCACCGGGGTACCGGAGGGGCTCGTCGGTCTCCACGTGCTGGGCTCGGTCCTCGTGTGGGTCGCCGTCCTGCGCTTCCACCTCGGCCTCAGTGAGCCCACGGCCTCCCGGCCCGTTCCGGACGCCCGGCCGCCCGTCGCCGTGGCGGTGGCCTGATGCCAGGGCCCGTACCCGCCCCGGTCGAGGTCGACCAGCCGACCGGCGACACCACCACCGAGCCCGATGCGCCGTGGGTCGTCCTCGTGTGGAACGACCCCATCAACCTGATGTCGTACGTGGCCTTCGTGCTGCAGAAGCTGTTCGGCTACCCCAAGGCGAAGGCCGACACGCTCATGCTCCAGGTGCACAACGAGGGCCGGGCGGTGGTGGCCAACGGGCCACGGGAGACCTGCGAGCTGCACGTCTTCCGGCTCCACGAGCACGGACTCTGGGCGACCATGCAGCACGACGCCTGATGGGGCTGTTCTCCCGTCCGCAGCGGGTGCGCCGGGCGGACGCCGGGCGCTACCGGCTGGACCTCCCCGCCGAGGAGCGGGCCCTCGTGGCCGACCTCTGCGGTCAGCTCCGGGCACTGCTGACGGAGACCACTGACGATCCGTCCCTCCGGCGTCTCTTCCCGACCGCCTACCACGACGACGTCGAGCGGGATCGCGAGTACCAGCAGCTGGTGCGGGACGAGCTCCTCGACCGCCGGTTGTCCGCCCTGGACACGGTGCAGGCGACGCACGACGCGACCGAGGTGGACGCCGCCCAGCTCGGCACCTGGATGCGCGCCTTGAACGACCTGCGCCTGGTGATCGGCACCCGCCTCGACGTCTCCGAGGACGCGCTCGAGCTGGATGCGGACGACCCCGACGCGCCCGCCCATGCGGTCTACGGCTACCTGTCGTACCTGCTCGGCGAGGTGGTCGACGCCCTCGGCACCGGCCTGGGCGACCCCGATCCGGAGGCCGACGCGGGCCCCGGAGCCCGGTTTGAGGGCTAGGGCCCCACTGCTAGTGTCTCGCCCCTACCCTCAACGGGGATCAGCCCGGGTCGCCACGAGGTCGTCCCAAGCCCCCATCGTCTAGCGGCCTAGGACACCGGCCTTTCACGCCGGCAGCACGGGTTCGAATCCCGTTGGGGGTGCAGTGCAAGCAGTTTGAGATCGCAAGGTCCCGTGGTGCAGTTTGGAGTGCACGCCGGCCTGTCAAGCCGGAGGTCGCGGGTTCAAATCCCGTCGGGACCGCCACACAGCACATGGTCGGGTAGCTCAGTTGGCAGAGCGTCCGCCTGAAAAGCGGAAGGTCACCGGATCGACGCCGGTTCCGACCACGTGAAAAAGACCAGGTCAGGGCCGGTTCCCGGTCCTGACCTGGTGCCATTTTCGGCCCGGACAACGCCGCCGTGCGCGGAACGTGCACGGAAGATCGCGCACGACAAGCCACCCGAAGGCCGTGCGCGGAGATCGCTCACGGCGTTGGCGATATTTGAAGTCAGGCGCGGTGCCGCCGGGCGAGTGTCGCGGTGTAGGTGGCTTCGAGACGTCCGGTGAGCGCTTCCTCGAGCGACGGGAACAGGTGTCCGTAGCGATCTGCGGTGATCTGGATGGTCGAGTGCCCAAGGCGTTCCTTGACCGCGAGCAGGTGGGCACCGTCGGCGATCATGAGCGCGGCCGCGGTGTGGCGCAGATCGTGGAACCGTGTCCTCGGATCAATCGGGCAGCGCCCCACCGCTGGCTTGAAGTAGCGCCGGTAGAAGTTCGAGTGCCGGAGCGGGCCGCCGTCGGGTGCGGTGAACACGAGCGCGGCGGGATCGGGCGGCCGGGTCGCGAGGTGGGCGACGAGGTCGAGGGCCAACGGCGCCGGGATCGGGACCCCCCGAAGCGAGTACGTCTTGGGTGAGCCGTAGACAAGCGCGCCGTGCACCTCGGCGACGGACTCCTCGACGTGCAGCCGCCCGTGCATCGGGTTGACCCGCCCGACGCGCAGTGCGGCCACCTCTCCGGCCCGTAGCCCGGTGAACGCGGCCAACCGAACGAGCAACGAGTAGGCGGGCCACTCCTTCACGGCGTGACGCGTCGGTCGCGGCGGGGTGGCCACCGCGTCAGCCAGGGCGAGGACCTCATCCGCGTCGAGGTACACCATCTCGTCGCGTCGACCCCGCGGGACGCGCAACCCGTCCGCGGGATTGCGGCGGATCGCGTCCGCTCGCACCGCCTCCTGTAGCACCAGACGAAGGACCTTGCGAGCCTCTCCGACAGTCCCCGGCGCAAAGCCGGCATGGAGGAGATCGTCGACGAACCGCTTGCAGTCCCGGTAGGTGATCGCGGCCACCGGCCGATCAGCGAAGACCGGCAGGACATGCACCCGCAGCGTCGACTCGTAGCCCACCAGGGTCTTGGGCTTGAGGTGCAACCGCCCAGACATTCGGTCGCCCACTCGGCGAAGGGACGACGCGACAACCGGGGATCGAGCAGCTCCCCGCGTACCGAGTCGGCCTCCACCGTCGACAACCACGCGCGTGCATCGCTCACCGACGCGAATGTCCACGGCGCACCAACACGTTCCGCTGTCGCCGGATCGTGATAGCTGGCCTGGAACCGGCCAGAAGGCAACGAGCGAACGCTCCCAAACGAACGTCGTGACACAACCCACCATCCCCCCACCGGATCGCCAACGATCACGGCAGCAGAAGGAACGGACGGCCCCACGCAGGCCATCAAGGCACCCCCGATCCTAGGCCCGGTCTGGGTCCGCAGTTCGGCCTTTACGCGGCGCTCTGATGCCATGCTCAGATCGTGACCTCCCAAGGCAGTCCCGGACGATCGGTCGTGACATCACCGAGCGGTCGCGAGGTCGTCAGCGAGGTCGCGCCGGCGAAGGCGGTCGGGTTCTCTCACGGCCCCTGGCGTCGGTGGTCGACGCTGCGTGGTGACTCCTCGTGGTGGCTCACTGTCGAGGCGAGCGACGTCGCGTGGCGTGGCGGGTCCTGAGGAAGAGATGGTCCACGGAGGGAAGGGCACGGCAGCGAGCGAACGACATTGCAGCGGCGGTGGTCGCTAGGTCGGATCGACTCGGGACGCGCCTCGCGTGGCTCAGGCGGAAGGTGGATCAGCCTCGGCCATGACAGACCCGTTCCGGCCAGAGTGGGGCGCTCGAGCGCCCTCGATTTCACAAAGCGACGAGAGCGCCGAGCACTAGGCCCGCGACGGAAGCGAACCCCAGGCGTCGCCACTGCTTCGGGCGGCTCTGAACCTCGTCCCGAAGCGCGAGGGCTCCGCCTGCGGATAGCGCCAACCCAGGCGGGATCAGCGCGTAGGCCCCATCCGTGGTCTGCGTCTCAGTTGGAGACAGCGACCATTCGACCCGGCATTCCAGTCTCGGTGGGAAGGCTCTGCGGTCAAGCACCTCGGCGCTGGTGACGTAGTCATCCTCGAAGCCCTCGGCGTTGGCGACGTACCGGCCGAAGGGATCGCAGGTGTCTTCCGCCAGATCGTCAAACACAAAGACGCAGTAGGCGACCGACAACAGCACGACAGCGGCGGCCACTGGGCCGACCTTTGCGAACCGTCGCGGGCGCGGGTCCGGCGACGACGAGGGTTCAGCCACTAGAGCCAGTGTCCCACTAGAGACGTGCAGGACCTGAGAGCCAGTCAACCGAGCGAGCGCACAACGGCCAGAGTGTCCCCCTCCGCAGAACCCCCAGGAACGACGCGCTCGTCGCCGTCGCTGGCGTCCCGCTCGTCCCGGTCACCTGTCCCCTGCTCCGTCGAACGCGTGGCGAACCGGCAGATCCGACGAGCACACATTTGCAGGTTCCCCTCCGGGACCTGCCGGGATCGTCCCGGTCACATCGGCGGTCACCGGGACAGGCGCGCGTCGAGGTCCTTTGCGCATCGCGGGTGAACATCCGGAACGTCGTACAGCCGGCCGATGGCCTCGTGGCGGGACACTCGCTCCGGCGGGTGGGATGCCATCACATATGGAAGAACTGTTTCATTCTTGCTGGTTATCCCGGTAGGCTTCCGTCGTGGACTTCGTACGACCGATCGAGGCGATCCTGCCTGCAGCTAAGGGGCGAGTGCTGGCGGTGTTGGCCGGGACCACCGCCGAGCTGAACCTGCGCACGATCGCGCAGCTCTCGGGGGTGAGCCAGGCCCAGGCGTCTCGTGTCCTGCCCGGCCTGGTCGAGCTCGGCATCGTCGAACGACGGGAGGTGCCCCCGTCGTCGTTGTTCCGGCTCGTTCCCGAACACGTCGCCGCCCGGTTCATCCTCGACCTCGCTGCCTCAGCCGATCGGGTGCTCGACGAGATCGGCCGGACGGCCCGGGCGCTCCCGGTCCCGCCGGTCAGTGTCATCGTCTTCGGATCCTTCGCCCGCCGCGAAGCGGGGCCTGACAGCGACATCGACCTGGTCGTGGTCCGACCGGACGGCATCGACGAGGACGACGAGGCGTGGTCGACGTCGATCGAGCAATGGCGCAGCGGGGTGCGACGGCTCACCGGGAACCCCGTCGAGGTGCTCGAGGTGAGCGCCGACGAAGCCGCGGCCCGCCTGGCCGGCCGCTCCCAGCTCTGGAACGAGATCCGACGCGAAGGCCGAGTCGTCCACGGCGTCAGCCTCGATCGACTCCTCGAAGCAAGCCATGCCTAAGCAGCCGCGCACCAAGCCCGTGTCGGCAGCACAGGTCCGCTCCTACGCCGCCAAGGCCGCAGAGTTCGCCGAGCCGCCGCGAGCGACCTAGAAGCGGGCCGCAACATCGCGGCGACGAGCCTCGCCATCCACGCCGGCATCAACGCAGCCGACGCCGTCTGCGGTGCGCGCCTCGGCCAGCGAGCCGCTGGGCAGGACCACGACCAGGTGCTCGTGCTGCTCGGCCAGGCCGGCCCGGACGGCGCCGATATCGCGCGTGATCTGCGCCGGCTCCTCCCGCTCAAGACGACAGCCGAGTACGACCCGGACGACATCGCGCCAGCGGTCGCCGCGAAGGCCGTCGAGCGCGCCCAGCGTTGCTCCGCCGTCGCCAGTCGCGTTGCCTCCACGATGAGATGACCTGACAGGTTCGAACGGAGACCGTCCTTCGCGGAACGGAAGGTCAGGCGTGCGCGATCCGTGCGCGGAACACCCGGACACCACGCGTCACAGACGGTCACCACGGACACCGGAAACCCGCGGTGACCAGGCAGTTCCCCGCATCGGCCCTGTTCCCCGGATCCGGCTCGATCGATCTGAAAAGCGGAAGGTCACCGGATCGACGCCGGCTCCGACCACCGAGGAAAGACCGGGGTTTCCACACGGAAGCCCCGGTCTCTCTCCTTTCCCGTCAAAGGGCCTCGACGGCCTGGGCGAGAGCCGACGGTGGGCCCGGGGTTCCGAGCCATCGAACTGCCAGCGTCCGCGCGATTGGTGCAGCCGGCGTCCACCGCCGAGCAGACCTGTCGCTCGGACGCTGGTCACCTCGCAGCGCGCGAACGGGTGAGGCGCGCCGTTGGCAGCGGTGCCCTGCGGCCGCGGGCATGGGTGGCGGGCCCGGCAACCGTTTCCTGCCGCTACTCGTCGAGGGGGATGTCCACCTTCATGTAGCGGCCGCCCGACGTGGTGACGCCGACCTCGTGGGAGCCGGGCCAGTGGTGCACACCGGTGTAGTGGCTGATGAACGAGCGGCGCACCGTTCCCGGCACCGAGGCCAGGCTGCCACGGTGCACGAGGCGCGAGTGCCAGATCAGCACGTCCCCCTTCTCGCCGAGGAACGTCTCGACCGGGGCCTGCCGCCGGGCGATCTCCGCCTCGAGGATCTCGTCGAGGAACCGCTCGGTGTACCGAGGCCACTGGGGGCTGTTGCGCTCCTCGGCCGTCAGGAACTGCCGGACCCGGTCCCGGCGGAGGACCGGCCAGCGGTGCGATCCGGGCACGAACTGGAACGGCCCGCTGGCCGGGTCGATGTCCCCGACGGCGAACCAGGCAGCGGCGTACCAGCCCCGGACGTCGGGCGGGTTGAGGTAGTCGTCCTGGTGCCAGTTCCGCTCGGTGCTCACCACGCCCGTGAGGTTCAGACTGACCGCCATCGGCTCCCCGATCAGCGAGTCGATGACGTCGAGGAGCGGTCGGTGCACGGCGAGGTGCAGCACCTCCGGCACGTGCATGTAGGGCGCCGTCGACGACCAGCCATGCGGCCGATCGAGTCGCAGGCGCCGCTCCCAGTAGGCGTCCAGGAGGTGGTCGGGCACGAGGCCGCGCTTCAGCACGTAGCCCTGCTCACGCCACTGGCGCTGGTCGTCCGAGAGGGCCGACTCGTCCACCTCGAGGCGGTCCAGGGGCGGGCTTCGGACGTCGTCGAGCTGCTCCGTCAGGTCGTCGAAGGTGGGAGGGGCGAGGAGGGGCAGTCGCCGGTCCCAGAGGTCCTGCAGCGCCTCGAGCTCCGACCGCACCACGCTGAGCTCGATCCGCAAGCTCTCCTCGCCGCCGCCGGCAGAGCTCGGCGGCCCGTCAACGGGTTGCAGCCACTGGCGGAGGCGCTGCACCTGCGGCGTCCGCAGCGCTCGACCGGCGACGCGGCGGGCGACGTGTGAGGCGTCCACGCCGAGGACGTTACCGCTGGGCGGCGGCCGACTCCGGGGCTGGGCTCGTGTGGCCGAGGATCGCCTGGGTGATCGCATCGGGCTCCTCCATCGGGAGCATGTGGCCGGCGTCGGGGAGCACGATCAGCTCGGCCTTCGGGATGAGCTCGGCGAGCAGCCGCGCCATGCGGGGCGGCGTCAGCCGGTCGCGCGTGCCGACGAGCACCGTGGTGGGCACGGTGATCGAGGCCAGGCCCTCCCGGTAGTCCATGTTGCTCATCCCGACGAGGAAGCCCGACCGCACGGCGCCCGCGGTGCCGAAGAAGGCATCCCGGGTCGCCTCGACGTGGGCCCGGTGGACCTTGCGCCCCACCGCGCCACGCGTGAGGACGAGACCGATCGCGTTCTTCGCCCACGGCTTCAGCAGCGCGTCGCCGAGGGCGCGGTCCACGAGGCTGGCCGCCAGCGCCCGAGGCAGGGGCTTGGCCGACGTCGCGGCGAGCACGATGGCGCGCACGCGCTCGTCGATCACCCCCGGGTGGTTCACGGCGAGGGCCTGCACCGTCATGCCCCCCATCGAGTGCCCGGCGAGGACGACGTCTCGGAGGTCGAGGTGCTCGAGCACCCCCTTGAGGTCCTCGCCCAGCTGATCCACCGTCGCCGGGCTCGAGCCCATGGTCGACGAGCCGTGGCCGCGGTGGTCGTAGAGCACCACCTGGTGCCCCGCCTCGACGAGCCGGCGCGCCACGGCCGCCCAGAGCGCGCGGGTGCCACCCCAGCAGTGGGGCAGCACGACGGTCGGTCCGGCGGCGGGGCCGGCGACGAGCACCTCGAGATCAGCGCCGTCGTCGGCCGCCACCCGGACCGTCCTGCCCTCCGGCAGCTGCAGCCCGCCGGGGCCGCAGGGATCGTCGTCGACGATCCACCGGCGTTGGGCCAGTGCGGCCACCACCGCGGCCACGGCGCCTGCGCCGCCGGCCAGCCCCAGCGCCGTCCCGAACTTCCTCCGCCGTGATGAGCCGGCCATCTCGCTCCTCGTCCCACTGTGCACCCGTGCGCACGTGGACCCATCTTGCCCCCGGGGGCCGCCGCCTACCCGTTCAGCGGTCCGAGACGCAGCAGCTCGACCGACTCGGTCAGCGAGACGTCGCGGTCGGGAACTGGTCGGTCGCCCATGATGCGGCGGTGTACCTGGCCGTACCGACGGGACTTGTTGCTCGTCACCGACGTCATGTCCACCTCCACCTCGGTGCCGGTAACGATCGTGCCGGGTGACCTCGAGCGTGCCGGTGACCTCGCTGGTGCGGCCGACAGCCGTGGCGTCCTCCCCCGAACAGCACCTCCTTCACCCGGTAGCCCGCCACGCTGCCCTCGGTCAAGGTCCTGGTTCCCTCGATGCCGTCGTGGCCGAGACGCGCCGCCGGACCCGGGAGAACCCTGGGAACCCGCTGTGAGGCATCGGTGGCCGCTCCCGGCTGACGCACGGCTGGCTCCCAGGAAGCGGTGCGACACTCGTGTCGTGGCTCCCCGTCCCACCAAGCTCCTGCTCGTCGACGACGAGGACAACCTGCGGTCGATGCTCGAGGCCGCCCTCCGCCACTCGGGCTTCGACGTGCATCCGGTCGCCAACGGGCGCGATGCCATCGAGGCCGTCGCCTCGGAGCAACCGGACCTGATCGTGCTCGACGTGATGCTGCCCGACCTGGACGGGTTCGATGTGTGCAAGAGGCTGCGCACGTCCGGCGATCGCACCCCGGTGCTCTTCCTCACCGCCCGGGACACGACCGAGGACCGCGTGCGCGGCCTGACCCTTGGCGGCGACGACTACCTCGTGAAGCCCTTCAGCCTCGAGGAGCTCGTCGCCCGCATCACCGCCGTCCTTCGGCGGTCCGGCGTCGACCGCGCCAAGACCGAGCTCCGGTGCGCCGACCTCGAGATGGACGACGAGGCCCACCGCGTCACCCGCAGCGGCGTCGACGTCGCCCTGTCACCGACGGAGTACAACCTGCTCCGGTACCTCCTGGTGAACCAGGACCGGGTGGTGTCGAAGGCGCAGATCCTCGACCACGTGTGGGACTAGGACTTCGGGGGCGATGGCGGGGTGGTCGAGACGTACATCGGCTACCTCCGCCGCAAGCTCGACGGCTCCGACCCGAGGCTGATCCACACGATCCGAGGCGTCGGCTACACGCTCCGGGCGCCGCGCTGATGACCCTGCGGGCGCGCCTGCTCCTCGGCATGGCGCTGATCGCCGTGGTGCTCACCGGCGCCGCCGCGGTCATCGCCCGCACCACGGAGGACCACCTGACCGACCAGGTGGACGCCCAGCTGCGCGACGCCGGAACCCACCTCGCGCGACTTGGCCCCGGCGGCCCCGGCGGCCCCGGTGGACCGGGCCCTGGCGCGGGCCAGCGACGCTTGAGCAGCGTCTACGTCGGCGCCATCGACGACGACGGCGACCTCACCACCGTGTACTCCCCCGACCTCCGCGACGACGCCGCTCCCACGCCGGTGGTCGACGACGACGCCGTGGACGCGCTGCGCGCGGGGCAGGCCGTCACCGTCGGCAGCGAGGGCTCCGACGTCCGCTACCGCATGGTGGCCCGGGCCGAAGGTCGACGGGGCGGGCTGGCGGTGGCGGCCCTCCCGCTCGACGACGTGGACGACGCGGTCCGGCGGCTCGTCGCCGTCGAGGCCGCCGCGGTGCTCGCCGTGCTGGCCGTGCTCGGACTCGTGACCTGGTGGGTCGTCCACCTCGGGATCCGGCCGATCCGACGGATGACCACCACGGCCGGGGCCATCGCCGGCGGCGACCTCTCGCAGCGCGTCGCCGAGGGCACCGTCGGCACGGAGGCCGCCGACCTGGGGCTCGCGCTCAACGGCATGCTCGGCCGCATCGAGGAGGCCTTCGAGCAGCGCGCCGCCTCCGAGGAGCGGCTGCGGAGGTTCGTCGCCGACGCGTCGCACGAGCTCCGCACGCCCGTGACGACGATCCGCGGCTATGCCGAGCTCTACCGGACCGGTGCCCTTTCCGCAGGGGCGGACCTCGACGAGGCGATGCGTCGCACGGAGCAGGAGGCCATCCGCATGGGGACGCTGGTGGACGACCTGCTCCACCTCGCCCGCCTCGACCAGGGCCGGCCGCTCGAGCGGGCTCCCGTCGACCTCGCCCAACTGGCCGGCGAGGCGGTACGAGACGCCCTCGCGGTGGCCCCGGACCGGGCCATCACGGTGGCCACCCCCGAGTCGCTCGTCGTCGTCGGCGACGAGGGCCGGCTCCGCCAGGTCGCCGCCAACCTCCTCACGAACGCGCGCGTCCACGCTCCCGGCGCCGAGATCGAGGTGCGACTGCGCGTCGAGGGGAGCACGGCCCGCCTCGAGGTGGCCGACGACGGGCCCGGGATGGCGCCCGCCGACGCCGCTCGGGCCTTCGAGCGCTTCTACCGAGCCGACGCCTCCCGCCCGCGCCACAGCGGCGGCAGCGGGCTCGGCCTCGCCATCGTGGAGGCCACCGTGCGGGCCCACGGCGGGTCGGTCTCCGTCACCACTGCCCCTGGCGAGGGTACGACGGTGCACGTCACGCTGCCGCTCCCCGAGGGGGCCCCCGGCACCGTCAGTCGGTGAGCACATCGGGCAGCGCGTCGACGACCGTCTTCTGGATGCGCGCGAGGCGCTTCTTGACGCGACGGGTCAGCGCCGGCTCGCTGCGGGGCGGCAGGAGGCCGCGGCGGTCGAGGTAGACAGCTTTGGCGGCGCCGAGCAGCGGCGTGGCCACCAGCGCCCCGGGAACTCCCGCGGCCGCGCCGCCGACCAGGGCGGCCAGCATCGTGGCCGGCGGTGTGAGGTTGACGGCCTGCCCGACGATCGCGGGCGCGATGACGTTGTTCTCGAACTGCTGGTAGGCGAGGAAGATCACGGCGGCGATCGCGGCGGTCACCGGGCTCTCCGTGAGGGCCAGCGTCACGAAGAAGGCGCCGCCGAGGAAGCCGCCGATCTGCGGGATGAAGTTGGTCAGCATCGACCAGAGGCCGGCGATCGGCGCCAGGGGGACGCCCAGCGCGATGCCCGTCGTGAGGATCACCAGGCCGTTGAGGACGGCGACGAGCAACGACCCTGCGAAGTAGCTGCCGAACGACTGGTACAGGATCTCGCCGACGTCGTCGGCCTGGGCCCGTCGCCCACGGGGGACCAGGGCTCGGCCGCGCCGCACCATCGCCTCCCCGTCGATCAGCACGCCCAGCGCGGTGACCACGACGACGACCGTGCTGAAGGCGCCGCCGAGGAGCCTCTCGCCCAGCTGCGCCAGCGTCTCGTCGTCGAAGCGGGCGGGGAGGTCCTCGATGACCTCGCCCACCTCGCCCGCGGCGTCGGCGTCCTCCAAGCGCGACCCGACGACGGGCCAGCTGTAGAGCTCCTCCACCGTCTCGGGGAGCTCGCTGCTGAAGGAGCGGGCCTGATCCACCGCCGGGGGGCCCACGAGCAGGATCACCCCGGCGAAGAACAGCACGAGCCCGCCCCCGACGACGAGCGCCGCGGTGCCGTGCCCGGTGTTCCATCGCCGACGGACCGCGGCGGCGATCGGCGACAGCGCGAGCCCGAGGACGAGCCCGACGCCGATGCGGGTGACCATGTCCGGTGCGATCGTGACGATGGACCAGATCGCCGTGGCCAGCGCGGCGACCACGGCGAACACCACCACCGACCCGTGGTCGAGGTCGATCACCACCCGCGAGCTCCGCCCAGGGGCGTCGCCACCCTCCCCGGATGTCTTGCTCACCGACGGTACGGTACGCCGCGATGGCGGCGACCCGAGGGACCGTCGAGCACCGCGTGGTCCAGCTGTCGGCGCGTGCCGCCGTCACGATCGTGCTGCTGATCGTGGGGCTGATCATCGGCGGCCGGATGTTCGTCGCCGCCCACCGGCCCCTGTCCTGGGCGGCCGCCACCGCGATCATCGCCATCCTCATCGACCCGATCGTCGACCGCCTCGCGCTCCACATCCGGCGCGTGCCGGCCGTGCTCCTCACCTTCGTGATGCTCGGCGCCGCCGCTGTGGGCACGACCTACTTCGTCTTCGACGAGGTGCAGCAGGCCCTCGACCGGCTCGAGGTCGCGGCCCCCGAAGCGGCGGCCGCCGTGGAGGACCGCACCGACCGGATCGGCGAGCTGGCCCGCGACTTCAAGCTCGACGACCGCATCGTCAGCTTCACCAACGCGGTCAACGAACGGGCCACCGGCGGCGACGACGTCCTCCGCACGACGGCCGGCACCGCGCCCACCTACCTCGTCTGCGCGGTCCTCACCGTCTTCCTCCTGACCTACGGGCCGAGGATCGCGAAGGGCGCGCTCGAGCAGGTGCCCGACGAGGACCGCCGGGCCCACATCGCCGACGTGGTCGGGCCGGCGGTGGCCAAGGCCCGGACCGCCGTGCTCCTGACGACGGCCACCGCGATCGTCTGGGGAGGAGTGGTCTCCGTCCTCGCCTCGGCCCTCGACGTCCCCGCGCCCACCGCCGTGGGCTTCGGCGCCGGCATCATCGCGCTGCTGCCCCACGTCGGCATCGCCGTGGGGTCGCTGCCGCTGCTCATCCTCACCCTCGGGTTCCGCTCGACGACGGCCGCCCTCCTCGTCGGCGCGGTCGTGATCGCCGCGCAGGCGCTCGACTCCATCGTCGTGCGACGGTGGATCGCCGCCCGCTCGCTGGAGGTGGGACTGCTCGTGCCCTTCATCGTCGGCCTCATCGGCTACGAGGTGTACGGCATCGGCGGTGCGGCGTACTCCCTCGTCGTCGCCGTCGGCGGCCTGGCGATGCTCGATCGCCTCCACGAGGTGAACCAGCAGCGCGAGGTGGCTGCGCAGGCCGCCGCCGCCAAGGCCAGGCGCAAGCGGGCGCCCCGACCCCGCAAGAAGGCCGCGCCCGCCGGCGGCTGAGGTCTGCGGAAGGTCCCCACCGCTTCACAGCGGGCTCTGAGGTTGGAACGTCAACGTGACCCCGATCCACGACGAAAGGGACCACCGATGACCAGCAAGCGAACCTTCCTCGGGGCGGCCGCCTTCTCCGTCGCCCTCGCAGGCGGCGGTTCGGCCGGAGCCGTGCTCGGCACCCCGTCGCTCACGAGCGCCCAGGAGGACACGACCACCACCACCCAGGCGCCCGGCGGCTCCGACGCCCCCGCCGCGGGCGAGGCCGAGGCCGGCCGGCGGCACGGGCACGGGCCCCGCGGCGAGCGCCTCGCCACCGTTGCCGAGGCCATCGGCATCACCGCCGACGAGCTCCGCACCGAGCTCGAGGCCGGCAAGTCGATCGCCCAGGTCGCAGCCGACCGCGACGTCGACGTGCAGACCGTGATCGACGCGCTCGTCGCCGAAGGCAGGGCGCGGCTGGAGGCGATGCTGGCGGAGCTGCCCGAGCGGGCGACCGAGCTCGTAAACCGAGAGGGTCTGCCAGAACGTCACGGCCGCGGCGGGCATCGCTCCGCTGCTCAGCGTGCCGAGCCGACCGGCACCGAGGCCGACGCCACCTGACCCACCACGGCCCCCGGGGCCACCGACCTGCGGTCGCTCCTGCCCGTTCCGGGGCGAGAACGACCGCAGGTTCGCGTGGGATCAAGCCACTGCGGCGATCAGGGTCTCGAGCCGGCGGTGGTGGTGTCGGCAGCCATGCCCTGATCGTTCGCGGCCGTTGCCGACACGGGCAGCCAGCAATCCCTTCGATATCGAGCGGTGGGGCGGTGCGCTCAGGAGAGGAGCTCGACGACGTCGGCCACGACGAGCCACACCAGGAGCGCGATGACCGTGCCGGACAGCGCCGTGTAGTGCCAGCGGTACCGGTGGTCGGCGCGCCAGAACCGGCGGATCGAGGCGACGTTGGCCACGATGGCGACCACGCCCACCACCAGGCCGATGACCGGAGCGACGCCGGCGGCGACACCGAACACCGGCGCCAGGAACGGCAGCACGATGTAGGTCAGCAGGCAGCGCACCGTGGAGATGAGGAGCGACCGCTCCAGGGCGCTGCGGGCGGACGCCTCGGTCGCGTCGGCGCCGGTGGCCGGCAGGCGGAGCAGGCGCCGCATCCATGCATCGGCGGGTGAGAGCCCGGCCTCGAAGGGGGCGGTCCGGAGCTCGACGCTGGGCTGCACGACGCCGACGCTAGTGGGCCCGTCACCCTCCACCCCAGCTTCGGCGCTGGGCCAGCCGCCGACCAAACCTCGTGGAACCCGCTCCCACCCCCGCGTTCTTGCGCTCTCACGCGCCGTTTGGCGGCGTGTCAGAGCGCAGGA
>JAUXRW010000005.1 GCA_030681555.1 Acidimicrobiales bacterium
GTTCCGCTCGAATTCGGCCCGGGGAGCGTGGGTCGGGCCGGGCTGGGGCGGGGCGGGGTTTCGTCAGAGGTCGAGGGCGAAGTAGGCGGCGTCGGGGAGGGGGTTGTGGCGATAGGGCGGGATCGGGGTGAAGCCGAGGCCCTCGTAGATGGCGATCGCGGCCGTCATCCGAGACACGGTGTCGAGCACCAGACGCCGGTAGCCGAGCGCCCGGGCGGCATCGACGGCGGCCACCGCGAGGGCCCGACCGACGCCGGCGCCCCGACAGGGCGGGTCGACGTACATGCGCTTCAGCTCGGCGATCCCCTCGTCGAACCGGCGCATTCCCGCGAAGCCGACGTCGGCGCCGTCGACGCTGGCCAGAAGCGCCCGGCCGGACGGCGGCCCGTACTCTTCCGACAGGTGGGTCATCTCCCGGTCGAGGTCCTGGAACGAGCTCATGTCGAACGGCAGGCTGTCGATGTAGGCCCGGATCAGCCGCTCGGCCGACGCCCAGTCGGCCGGGGCGGCGGCCGCCCGGACGTCGACGGTCACAGCTTCTTCACCGGCGCCCACGACAGCAGCAGGCGCTTCTCGCCGACGCCGCGGAATCGGATCACCGCCTCCGCCTTGTCGCCCGACCCCTCGATGTTGAGGATGACGCCCTCCCCGAACGTGGCGTGCGAGACGTCGTCGCCCACCTTCAGCCCGATGCCGTCGGCCCCGCTCTTCGACGGCCCGCTGGACGAGCGCATCGCCCGTTCCACGACCCGCTCGCGGTTCGACGACACCCCGGCGCCGCGCGATCCGTAGCCGCCGCCTCCCGAGCCGTAGGTGCGGCCACCCCGGCTCGGCCGCCGCTGCTCCGACACGTCGACGAGCTCCTCGGGGATCTCGTCGAGGAACCGGCTGGGCGGGTTGTACTGCGTGCCCCCGTAGAGCGTGCGGCTCCACGCGTGCGTGACGTACAGGTGCTCGCGGGCCCGGGTGAGGGCGACGTAGGCCAGTCGGCGCTCCTCCCCCAGCTCGTCGGGATCGCCGATCGCCCGCAGGTGCGGGAACACGCCGTCCTCCATGCCGATGATGAAAACGGCCGGGAACTCGAGGCCCTTCGCCGCGTGGATCGTCATCAGCACGACCTGGCTGTCGTCGCCGTCGATCTCGTCGGCGTCGGACACGAGGCTCACCTGCTCGAGGAACGTGTCGACCGACTCCGCCTCCTGCGCCGAGCCGACCAGCTCCGCCAGGTTCTCGAGGCGACCCTCGCTCTCGATGCTGCGCTCGGCCCGGAGCTCGTCGAGGTAACCCGATCGCTCCAGCAGCGCCTCCAGGATCGGCGCCGGCTTGTCGTCCTCGACGAGCTGGGCCACGGAGTCGAGCAGGAAGAGGAACTGCTGGATGCCCGTGGCCGCCTTGCCGCTCACGCCGGCGGCGCCGTAGTCCCGCAGCGCGTCCACGAAGGACAGGCCGCGCGCCGTCGCGTGCGCATCGAGTCGTCCGATGCTCGAGTCGCCCACGCCGCGCTTCGGGTTGTTGAGCACCCGCTTCACGGACACCTCGTCGACCGGGTTCACCGCCGCCTTCAGGTAGGCCAGCCCGTCCTTGATCTCACGCCGGTCGTAGAACCGCGTGCCGCCGATGACCTTGTACGGGATGCCGTGGCGCGTCAGGTGCTCCTCGAGCACCCGGCTCTGGGCGTTCGTGCGGTAGAAGACGGCGACGTCGGCCCATCGCATCGTGCCGCCGTCGTGCAGCCGGGCGATCTCGCGGGTGACCCACTGGGCCTCGTCCACCTCGTCGTCGGCGTGGAAGCGCACGATCTTGTCGCCGGCGCCCCGATCGGTCCACAGCTCCTTCGGCTTGCGACCCAGGTTGTTGGCGATGACCGCGTTGGCGGCGCTGAGGATGCGCTGCGTCGAGCGGTAGTTCTGCTCGAGCACCACGACCGTGACGTCCGGGAAGGCGGTCTCGAACTCGAGGATGTTGCGCATGTCGGCGCCGCGGAACTTGTAGATCGACTGGTCGCCGTCGCCCACGACGCAGACGTTCCGGTGCGACCTCGTCAACAGGAGGACGAGCTCGTTCTGGACGGTGTTCGTGTCCTGGTACTCGTCGACGAGGACGTGCTTGAAGCGACGTTGGTAGTGGTCGAGCAGGTCGGCGTTGCGCTGCAGGAGCGTGACCGCGTTGCCCAGCAGGTCGTCGAAGTCCATCGCGCCTGCGCGCAGCAGCCGGGCCTGGTACTCCCGGTAGACGTCGGCGATCTTGCGCTCGTAGATGACCCCGGCCCGCTCCGCGTAGGCCTGCACGCCGACGTGGTCGTTCTTCGCCGCGCTGATGGTGGCGTGGACGGTGCGGGGCGGGAAGCGCTTCGTGTCGAGCCCGAGGTCCCGGATGACGTAGCCCGTCAGGCGGACGGCGTCGGCCTGGTCGTAGATCGTGAACTGCCGGGGGTAGCCGAGGCGGTCGGCGTCGCGCCGCAGGAGCCGCACGCACGCCGCGTGGAAGGTGGATACCCACATCTTCTCGGCGACGGGACCGACCAGCGCCCCCACGCGCTGCTTCATCTCGTCGGCCGCCTTGTTCGTGAAGGTGATGGCCAGGACCTCGAACGGGCTCACGCCGTGGTCGCGGATCAGGTGGGCGATGCGGTGGGTGAGCACCCGGGTCTTCCCGGATCCGGCGCCGGCGACGATGAGCAGCGGGCCCCCGGTGTGGGTGACGGCCTCCCACTGGACGGGATTGAGGCCCTCGAGGAGGGTGTCGCCGGACGGGGTCATGCCGCACCCACGCTATCCGTCGCCTCTGACACGGCAATCGACCTCGCGGGCTCGACTAGAACCGTCCCGTGCAGGTCCACAAGCTCACCTCCACCGACGGCTTCATCGCCTTCGACCTCGACGACGCACCGGCCGTCGGCGTGGTCCGCCTGGCGCCGAAGGTGCTCCGGGACGGCGCCCAGCTCCTCGCCCGTTCCACCACCTACGCCGCCGCCAGCTTCGGCTTGGCCGTCGGCGGCGGCTCGGCGGGGATCAACGCAAAGCCGGAGCAGCGCGAGGAGGCGATGGTGGCGTTCCGCACGGAGGTGGCGGAGCTCGTCGAGGCCGGGCGGTGGCTCCCCGGGCCCGGCGTCGGCGTCACCTCCGCCGACCTCGAGGGCCTTCCCCGAAAGGACGCCCGGGCGACGGCCTTCGACCAGACGGGCACCGGCGAGAGCGCCGTGGCCGCTGCCCTCGGCGCGGTCGGTTCCCTGGACGGTCGTCGCGTCGGCATCGTCGGCGAGGGGAACGTGGCCGACGCCGCCGCTGCGTCCGCCGCCACCAACGGTGCCACCTCCGACCCGAAGGCGGCCTTCGACACCGAGTGCGACGTCCTCCTGGTGGCGGGCAAGGCGGGGGTGCTCGAGCACGACCTCGCGATGACGGTCCGCGCCAAGGTGGTCGTGCCGCTCTCGCCGGTGCCGGTCACGGCGCGAGCGCTGGCCATCCTCGGGCGGGCCGGCATCGTCGTCGTGCCGGACTTCCTCTCCACCGCCGGACCGCTGCTCGTCGCCTTGACGCCCGAGGGCGCGGATCCCATGCAGCGGGTGCACGACTCGGTCGCGGAGCTGGCGCCGCTCGGCATCGGGCTTTGGATGGCGGCCGTCACCCGGGCGGAGGACCACCTCCGCACCTGGCAGGACGCGCTGCCGTTCGGCCGGCCGCTCGCCTGAGCACCCGCCGTGCCCCCGCACCCCTTCCGGTTCGGCATCCAGTGTCGGGGCCCCGCCGAGGGCGACGGGTGGCCGGCCCTGGCCCGCCAGGTCGAGGACCTCGGCTGGAGCACCCTCACCGTCGCCGACCACTTCGACGACGGCCTCGCGCCCCTCCCGGCCCTTGTGGCCGTCGCCGATGCCACCAGCATCCTGCGGATCGGCACGATGGTGCTGGCCAACGACTTCCGGCACCCGGTGGTGCTGGCCAAGGAGGCCGCGACGGTCGACCTCCTCTCGGGCGGGCGCTTCGAGCTCGGCCTCGGCGCCGGCTGGATGACGACCGACTACGCCGAGACCGGCATCCCTCTCGACCGTCCGGGGGTGCGGATCAACCGGCTGGCCGAGGCCATCGAGGTGGTGCGCGGCCTGTGGCGCCCCGGCCGGTTCTCCTACGCCGGTGCGCACTACACCGTGAGCGACCTCGACGGCCTGCCCCTCCCGGCGCAGCCCGGCGGTCCGCCGCTCGTCGTGGGAGGTGGCGGCCGGCGGGTGCTGCAGCTCGCCGCCCGGACGGCGGACGTGGTGGCCCTGAACGTCAAGCTGGACGCCGGCGTGATCGACGAGCGGGCCTTCCCCGACGGGGTCCCTGCGGTCACCGAGCAGAAGCTCGGGTGGATCCGCGACGCCGCTGGGCCCCGGTTCTCCGATCTCGAGCTCCAGGTCCGCGTCCACCTCGCCGTGGTCACGGAGGATCGCGATCGTGTGATCGAGGAGCTGGCCCCGGGCTTCGGCCTCAGCCGCCAAGAGGCAGAGGAGACGCCGCACGCGCTGATCGGGTCGGTGGCGGAGATCTGCGACCAGCTCGTGGAGCGTCGCGAGCGCTGGGGCATCTCCTACGTGGGCCTCTCAGCGGACCAGCTGGAGGCCTTCGCGCCGATCGTGGCGCGCCTGGCCGGCACCTAGGGTCGTGGCTCGGCTACTCCCACTCGATGGTTCCGGGCGGCTTGGACGTCACGTCCAGCACCACCCGGTTCACCTCACGCACCTCGTTGGTGATGCGCGTGGAGATGCGGGCAAGCACGTCGTAGGGCAGGCGCGTCCAGTCCGCCGTCATGGCGTCCTCGCTCGACACGGGTCGGAGGACGACCGGGTGCCCGTAGGTACGGCCGTCGCCCTGCACCCCGACCGAGCGGACGTCGGCGAGCAGCACGACGGGGCACTGCCAGATCGAGCGGTCGAGGCCGGCGGCCGACAGCTCCTCACGGGCGATGGAATCGGCGTGGCGCAGCACGTCGAGCCGCTCGGCGGTGACCTCGCCGATGATCCGGATGCCGAGGCCCGGGCCGGGGAACGGCTGGCGCCAGACGATCGCCTCCGGCAGGCCGAGCTCGAGGCCGACCTTGCGGACCTCATCCTTGAACAGGCTGCGCAGCGGCTCGACGAGGGAGAACTGGAGGTCGTCGGGCAGCCCGCCCACATTGTGGTGGCTCTTGATGTTGGCCGTGCCGGTGCCGCCGCCGGACTCCACCACGTCGGGGTAGAGCGTGCCCTGCACCAGGAAGTCGACCGTCTCGCCATGGCTGCCGGCCGCCTCGATGACCTCCCGGGCCGCCGCCTCGAACACCCGGATGAACTCGCGGCCGATGATCTTCCGCTTCACCTCCGGGTCGGTCACCCCGGCCAGCGCCTGCAGGAAGCGCTCCTGGGCGTCAACCACCTTGAGGTCGACACCGGTGGCGGCCACGAAGTCGCGTTCGACCTGCTCGGCCTCGCCCGCCCGGAGCAGCCCGTGGTCGACGAACACGCACGTGAGCCGGTCGCCGACGGCCCGTTGCACGAGGGCGGCCGCCACGGCTGAGTCCACGCCGCCCGACAACCCGCACAGCACGCGCTTGTCGCCGACCGCCGCCTGCACCGCCGCGACCTGCTCCTCGATGACGCTCTCCATCGTCCACGTGGGCTCGATGCCGGCGACGTCGTAGAGGAAGTGCTCGAGCACCGCCTGTCCGTGCTCGGTGTGGAGGACCTCGGGGTGGAACTGCACGCCGGCCAGGCCGCGGTCGACCGCCTCGAACGCGGCCACCGCCGCTCCAGCCGTCGTGGCGGTGACGACGAACCCCTCGGGAGCGGCGGACACCTCGTCGCCGTGGCTCATCCAGACCTGTTGTGCGGGCGGCAGCCCCTGGAACAGCACGGCGTCGGACGCGGTGACCTCGAGCGGCGTCCGGCCGAACTCGGCCAGCCCCGTCCGGGCGACCGTGCCGCCGAGGGCCTGGGCCATGGCGTGGAAGCCGTAGCAGATGCCGAACGTGGGGACGCCCGTGCCCAGCAGCGCGGGATCGACGTCGGGCGCGCCCTCGGCGTAGATCGAGGACGGACCGCCGGACAGGATGATCGCGGCCGGCCGGCGGGCGAGGAGCTCCTCGACGGGCATCGTGTGCGGCACGATCTCGCTGTAGACGCGTGCTTCGCGCACCCGGCGGGCTATCAGCTGCGCGTACTGGGCGCCGAAGTCGATGACCAGCACCGGGGCGTCGCCGGGGTTCATCGCAGTGCCACCACCTCGGCCTTCTGGAAGTCCTTCAGGGTCTCGTAGCCGCAGAGGGCCATGGAGCGCCGCAGGGCCCCCAGCAGGTTCCGCTGACCGTCTGCCTCGTGGGCCGGCCCGACGAGGATCTCCTCCAGCGAGCCACGCGGCTCGACCGCAACGCGGTGGCCCCGTGGCAGCGTGGCGTGCACCGCGGTGACGCCCCAGTGGTAGCCCCGACCGGGGGCCTCGGCGGCCGCCGCCAGGGGCGTGCCGACCATCACCGCGTCGGCACCGCACACGACCGCCTTGGCGACGTCGCCGCCGGTCGACATGCCGCCGTCGGCGATCACGTGGACGTAGACGCCCGTCTCGTCGAGGTGCCGCATCCGGGCGGCCTTGGCGTCGGCGATGGCGGTGGCCATCGGGATGCCGACGCCCAGCACGCGGCGCGTGGTGCCAGCCGCTCCCGAGCCCGCGCCAACGAGCACCCCCGCCGCGCCGGTGCGCATCAGGTGGAGCGCCGCCTGGTACGACGTGCAGCCGCCCACGATGACCGGGATCTCGTAGTGCCGGATGAAGTCCTTCAGGTTGAGCGGCTCGGCTTGGCGCGACACGTGCTCGGCCGACACGACGGTGGCCTGGATGACGAGCAGGTCTGGCTCGGCCCGGAGGATGTGCGGGGCGAGCCCCAGCGTGCGCTGCGGGGTGCAGGCGACGGCCACGGTGATGCCGGCGGCCTTGAGCTCGCCGATGCGCGACTCCACCAGCTCGGGCTGGATCGGCTCCGCGTACAGCTCCTGCATGCGTTTGGTGGCCTTGTCGGCGGGCAGGGACGCGATCTCCTCGAGCACTGGCTCGGGGTCGGCGTAGCGGGTCCAGAGGCCCTCGAGGTGGAGTGCGCCCACTCCACCGAGTCCACCCAGCTGCACGGCTACCTGAGGCGACACGACGCTGTCGGTGGGCGACGCCATGATGGGCAGGTCGAAGCGGAAGGCGTCGATCTCCCAGGAGACGTCCACGTCCTCGGGGTCACGGGTGCGCCGGCTCGGGACGATGGCGATGTCGTCGAAGCCGTAGGCCCGGCGGCCTGTCTTGCCGATGCCGATCTCGACGTCAGCCATGTGCGGGAGACCCTCCGTCCCGGTCCTGGGGAAGGGGCAAGGATACCCCCAGCGGGTCCGCCGTCCGAGCAGCCGGATCGGGCTCGGCATCTGTCTGCCGATCCGCCGACGCCACTACACTTCCTCCATGGAGACCCCTCCCAGCCCCTTCCCCGGCGACGAAGGCGGGGCGACCAGCGGTGGGTCCAGCGGCAACGACGGCTACCCGCCGAAGTTCGCCAAGGAAGGGCTCACGTTCGACGACGTCCTCCTGGTGCCGGCCGAGTCGCACGTCCTCCCCGCGGAGGTGAGCACGCGCACCCGGCTCACCCCGAAGATCGAGCTGGCCATCCCCATCGTCAGCGCGGCGATGGACACGGTCACGGAGGCCGCCCTCGCCATCTCCATGGCACGCCACGGCGGCATCGGCATCGTCCACCGCAACCTGTCGGTCGAGGACCAGGTCACGGAGGTCGACCGGGTCAAGCGGTCGCAGAGCGGGATGATCACCGACCCCGTCACCCTCCCGCCCGACGCGCCGGTGCGGGCCGCCCTCGAGCTCATGGCCCGCTACAAGATCTCGGGCGTCCCCATCGTCGACGGCGCCCGCAAGCTCGTCGGCATCCTCACCAACCGCGACCTGCGGTTCGTGGACGACCACGGTCAGGCCATCGAGAACGTCATGCGGAAGGCGCCGCTGTACACGGCCCCGCTGGGCACGACGCTGGAGCAGGCCAAGGACATCCTCTGGCAGCACCGCATCGAGAAGCTCCCGATCGTCGACGCGAGGGGCGAGCTGCGCGGGCTCATCACGGTCAAGGACAACAAGAAGCAGACCGAGGACCCGAGCTCCACGCAGGACGACAAGGGCCGGCTCCGGGTCGGTGCGGCCGTCGGCGTCGGGCCCGACGCCATGGAGCGGGCCGAGGCCCTCGTCGAGGTGGGCGTCGACCTCCTCGTGGTCGACACGGCCCACGGCCACTCGCGGGGCGTGCTCGACATCGTGAAGGCCATCAAGGGGGCGCTCGACGTCGAGGTGATCGGCGGCAACATCGTCACCGCCGATGCGGTCGACGCGATGGTGGCGGCGGGTGCCGATGGCGTCAAGGCCGGCGTCGGGGCCGGCGCGATCTGCACCACCCGGGTCGTCGCCGGGGTGGGCGTGCCCCAGCTCACGGCGATCTACGACTGCGCCGTCGCGGCGAAGCGGCACGGCGTCACCCTGATCGCCGACGGCGGCATCCAGCTGTCGGGCGACATTCCGAAGGCGCTGGCCGGCGGCGCCGACGTGGTGATGCTCGGCGGGCTCCTGGCCGGCGTGGACGAGTCACCAGGCGAGGTCGTCTTCCACCAGGGCGAGCGCTACAAGGAGTACCGCGGCATGGGGTCCATGGGCGCCATGAAGTCCCGCTCCTTCTCGAAGGACCGCTACTTCCAGGGCGACGTCGTCGACACCGACAAGCTCGTGCCCGAGGGCATCGAGGGGCGGGTGGCGTACAAGGGGCCGTTGTCGAACGTGCTCTACCAGCTCGTCGGCGGCCTTCGGGCGGCGATGGGCTACTGCGGCACGCCCACAGTCGGCGAGCTGCAGGACCGCGGCCGGTTCGTGCGCATCAGCGGGGCTGGCCTGCGCGAGAGCCATCCGCACGACATCACGATCACCAAGGAAGCCCCGAACTACTGGTGAGCCGGGCCGCCGACGAGCAGGTCGGCGTGCTCTGGGTGGCGCTCGAGGTAGTCCGCCACGAACCAGCACTGCGGCACCACCCGTCGGCCGCTCCCCTGGAGGGCGTCGACGACGCCGGCCATGAGCACGTCGCCGAGGCCCTGGCCCCGCAGGTGGGAGGCGATCTCGGTATGGGGGAAGACGATGTCGTCACCGACGAGGCGGTAGTCGGCCACGCCCACGACGGTGTGCCCGTCGAGCAGCTCGTAGCGGGATCGGTCCTGGGCGTCGCGCACGGTGAGCTCCATGCCCTTGGCCTACCCCACCTGCCGGCGTCTCCTACCCGGCGGAGGTACCGCTGGGCAGTCGGCGAGCGTGCTCAGGCAACGGTCGGCGCACTCCCGGATGACACGGTGTCGGTCTCCTGGGCGTCCAGCACGGCCTGCTTCCAGTTGTCGTGGATCGGGCCGGCGCCGGCGTCGGACGGAGCCGCTGGCCAGCTGCCCCCGGGCGGTCCACCCCATCGGCGCCCTGCACGGTCGGGATCTCACCCCCCGCAGCCCGTGACGCGGTTGCGGAAACGGGGGTCGAGGTGCGCACGACGGACGTCCTGCTACAGGTGCCCGAGGTCTCCCCGGCCGAGCGTGCCGGTCACCATCCCGAGGAGTTGGCGGAGCATGGCGCCGGTGGCGCCCCAGACGGTGTCGCCCACGATCTTGAAGAAGAAGATCGGCCGGTCCTCCGCCCAGGGGAAGGTCCACCGTTCCTCGCGGTAGATGGCCGGGTCGAGCAGGTCGGCCACCGGGACGTGGAGGACGGCGGACACCTCGGCCGGATTGGCGTCCGTCGCCGGACGGCCGGGTGGCAGCGCCCCGACGTAGGGAACGATGAACGACCGGCTGGTGACCGTGGCGAGGTGGTCGAGCTCGCCGACCCGCTCGACCACCTCGGTGTCGAGCGCGATCTCCTCGCGGCTCTCCCGCAGTGCCGTGGCCCACAGGTCCACGTCGGTGTCGTCGTGACGGCCTCCCGGGAAGCTCACCTCGCCCTGGTGCGACCGCATGTTCCACGTCCGCCGCGTGAGGATCACGTGGAGCTCGCCGTCGTCTTCGTACAGCGGGGCCAGCACCGCAGACGCACGGTCCATGCCCGGCAGGAGCTCGCGCTCCGAGCGGCGGGCCGGCCCGGCGCCGGCGAGCGCGCGCCGCACGTCGTCGAGCTGCGGACGGCGGCGCTCGGGCGGCAGGTGGGCCCACGGCGCCGCTGCGCCGGCGACCGCGTTCAGGGGCCGCGGGATGATCTGGTCGCCGCCACAGCCCTCGGGGATCGGGAGGGTGGGTGGGGGGAACGCCTCGCCCGGCTCGGGCCAGCCGGGCATCCCCCGACGGGCCGCCTCCCGGGCCGAGAGGACGGGCGGGTCGAACCCGTCGACGGCGTCGAAGACCGCCTCCTCCGGCGGATCGTCCGGGCCGACGTCAGACAGCGGCGTCGGCGTCCTGGCTCGCCTGCAGCGCTTCGAGCAGGTCCCGCAGCCCGTGGGTCTTGAGGTTCGAGATGACCTTGCCGGGCGGGGTCTCGCCCTTCTCCCACTCCATCCAGTCGGCGAGCAGCTTGCTGGGGTCGGGGGGCGGTCGATCCATGGCCCGGAGACTACCGGCGCCCTTCCCGGAGCAGGCATCCCGTCATCCGTCGGGTTCGACCGTGGCGGGCCGGGTCCGCGACCCTGGGGGGGTGCCCCGTCGACTCGTGCTCGCCTCCGCCTCACCGGCCCGCCTCGGCGTGCTGCGCAGCGCCGGGTTCGATCCGGAGGTGGTGGTGAGTGGCGTCGACGAGGACGACGTCGAGGGCACGAGCGACGCGATCGCGCTGTGCCTTGCCGAGCGCAAGGCCGACGCCGTGGCGGACCGGCTGGCCGGGGAGGACGCTCTGGTCATCGGATGCGACACGGTGCTGGACGTCGACGGGGCCACCCGCGGCAAGCCACAGCACCTCGATGAGGCCCGGGCGTGGTGGCGCTCGGTCGCGGGCCGGGCCGCCGTGCTCCACAGCGGGCTCTGCGTGATCGACACCGCAGCGGTCCGACGGGCCAGCGCCGTGGCCTCGACGGTCGTCCGCTACGGCACCCCCAGCGCCACCGAGATCGACGCGTACCTGGCGACGGGCGAGCCACTGCAGGTTGCGGGCGCCTTCACGATCGACGGCTACGCGGCCCCGTTCGTCGACGGCATCGACGGCGATCACGGCACGGTGCTCGGGCTGTCGATGCCGCTGCTCCGCCGGCTCCTGGCCGAGGTGGGGACGCCGGTGGTGGAGCTGTGGCGATGACGGTCGGGCCGCTGCGGATCGGACCGCTGACGGTCGACCCCCCGGTGGTCCTGGCCCCGATGGCCGGCGTCACCGACGCCCCCTTCCGAGGCCTGTGCGCGCAGTTCGGCGCGGGGCTCTACGTGTCCGAGATGATCACGGCGCGGGCCCTGGTCGAGCGCAACGCCCGGACCCTCTCCATGCTGCGCTTCGACGGCTCCGAAGCCACTCGCTCGGTGCAGCTCTACGGCACCGACCCCCGCACGCTCGGCGAGGCGGTGCGCTACCTCGTGGGCGAGCACGGGATCGACCACGTCGACATGAACTTCGGCTGCCCCGTCCCGAAGGTGACCCGCAAGGGCGGCGGCTCCGCCCTTCCCGTGCGCCGGGCGCTGCTGCGGGCGATCGTCCGCTCCGCAGTCGCGGCGGCCGGCGCCGTGCCGGTGACGATCAAGTTCCGGATGGGCGTGCACGACCAGCTCCTCACCTACCTCGGCACCGGCCGGATCGCCGAGGAGGAGGGCGCCGCCGCCATTGCGCTCCACGCCCGTACGGCCGAGCAGCTCTACAGCGGCTCGGCGCGGTGGGAAGCCATCGCCGCGCTGAAGGCGCACGTCACGACGATCCCGGTCCTCGGCAACGGCGACATCTGGGAGGCCGACGACGCGCTCGCGATGGTCGCCGAGACGGGGTGCGACGGCGTGGTCGTGGGTCGGGGGTGCCTGGGCCGGCCCTGGATGTTCCGTGACCTCGCCGACGCTTTCGCCGGCCGCCCGGTGCGGCCGGCGCCGCGCTTGGGCGAGGTCACCGAGGTGATGCTCGAGCACGCCCGCCGGCTCGCCGCGTGGAAGGGCCAGCCAGAGGGCGTCAAGAGCTTCCGAAAGCACGCCAGCTGGTACCTCACGGGCTACCCGGCCGGCGGACGGGTGCGGCAGCGGGCCGCGCTGGTCGACACCGTCGCCGCCCTCGAGGCGGTGGTCGCCGAGCTCGACCCGACCCTGACGATCCGGCCCAACGCCCTCCGCGCCGCGCGAGGCCACACCAACGGCCCACGCCCGGTCCATCTCCCCGAGGGCTGGCTCGACCTCGTGGACGACCCCACCCCGCCCGAAGGCGCCGAGCTCCTCGTCAGCGGCGGCTGACTTCGGCATCGCTGATTTCGGCATCGCTCGCCTACGGCGAGCTCCGCCGAGCTCCGCGGCGGCCTTCGGCCACTCCCTCCTCCCTGACCGCTTCCCGCCCGGCGTCTCCCTGGAGCATGGGTCCACACCGCGGGGCGCACCACTCCCGCTCACCCTCGAGCTCCTCCGCCACGCGGGCGCGGCTCCTCCTCGCAGCCCGCCGGCCCTGGCCCGGCTCTTTCTCGGGAGTCCAGGACCGCGCCGCGCATGGCACCGCGGCCGCAGCGTGGCGCGGTCGAAGAGTCCCGAGAGACGCCGGGCCGGGGACGGCGCAACGCAGCGAGGGCCGCCCCGAAGGGAGGCCCTCACCAAACCAACTCGCACGAGCTCGCCGAAGGCGGGCGACGTGTGACTACATCATGCCGCCCATGCCGCCCATGCCACCCATGCCGCCGCCGGGCATACCGCCGCCGGCACCGGCCGGCTCGGGGGCGTCGGTGACGAGCACCTCGGTGGTGAGGAGCAGCGCAGCGATGGAGGCCGCGTTCTGCAGTGCGGCTCGGGTGACCTTGGCCGGGTCGATGACGCCGGCCTTGAGGAGGTCCTCGAACTCGCCGGTGGCGGCGTTGAAGCCGGTGGAGCCGGTCTCCCGCTCCACCTGCTGGACGATGACCGCACCCTCGTGACCGGCATTGACGGCGATCAGCCGGGCCGGAGCCTCGAGAGCCTGGAACACGGCCTTGGCGCCGGTGGCCTCGTCGTCCTTGAGCTTCTTGACCACCTTGGCGACCGCGGCACGGGCCCGGAGGAGGGCGGTGCCGCCGCCGGCGACGATGCCTTCCTCGATGGCCGCGCGCGTGGCCGACAGGGCGTCCTCGATGCGGTGCTTCTTCTCCTTGAGCTCGACCTCGGTGGCCGCGCCGACCTTCACGACGGCGACGCCGCCGGCCAGCTTGGCGAGGCGCTCCTGAAGCTTCTCGCGGTCCCAGTCGGAGTCGGTGTCCTCGATCTCCCGACGGATCTGGGCGATGCGGCCCTTCACGTCGGCGTCGGAGCCGCCACCTTCGACGATGGTGGTGTTGTCCTTGGTGATGACGATCTTGCGGGCCCGGCCGAGCAGGTCGAGCGGGGGGTTGTCGAGCTTGAGGCCGACCTCCTCCGCGATGACCTGGCCACCGGTGAGGATGGCCATGTCCTGGAGCATCGCCTTGCGGCGGTCGCCGAACCCGGGGGCCTTGACGGCCACGGAGCTGAACGTGCCGCGGATCTTGTTGACGACCAGGGTGGCGAGGGCCTCGCCCTCGACGTCCTCGGCCACGATCAGGAGCGCCTTGCCGGACTGCATGACCTTCTCGAGAACCGGGAGCATGTCCTGGACGGAGGAGATCTTGCCGTTGACGAAGAGGATGTAGGGGTCCTCGAGGGTGGCTTCCTGGCGCTCCGCGTCGGTGACGAAGTACGGGGACAGGTAGCCCTTGTCGAACTGCATGCCCTCGGTGAACTCGAGCTCCATGCCGAAGGTGTTCGACTCCTCGATGGTGACGACGCCGTCCTTGCCCACCTTGTCGATGGCATC
>JAUXRW010000066.1 GCA_030681555.1 Acidimicrobiales bacterium
GAGGCGATCGGCGTCGCGCTCGCAGGACCGAGACCCGACACGGTCTACTCGACGGCTCGCAGTCGGCTGGCCGACGACTTGTTCAGGCAGGTGACCCATTCGGCGCTTCGCATCCTCGGCCTTCGCTTCCGATTCAAGGACTGTGGCAAGCGGCCACAGCTGAATCCGCCCGGTAACCTGCGCTCATATCTCAAGGCCGTCGCCGAGGAGCACGACGTGGAGGTCGACGACCTCGTGGAGGACGTCGGGACGACGCTTGGCATGCACCAATCCTGGCTCTTGCGGCCTGACGAGGTCCGGCTCTTGGTCCCTCGGCCCGCCTCACGGGCCACTCCGCCATGGGACCCCGACGGTCACCCCGCGGCGGGCGCCCATAAGTGGGAGTGGCGTTGCCAACGCTGCGGCCGCCGCCACCTTCACCCGTCGGCGGGTTTCTGCACCGCCTGCCGAGGACCCATGGGGGCACCGGGGCCACCGCCGCAAGACGGCGGTCAATTCTACGAGAGCGACTACTACGAGCACCTGGCCCATCGCCCAGACGGCGTGTTCCGACTGAACTGTCAGGAGCTCACGGGCCAGACCGAGCGACTCGAGGCGGCCCGCCGACAGGCCCGGTTCCAAGCCGTCTTCATCGGCGGCGAGGAGAACCCCCTCGCAGACGAGGTCGACGTACTAAGCGTGACAACCACCATGGAGGCAGGCGTGGACATCGGCAGCTTGAGCGCCGTTGCAATGGCCAACATGCCCCCACAGCGGTTCAACTACCAGCAGCGCGTGGGACGCGCTGGGCGTAGGGGCAACGCCCTGGCGGTTGCCGTGACCGTCTGCCGGGGCACGCGGACTCACGACCAGCACTACTTCGAGAACCCCGACAAGATCACAGGTGACCCGCCGCCCGCGCCGTACCTCGACCCAGCCAGCCGGGACATCGTCCAGCGGGCGCTAGCGGCAGAGGCACTGTGGGCCGCCTTCGCCGCTGCTGGCCAGGCTGACCCCGACTTCGTGGAAGGCACCAACACCCATGGCCAGTTCGGGACGGTGGCCTCGTGGCCGCGGGTGCACGGCTTGGTACGCGAGTGGCTCGAGCACAACCGCCCATTCTTGGCGGCCACCACCGACGCCCTGCTCGCCGAGACGGCGCTCGGAAGGGACCGCGACTCCCTCGTCGAGTGGTCCTCCAGCGGGGCTCTCTGCGACGAGGTCGACAGAGTCGCCCGCGAGCCAGACGGACAAGCGGCGTTGTCCCAGAGGCTGGCCGAGCGAGGCCTTCTGCCGATGTTCGGCTTTCCGACGCGCCAACGCTTCTTACACCTGTCTCGACCGGCCGAGTGGCCGGCCACCGACGTCATTGACCGCGACATCGAGATCGCGGTGAGCGAGTTCGCCCCGGGCTCCTCCTTGGTCAAGGACGGCATCCTCCACACCTCCATCGGCGTCGTGGCTTACGACCCGGGCTACCCCAGGCCCACCCCCACGCCGAACCCGCTCGGCCGGCAAACGCCTATTGGCCTGTGCCGTTCTTGCCAAGCGCTGGACTTCGGCGACGAGGACAGGGCCACATGCCCGACTTGCCTGAGCACCTCATACGCCCGAGTGGTGCTCGCGGAGCCCCTTGGGTACCGGACGGCGTATTGGGGCCAGGACTACGACGGCAACGCCGAGTGGGCGCTCCGCGCTGGCCACGCCAGGGTCAACCCGCCAGCGGGGCTGGGCGCGCTCCCTGTTGAGCGCAACCTCACTGCGAGGGGTGGGAAGGTCGAGTTGATCTCTGTGAACGACCGAGGTGGCCACGGCTTCTCATTCGTCAGGACGACCTGGCATGGCCTCGTGTCCGTGGAGGCGATCGACCGCTTGGCGCCGATCGCCGATCGTCTCGCCCTGCCCTTGCCGTCGATCTCTATGGAAGAGCGAGCCGAGGCAGCTGCGAGCCGAGTAGCCCTTGGCGCACGCGCGGTGACGGACGCCGTGTTGCTGGGCGTCGACTCGGTCCCATGGGGCCTCACTCTCGAGCCCACCATGACGGCTCGCCGGGCGGCGTGGCTGTCCTTCGGCCACCTCGCGCGAGAGGCTGCCTGGAGGCTCCACGACGTGTCGCCGAGCGAGTTCCGGGTCGGCTTCTACCCGAGCGGCGACGGAGGGTTCGAGTTGACGGCCGAGGCCTACCTCGCCGACGCGCTCGAGAACGGCGCTGGCTACTGCACCTACTTCGTGTCTGAGCCCAGCCACCTACGGGAGTTGATTGCGGAGATGAAGGCCCAAGCTGTGCGGTTCTGGGGCCACACCAACTCCGCCGGCCAACCCTGCGGGGCCTCGTGCTACGAGTGCCTGCGCGACCACACGAACGCGTCGCTGCACGCCCTGTTGGACTGGCGACTAGCGGTCGACCTCGCCGAGCTGGCGTTCACGGGCGCGTTCGACCCCGCGACGCACGACGTCGAGGCCCAAGAGCTCGCGGCTCGTTTCGCTCACGCCTTCGCCGACGACTGGAAGCCAGTCGACGTCTCTGGGGTGCCGGCCGTGGTGGCCGACGACCGAGCCGCGTTCCTTGTGGTCCACCCGTTCGAACGGCTCCACCGCTCCGGGTGGTCCCGGCGCCTGGCCGACGCCTTCAACGAGCTCGAGCGGCGAGGTTTCGAGTACGCGGACGTCCGGGACCCGCTGCCGGCACGCCCAGCTTGCGGCGTCAATACCTTCGACCTCGTCCGTCGGCCGGGCTGGGTCGCGACACGCCTCGCTCCGCGGTGACCGCCCCCCTGACAGCCGTCACTCCTTCGACGTTCCATCATTTGCGCCAATGTGGCCTGCGCGTCGCATACGACCGCGCTGGGCCGGGGGGGCCACGACCGTCGTCGCCCGGCGCGCGTCTTGGGGACGCGGCGCATGGCGTGCTCGCCCGCGTGGCGCGCGGAGAGTTCGGCGTCGACCCTACCCAGCCTGGCTTTGACGCGGCGGTGTCCACGGCCTGGGGACAAGAGGTGGCAGCACAAGCCTCAGCCTCGAGGCTGCACCCGGTCGAGGCCACGTTCGGCCCTCCTGAGGCGTGGCCGTCCTTCAACGACGTCGCCTCGCGCCTGGCGTACGAAGCAGGGACCCTGGCGGCCCAGGTGCACGAGTGGGCGGGCCGGGCGCTGCTCGTCGAGCAGACCATCCGCCCCCTTGGCGACACAGTATGGGGGACGCCCGACCTGATCGTAGGGCCGGGGGGCGGCGAGGGCGGCACGGTCATCGAGTTCAAGAGCGGCGCGGTGGGGGAGGAGGACACGGCTCCTGGTGGCCACATGCGCGACCAGGTGTTGCTGTACGCGTACCTGGCCCGCAAGGTCGGGCTCGACGTCGAACGAGCAGAAGTACGGCCGATCGGGAGGACGCCCGTCGCATTCCAACTGGACGACGTCGAGACGTCGGCGCTCCTCCACGAGGCGGCGGTGCTCCTGGCGGCGTTCAACGAAGCGACGGCAGCCGGTCAGGCTCTCGCGCTCGGCCAGCCGTCGGACGAAGCCTGC
>JAUXRW010000012.1 GCA_030681555.1 Acidimicrobiales bacterium
GACGGCGAAGGAGCAGACGATCGACGACTTCCACGCCGCGCTGGTGAGGCACGGCGTGGACACCCGAGGGTGGTGGGATCGGCAGCTGCGACTGGCCCTGCTGGGCACCGCGGTGCAGTTCCTGTGGGAGAAGGCACTCGGCGATGAGGAGGAGCTCAGCTGGTGGTGCGACCGCGCCCGCGACGGCCTGGCCTGCCTCTGAGGATCAGGTTCGCGGTGATGGTCAGCGAGGTCGGGCCTCCAGGGCCTCGATGATCGCGACGCCGTCGAGCGCTGCACAGGTCCTCAGCCCGCCCACCACCGCGTCGACGCCGGTGTGGTCACCCCCGGCCAGCACGTTCACCCCGCGTGCCAGCAGCTCGTAGCGGCGCGTGCCGCGAGCGGCCGCGTCGGCAACGACCGCGGCGCTGAGCTCCTCGGCGCGATCACGATCCCCGTCGCGAAGGGCGAGGCGAGCGCGGAGCAGGTGCCACCGCTGCCGGTGGTGCCATGCCATCGTCCCGTGCCAGTGCTCGATCGGGATCAACGGGTCGAGCAGGTCCGCAGCCCCGCCGTCGTCGCCGGCCAGGAGCCGGCCGTCGGCGAGGTCGAGCAGCCCGGCGTAATACGCCTCGGCGCGGACGCCGCGCGGGTTCGAGGTGGCGATTGCGCCACGGTTCAGCTCGTCCGCCTCGGCGGGGCGGCCCGTCCAGCGGAGCAGCCAGGCCCGCACGTTGGCGGCGGGTGCGGCCATGCGGGTGGCGGCCTCGCCGCGCCGGGCGATCTCGGCGTCGAGCTCGTCGCAGGCCCGGAGCGCCTCGTCGGCGCGGCCGAGCTGTCCCAGCGCCATCGCCCGGGCGAACCATGCGTGGAGCGGCGCGAAGGGGTGGGCGATCCGGTCGGGGTCCACGAGCGCTCGGTCGACGAGGGGGATCGCCTCCTCCGGACGACCCTGGTGGAGGCGGGCGTGGGCGAGCCACACGCCGGCCAACGCCCGCACCTCCGGGCGGGCCTTCTCGGCGACCGCGGTTTCCAGGTCGGTAACGGCCTCGGCGACGGCCCCCGAGGCGTGTCGCACCCGTCCGGTGAGTGCCAAGCAGCTCACGCGCAGGGCACCGTCCCCCGCGCGCTCGAGCGCAGCCTCGGCGAACACCAGCGCCTCGTAGTAGCGCCGCCGGTAGTACGCCACCCAGCCCGACACCTCGAGGGCGGCCGCGTCACCGACGGCGGCGACGGCGTGCGCGGCATCGGCGGCCGCCTCCTCGAGCCGGCCCGTTGCCATGAGCAGGCGGGCCCGCGCGGCGCGGGTGACGCCGGCGTCGGCGAGCGAGAGCGCGGCGTCGAGGTGACGTTCCGCGTCGTCGGTGTCGTAGCGCGCCATTGCCACGTCGGCCGCCCGGGTGAGCCACTCGGCGGCCAGGCCCGCCTCACCCCCGAGACGCGCGTGCACGGCCACGACGAGCGGGTCGGGCGCGGCACGGGCCGCCAGCACGCGGGCTGCGTCGCGGTGAACGAGCGCCCGCCGCGCAGCCCCCGCCGAGGTCTCGAGCGCCTCACGCTCGAGCTCGTGACGGAACGCGAAACCGGCCCCCCGCTCGATGAGGACCCCGCCGGCGACGGCCGCCTCGAGGTCGGTGAGCAGCCCCCCGGTGTCCACGTGGAGCACCTGGGCAAGCAGATCGAGATCCACGTCGGTGCCGAGCACCGCCGCTGGCCGCACGGTGTCTGCCGCTCCGCCAAGGCTCTCCAGCCGGCGTTCGACGGCGTCGTGCACGCTCCCCGGCTGGGACTCCTCATCGCTCGCCGCCAGCGCGGCGAGCAGCAGCGGATGGCCGCCGCTGCGGGCGTGGAGCTCCGCCGCCCGGTCCCTACCGACGAACGCAGCGACGGCCTCCACGTCGAGCGGACCGAGGACGATCGGGGCGGCCCCCGCGATCGCCACGTCGCCGCCGGGTCGGCCGGCGGTCACGACGAGCAGCCGGCCCGGACGCCGAACCGCCAAGCGGAGCCACGCCAGCGTCGATTCGTCGGCCAGGTGGACGTCGTCCACGACCAGCACCGCCACTGCTCCGTCGGCCAGGCGCGTGACCAGGCCGAGCAGCGCGGTGAACAGCCGCACTCGGCCGAGGTCGGGGTCGGCGACCATGGTCGCGAGACCGCTGTGGACGCCGAGCAGCGTACCGAGCACCCCGACGTCGGGACCGAGTGCGGCGCGGCGCGTCTCGTCGTCGAGCGTGGCGAGGTGGGCGGCGATCGCATCCGCGATCGGCTGCAGTGGGAGGTCGCGACCGAGCGCGTCGCACCGCCCGACGAGCACGGTCGCGTGCCGTTGCGTCGCGCGGCACCAGTGGTCGAGGAGCGCGGTCTTGCCGATGCCCGCCTGTCCGAGGACCGTGACAGCGACCGGTTCAGTGGTCGTGGCGGCCCGATCCAACGCAGCGGCGAGCGCCGCCAACGCCGCTTCCCGGCCGGGCAGCGGAGCCGGGTTTGCCGGTTCCGGGGCGGCAGGCACATCGTCGAGCACGATGGCCTCGTGGAGGGCCTCGGTCTTCGCCGCCGGGGAGACGCCGAGGTCGTCGATGAGCCGAGCGCGCACCCGGACGTACGCGGAGAGCGCCGACGCCGGCCGACCGGCGGCGACGTGCGCCCGCATGAGGATCCGGAGGGCAGCCTCGTCGTAGGGGTCGTGGGCGAGCGCGACCTCGGCGGCGCCGATGGCGCCGAGGTGGTCGCCGGCGCGGGCGGCGGCCTCGGCAGCGATGCGCCGGGCGGTCCCGATCATCGCTGCGCACGCGGCGCGGTCTACCTCGACCCACTCGCCGTCCTCCTCGGGCAGCACCAGGCCGCGGTCGAGGGCGAGCGCCGACTGGGCAGCAGCCCGTGCCGCCCCGACCCGGTTGGCGACGAGGGCGTCGGCCGCCTCGCCGACCCGCGCCGCCAGCTCGTCGACGTCGAGCCAGTCGACGCGACCCGAGTACCCCCCGTCGCCCCGCACCAGGCGATCGGCACCCACGACGCCACGAAGCCGGGAGACGAGCACCGCGACCTGGTCGGCGGGACGGGCGGGCTGCTGGTCCGGCCAGAGCACGTCGGCGAGCCGGTCGACGGGCACCGCGCTGCCGCGGGCGAGCACGAGGACCTTGAGCAAGGTCCGCGCCTTGCGGCTGCCGAGCTCGCGCTCGGCGGCTCCGTCAACCGTCAGGCCACCCAGGACGCGGACGCGCACAGCTGCAGTCTCGCCTCAAGATGGGCCTCGGGGGCGTCTGACCTGCGGCGCGCACCGGGAAACCCGGAACCCCCGGCGGGACGGCCGGGCCGGGAGAGAACGCCGGCAGTGACCGCTCGCGCGGTCACGCATGACTCGTGGGTCGTGCCGTAGGAAGACGTGACGTCGCCGGCGCGTCCGCTCGGCTGACTCATGGTTGACCGTGGCGGTGGCGGCGCTGGCCCACCCCGCAGCTGAACGATCCCGGCCAGCAGCTTCTTCAGCCTGACGTTCTCCGACTCCAGCTCGTCCAGCCGCTTCGCTTCGGTGGCGTTCATCCCGCCGTACTCCAGCGACTCCTGCCAGGCATGCAAGCCGACGCCGCAATCACGCCCTCGCGCTGACCGCCGGGGCTATCCGCCGGCGCGCATCCCGACGATGTCGCCGGTGTGGAGGGCCTTGCCGCTTATGCCCCACTCGCCGCTGGCGACCTCCTCGATGGTCACCCACATGACCGGCCGCATCGCCTCGCCCTCGACGCTCACCATCGCGTCGGTCAGCTTCCCGATGATGGATTCCTTCTCGTTGGCGTGGAACACGCCTTCAATGACCTTCACCTGGATGAGGGCACTGTCTCCGGTCGTTTGGTTTCGGATGGTGGTCTGACGTCACCGGTCGGTGATGGGGTGGCGCCCGAGGAAGCTTGCGATCGCTCGGGCGACGGGCTCGGGGCGCTCGATGTGCAGCAGGTGACCGACGCCGTCGATCGTGCCCTCGTCGACGTGCGGGAGCGACGAGCGCAGGAAGGCGGCGACCTCGACCCACAGGGGTTGCGTGCCGTTTCCCAGCACGGACAAGACGGGACACTCGATGGCGGCGGCCTGCTCCGCGCCGAAGCCCCACTCCCCGAGCCCGGGTAGCTCGACGCCGAACAAGGTGTCTGCGTCCTTGACCGACTGCGCGAACGCGCCCGGCAACAGGCTGTCCAGCACGGGGCGGACGGCGGACGGGTCGAGACCGCCCACGACGCCCAGGAAGCTGGCGATCGCACCATCGTGGTCGCCAGCTCCGTAGGCCTCGAACGCTGGTCCTGCCTGCGCGAAGAAGGCCTCGCCGCTGGGTACTGAGAACAGTGACAGCTCCAGGAGCACGAGCGTGTGCGCAGTGCCGGGGTGGTCCAAGGCGAGCTGGGCGGCGACCGCTGCGCCGCTGGAGTGGCCGGCGACGTGCGCGGACAGCACTCCGAGGTGGTCCAGCAGGGCAGCGGCATCGGCAGCGTGATCGGCGACGCTCACCGGCCCCGCCGTGTGCGTGCTGCCGACCCAGCCCCGCTTGTGGTAGCGGATCAGTTGGTGCCGGTCGGTCAGTGCCGGTTCGGTCATGAGGGGCAAGAACCCGTCCGGGAGGATCGGGCTTATGAGGAGCACGGGCTCGCCCGAGCCGATTACCTCGTACTCCAGCTCGATGCCGTTGACCGTTGCGATGTCCATCGTGCTCACGTCCTTTGGATCTGGCGGCCGGAGAAGGCCACGATCTGCTCGAGCCGGCTTGCTTCCGGTGGGGCCTCGACTTCGGTGCCGAACGTGTCGCCGTCACGCATCTCCGGCTGCACGATCTGGCGAGCGGCGGCGTCGACCTCAGCGATGAGGCCGTCGGGCGGTTCATAGGGCAGGCCGGTGGCCCGGGACAGATCCCAACCATGGACGAGGCCGTCGAAGGCGGTGTAGCGGGCGAACATCGAGACCGGCACCTCGCCGAAGGGGGCGTTGACGGTCCGTTCCTGGGCGCCGGGCGAGTGCAGTGTGCTCAACAGCTCGGCCATTGCTCGCCTCCAGCGGTCGGTGAGCTCGCCCTCCAGGGGTGGGACGGACCCAGCCGTCCCACCGCGGAACGCCGGGGAGAAGTAGGTAGCGCCGCCGATCATGTGCTCCAGGACGCCCGTCACCGTGAAGTCGGCGCAGGCAGTCGGGTTGTCGAGCTGGTCGGGCGTGATCCGATCGACCACCGCCTCGATCAGGGGAATGATCTCGTCGAGCTGTCGGACACCGTCCATGGGTTCTCCCTGGTTCACTCGGTTCGGGGCCTCGGTGGCCCTCACCCGAGGGTGCGTGAGCCAGACTGTTACGGCGGTAACACCGACGGTTACGGGGGTGCGATGAGCGTGGACTCAGGCTCGGGCCTCGTGGAGCGCGCCGGCGGCGAGGCGTCACACGGCCGGTGGCCGCAGGCGTTCGCGCTCCTCACGGAAGCGGACGCCGGCGGCCTCCTGGGTGCCGCCGACCTGCCGATGCTCGGCGAGGTGGCCTATGCCGCCGGCCACCTCGACGTCACCATCGATGCGTGGGAGCGCGCCCACGCGGCGTGCGCAGCGGCCGGCGACCCAGTCGCGGCGGGAGGCGCTGCGGTGCGCGTCGCCATGCACCTGCTGTTCGACACAGCGCTCATGGCCCCCGTGCGCGGTTGGCTGGCGCGAGCCGAGCGATTGCTCGAGGGCCACGGAGAAACGCCAGCGCACGCGTGGTTTGCCGTCGTCCGCAACTACGAGCGAATGCTGGCCGGTGACCTCGCCGGTGCCCGGGAGTGGGCGCGCGAGGCGGTCCGGATCGGCTCGACGTGCGACCCCGCCGCCTGTGCCATCGGGCGGGTGGCGGAGGCTCGGTTGCTCATCCTCGATGGCGACGTCGGAGAGGGCCTCGCGATGCTCGACGAGGCTGGCGTGGCGACGGTGTCCGGCGACCTGGACCCGCTCTCCACCGGGGTCGTGTTCTGCGAGCTCGTGTGCGCCTTGCAGGGGCTCGCGCTCTACGACGTGGCCGAGGAGTGGACCGAGGTGATGGAGCGATGGTCGGAGACGAACGCCATCGGGAGCCTCCATGGTCGCTGTCGGGTCCACCGCGCCGAGATCCTCCGGCTGCGCGGCTCGTGCCACGAGGCAGAGCACCAGGCGCTCGTCGCGTGTGACGAGCTGCGGCCGTACCTGCGACGCGAGCTCGGCTGGCCGCTGAGCGAGCTCGGGCGCATCCGCCTGCAGAAAGGCGACCTGGTCGGCGCCGAGGAAGCCCTGCTCGCGGCGCACGCCGCGGGGTGGGAGCCCCAACCAGGGCTAGCGCTGGTTCGCCTGGCGCAAGGCGCCACGTCGGCGGCGGCGGCGTCCATCCGTGAAGCGCTCGACCGCCCCGCGCGGGTGCCCTCGAAGGAGCGACCGCCCAACAACGACCTGCAGCGCGCGCCTCTCTTGGCCGCGCAGGTGGAGATCGAGGTAGCGGCCCGCGACCTCGATCGGGCGCGTGCGGCCGCCGACGAGCTGGAGCGGGTGGCCGCCCGGTTCGAGAGCAAGGCGCTCGTCGCCAGCGCCGCCACCGCCCAGGGGCGGGTGCGTCTCGCCGAGGGTGACGTGGCCGGAGCGGAGCTGGCCTTCTCCGACGCGGTGACGTTCTGGAACGAGGTGGGCGCGCCCTACGAGGCCGCCGTCGCCCGCATGGGGCTCGGCGACGCCTACGGCGCCGGCGGGAGCGAGCAACGGGCAGCGCTGGAACGGCAGACAGCCCGCACGATCCTCGACGGCCTCCAGGCCGCTGCGCCGGAAACGCCACCCGAACCCGTACCGGTCTCGGATGCCGCAGGCAACGTCTTCCGCCGTGAGGGCGACTACTGGCTGGTTGTGTTCGACGGGCACACGGTCCGGGCGCGCGACCTCAAGGGCATGCGGTACCTCGCCCGTCTCCTCGCGCAACCCGGCCGGGAGCTACACGTGCTCGATCTGGTCGCCGCGGAATCCGGGACGGCGTCAGCAGGCGGCGACGTGCCCCGGTCGGCGCTCGGCGACGCTGGCGAGATGCTCGACCCGCGGGCGAAGGAGGCGTACCGCCGTCGACTCGCCGAGATCGAGGAGGACATCGAGGAGGCGACAGCCCTCGGTGACGACGAACGAGCTGCGCAGGCCGACGCGGAGCGCGACTTCCTCGTCAAGGAGCTCGCCCGCGCCTTTGGCCTGGGTGGCCGGGCCCGACCCGCGGCGTCAGCCGCGGAGCGAGCGCGGGTCGGGGTGACCCGCGCCGTCCGCCAGGCGATGTCCCGTATCGCCGAGCACCATCCCGCCCTCGGGGAGCACCTCGACCGGACCATCCGTACCGGTGCGTACTGCGCCTACGCCCCCGACCCCCGTGCCCCCGCCCGCTGGGCGGTGTGACCTCACCCCGCTTGACAACCAGCGTTCCTGAGCCGCGGAAAGGAAGCCCTTCACAACAGCGAAAGGGCCTCCTGTCCGACCGGCGAGATCCGCCGCCTCGGCTACAGACACGCACCGTTCGGGAGCCGGCAGCTCCACGTGTGGTCGAAGGAGTCCCGGAGTTGCTCCTCGACCTACTCCCGACCGCGGCGACGACGGCGTCGGGAGTGCTGCGGCGCCCGATTGCCTCGCGCTACCCGTTCCGGTATCCGTCGCCGTCGAAGGCTTGGGGACGCGCCGGGCTGGGCGCCTTCGTAGCGCTCGGGTTCCGAACACCGAACCAATGATGGTCCCGGCAGATCCGCCACACGACCCGGTCCGACACGACATGTCCGCCAGACGGACCTCGTCGGCGAGGAACCGATACCCGAACTCCGGTCGGCGCCGGCTCGTGAAGGCACCGAGCGCGGCGACGCCGGCACCGACGAACAGCGCGCCGCGGTGCTCACGGGTGCCCTGCCACACCAGCCACGCCCCGCCGATCTCGGCCACGGCGGCCAGCGTGAACAGAACGAGCGTCTTGGCGACCGACATCCGCTCACCGTAGGCAGGTCACTCGGCGTGGACATGCCGATGGTGCAGATCTGGGACGTGCGGATACGCGTGCGGGAGCGGCTCGTGTCGATGACCATGGGAATGGCGGGCCGGCTGGCCCTCACGAAGCCAGTCAGTCGGTGGGTCACGCCGCCTGAGGTCACCGCCCCACAGCCCAGCACCGATCACCAGACTGCGCTGGCGACCCCACAGTCAGTCGGCTATTGGATGACCTCGTAGATCTCTTTCGTGCCCGACGTGGCGTTGGCGTTCATGGTGTCGATCAGCGCCTTGGTGTTCTCGTCGGGCTCGATGAAGGTGCCGCGTTCCAACCCAAAGTAGTGGTCAAGACTTTCGAACTCCCACTGGTAGACGACCGTGTCCATCGGACCCGTGTAATCGACATACACGCGGCGGTTCGTGTAGCCGGCCTGCTCGAACCACTGATCGAGGGCCGTGAAAGCGGCCACGATCTCCGGCGCCTTCCCCCGCTTCGCCTGCAAAACCTCGCGCAACATGTACATGTCGGCTTCCTTTCCCTTGACTGGTATCTCTTGGCCGATGGTCAGGATCAGCGCCAGTCGTCGATCACCCAGGTGCCGGGGCGGCTGTAGCCCTCATCGTTGGCGCGATGCATGCTCACCCCGATGAGCCCGGCTCGGTAGCCGCGAGCGGCCACTGCGGCGTAGGACTCGGGCCGGCCGGCGTTCACGCCGAGCTCGACGTGCGCGGCACCACGCTCGACGGCCAGCGCCTCGCAGGCGTCGAGAAGGGTTTCGAAGCGTGCCTCGGCGCCGGGCCCCGGTCGGGCTAGCCCGAACTTGATGTAGCAGCCGTTGGTGCCGGCTTCGGTGCCAGGACCCAGATGGCACACAGCCATGCCTGTAAGCCCCGAAGGGGCGTCGAGGAGGAGCACCTCGCCGAGAGCCTGGCCCTCCACGGCGCGGATCTCGCGCTCGAGGTCGAGACCCTCGTAGGCGGTGGCCGTCAACTCACGACAGGCGTCGAGGGCCCTCTCCCGCTCCGCTGCTGGGAGCTCGGTGTAGCGGAGGGCCCGGGGCGACGGTCCCGGGGCGGCCGCCTTGGCCATCACCGGCGTCAGGAAGCGGGGCCAGAAGCCGAACTTCTGGTAGAGGCCGAGGTGCTTGGGGCTGTGTGCGAAGGTGAACAGGCCGGCGTGCGCAGTTCCCCGTCGCTCGAACATGTCGACGGTTGCCTCCATGAGCCGGCTGGCGACGCCCTGGTCCCACAGCTCGGGACGCACGGACAGTGGGCCGAAGAAGCCGACGCTGCCCCAGCAGGTCACGAGGTTGCTACCCACCAGCTCTCCGTCACGTTCGGCGGCGAGAGCGGCGCCGGGGTCGGCGCGCCAGCGTGTGCGGACGTAGTCCTTGTCGCCGAACAGCCCGCGCACGCCGGTGAAGGTGTCGAAGGCCGACCGCACGATCGAATCGGCCGCGGGCAGGTCGCTCTCGCGCAGGTCGCGCACGGCGAGGTCGGCCTGCTCGGTGGTCGTGGGCCGGGTGTCGGTCATGGCCGCTCCTTGGTCGAAACGAGTGCGGCCATCATCAGGGAGGTGCCGGCCCCCGGACATCGGGAAGGCCCCCATCTTTAGGTCAGCTCGCGCCCCACGAGATGCCGGGCGGCGAACGCCACGAGCTTGGATCGTCCGTCCACGCCGACCTTGGCGACCAGATTGGCGATGTGGCGTTCGACGGTCTTCGGCGACAGGTAGAGACGGGCCGCGATCGCTTTGGTCGAACGGCCGTCGGCCAAGAGCACCAGCACCTCGAACTCTCTTGGCGTGATCCCGCTGGCGACCAAGGACGCCGGCAGGTCGGGGGCCGGGCGGCGGCGGCGTCGGGGGACGGGCGCGCCGGCTCGGCGGAGCAACGAACGACAGGCGGACGCCACCGCCGGCGGGCCGGTCGTATCGAAGAAGGCTAGGGCATCGGCCAACCACTGCTTGGGGTCTCCCCACCCGTCGGTGATGGCCGCCTCGGCGACCAACCGGCGGGCGTGATGGCGGTACCAGTCGCAGGGCGCGAGATCGGCGTCGGCCCGGGCGAAGGCCTCGTCGGCCTCGGCGCCGCGCCCCTGTCGACCCAAGGTGACCGCCCGGGCGTGGCCCACCCATCCTCGGATGAGCCAGTAGATGGTCAGGCCGGACGCCTCTACCTCGGCGAGGGTCGCCTCCCCGTCGTCGCAATCGAGCGCGTGGACGAGGGCCCACAGTCCCCGGTTGGGGGCGGTGACTGGCGTCGCTCGTAGGAGCTCCATGCCGGCGTCGAGGTCGGCCAGCGCCCGAGGCCGGTCCTCGCGGACCAACCACAGCAGCGCCCGGGCCATGAGGGCGGCCACCCCGCGGACCTCGGGATGGCCGCCAGAGACGGCGACGGCTTCGTCGATGGCCGTCTCCATCTCGGCCTGGCGGCCCGACAGGGCGTGGGCCACCGCCTGCAGCACGAACCCCACACCGCACACGAGGGGGAGCCGCAGCCGCCTCGCCTCGGCGGCGCAGGAGCGAGCGGCCTCGAGTGCCCGGTCGGGCTCGGCACGGTTGGTGAACCAGGCGGCCATCTGGAGACTCACGGTGGCGGCGGTGTCCAGGGCCCCGGCGTCGAGCGCGGCCTGCCGGGCCTGGGCGAGCCGATCGAGGGGCCCGCCGCCGAGCAGGTCGATCGTGCCCAGCTCGTGGAGAGCCCGGATCCGCCACAGGGGCAGCTCGTGGCGATCGGCAAGGGCCAGGGCGGCGGCGAAGGCTTCTTGGGCGGACGCAAGGTCGCGCTGGCGCTCGCGCTGACCGAGGACCTCGAACGCTTCGCAGGCCAGTTCGGCGCGCCCGTCGGCTTGGGCGATGGCCAGGGCCGTTCGGGCCAGATCGACCGCGTCGTCGACGCGGCCTTGCCCGAGCGCCACCCGTGCGCCCAAGACGGCGACCTCCCCGGGAGCCGTGCCACCGGAGGCCTCCAACTCCTCGGCACGGTGCAGTTGATCCCTGGCCCGTTCCCAGTCGGCGGACACGACGGCTGCCCGAGCCAGCCAGAGGTGGGCCCGCGCCCGCCGTGACGGATGGGTGTCGATGGCGGCGAGCTCGGAGAGCAGTCGCTCGCCGACCTCACCCACGCGCTCGGTGTTGCCGGCCGCGGCGAGCACCGCGCAGAGTGCCTCGTCGATATCGACGGTGAGCTGACGGTCCTCGCCGACGAGAGCTCGGGCGCGTTCGAGGGCCGCCTCGGCACTGGCCAGCGCACCCCGTCCGAACGCCCGACGTCCTGACTCGAGGTGCGACCTGACGGCACGGGCAGACTTCCCGGCTACCTCCGCGAGATCTCCGGCAAGTTCACACCACTCGCCGGGCAGGCCCGGGTGGACGGTCTCGATGGCCTGGAGACCGCGCCGGGCCAGGGCGGCGCGCTCCGGTGGGAGCAGCTCGGCCTCGACGGCCTCACGAGTCAGCGCGTGGCGGAAGCGAAAGCTGGGACCGCCCTCGCTGGTCTCGACCACGAGCAGCTGGGCATCGACCGCTCGGCGGAGGCCGTCGACCACGGTGGCTTCGTCATGGCCGCTCATCTCCGCCAGCACGCGCCAGTCGAAGCTCCGCCCGAGCAGGGCCGCTGCCCCGAGGAGATCACGGCTACCAGGTGCCGCTTCCAGGCGACGTCGAACGGTCTCCACGAACGTGGC
>JAUXRW010000069.1 GCA_030681555.1 Acidimicrobiales bacterium
CAGCGAGAGGGTGAACGCCTTCACGCCGTAGCCGAAGAGCGGGAGGTTCCGACGCTCGACGTCGAGCAGGCGATCGTCGAGCGTGGCGTCGTCGAGGTCGACGTGGGGCCGCACCAGCTCGCGGAAGCGGTCCTGGGTGTCGACGAAGAGCTGTTCGCTGTGCCAGAGGGTGTCGTCGCCGTCGAGCGCGATGACCTCGATCACTCGTGGCCTCGCTCGGCGGCCCAGGTGGCCGCCCGCCGGCCCAGGTCGGTGGAGGGCGGGCCGGCGACGAAGGGCCAGATCTCCTCGCTGATCCGCCGCCAGTTCCCCGTGGCGTGGAGCTGTCCGAAGATGGCGTAGAGACCGAGGTTGATCCGCTGGATGATCACGAACGACGGCGGCACGTTGGCCGCCTTCATGATCGGGCCGTGGTCCCCGCTGGTGTTGAAGAACCGGCGGACCGTCTCAGAGGCGTACTCGGGCGTGATCGTCCGCACCTCGTCCCGGAGGACGAAGTCGTAGAAGTGGCCGAAGTAGTCCTCGACCTGCTCGTCAGTGAAGTCGGCGTCGGCCCGCAGCATCCCGATCTCGGTGATGATGCGGTGAAAGGCGACGACGTCGCGGTCGAGCACCATCGCCTTGATCATCGACTCGAGGACGGCGACCTCGGGGCGGGTGAAGCGCTTCACCAGGCCGAAGTCGAGGAACGTCACCTGGCCGCCCGGGCCGAACAGGTAGTTGCCCGGGTGCGGGTCGCCGTTGAACGCGTGGAGCCGGTAGAGGCTGCCGAACACGAAGCGGAAGATGGTCTCGGCGGCGAGGTCCCGCTCGGCCTGGGTCCAGGTCACGAGCTCCTCGAAGTGCACGCCGTCCGCCAGCTCCGTCGTGAGGACGCCCTCCGCGCACAGCGCGTCGACCACGACCGGGACGTGGATGAACGGGTGCCCCTCGTAGTAGTCGGCGAACAAGCGCTGGTTGTCCGCCTCGAGGCGGTAGTCGAGCTCCTCGAGGAGGCGGTCCCGCAGCTCCTGGACGAGCGGCTCGGGTTGGAGGCCGGGGAACAGCATCCCCATCGCGCCGAACAGGAGGCCGGCGTTGTCGAGGTCGGACCTGATGGCGTCGCCCACCCCGGGGTACTGCACCTTCACCGCCACGGAGCGGCCGTCGTGGAGGAGGGCGCGGTGCACCTGGCCGATGGACGCCGCGGCGATCGGCTCCGGGTCCCACGTCGCGAAGAGCTTCTCCGGCGGTGCACCCAGCTCCTCCCGCACGACCTTGGCGGCCAGGGCGGCGCTCATCGGCGGGGCGTTGGACTGCAGCTCCGCCAGCGCCGCCCGCATGTGCTCGGGCATGCCCTGGTCGAGGTAGCTGGCCATCTGGCCGAGCTTCATCATGGCGCCCTTCATGTTGCCCAGCGCCTCGGTGATGGACTCGGCCGTCTTCAGCTCGAAGGCCGTGTCCAGCTGGCCCTGGCGCTCGGCGGACGCGAACGCCCGCTTGGCGCGGTGCAGCGCGTACGAGCCGCCGGTCTTCGCGCCCACGCCGGCCAGCGCGGCGTTGCGGGCGCTGCGGCTCGTGGTGTCGACCGGCCCCCGGTCGGCGACCGACGTACGACGCCGCGCCTCCTGCACGGCGAGCGCCCCTGCGGTGGCGGCGCCGATCACGCCCAGGACGGTGGCGAGGGTGCTGGCCCGGGGCATGGCTCCGGAGCGTACCGAGGGCGGTCCGACGGGTCAGATCCCCTGCGGGTCGGTAGGGCTTGGGTACGGTCGCCCCCATGAGCGACGCCGACGCCATCAACCTGGCTCTGCTCGTCCTGCGCTGCGGGATCGGCGCCGTGATGCTGGCCCACGGGATCAACCACATCTTCGGCGGTGGGAAGATCGCCGGCACGGGCCGGTGGTTCGAGAGCCTCGGCATGAAGCCCGGGGTGGTGCACGCGTGGTTCGCCAGCATCGCGGAGGTGGGCGGGGGCGCGCTGCTGGTGCTGGGTTTGCTCACCCCCGTGGGGGCCGCTGCCGTGGTCGGCACCATGCTCGTCGCCTGGATCACCAACCACCGCGGGAACGGGTTCTTCATCTTCCGACCGGGCGAGGGGTGGGAGTACGTGATGACCCTCACCCTTGTCGGCTTCGCCGTCGCCATCCTCGGCGGCGGCGAATGGTCGCTCGACGAGGCGCTCGAGCTCCGGGACAACCTTGTCGGCGTCACCGGCCTGGTGATCGCGCTGGTCGCGGGCGTGGGCGGCGCCGCCGCGCTGCTAGCCGCGGCCTGGCGGCCACCGCCGCCCACGGCCGACTGAGCGCCGTGGCGTGCGTCGGGGTCTTCGGCGCGGTGGGCGCGTCGGTCTCAGCCGGCGAGGCGACGGCAGGCGCCGGCGAGGTGGGTCGCCACCGCGCGGGCACCGCGCGGCGCCAGCAGGATGGAGTAGTGGTTGGTGTTCTCCACCAGCATCTCCATCCGGATCGGCCACCTGGCCCGCAGTGGATCCAGGAGCTCGTCGGGCAGCAGCGGCGGCACCTGGTTCAGCAGCCCCCGGGGGGCTCGCAGGAGCGTGGTGGGCTGCTGGAGATCGAAGCAGGCCCGGCGCACCTGCTCGTCGACAAGCAGCTCGCGGCCGTCGAACCGGACCGCCTCCAGGGAGGCGGACGAGTGCAGCTCCGGCTCCTCGCCGGTGAGGTCGTGGTCGAGCCACGCCTCGGTGTCCTCGTTCCACGCACCGGGCTCGACGAGGGCCGGGTGGTCCCGCCAGAAGGCGTGGTACGCCGCCCGGTCGGCGAACACCATCTCCAGGCGGGCCAGGGCGGGGCCGAGGACACCGGCGAGCATGTCGTCCGGATCGACGGCCCGGGGGAGCGGGAGCGCCACGCCGCCGTCCACGAGCACGACCGAGGACCACCGCTTCGGATCCGTGGTGGCGGCGACGGCGGCCACGTACGCGCCCATCGAGTGGCCCGCCAACACCGCCTGGTCGAGGTGCAGGTGGTCGAGCACCGCCACCATGTCCTGGGCGTGCCGGCGCATGCCGAACGGACCGGGCAGGTCGGTCGACCGCCCGCGGCCCCGCAGGTCGGAGGCGACGAGGGTGACGCCGGGCTCGAGGGCCCTGGCCACCGCCTGCCACGAGCGGTGGTTGCCCGTGATCCCGTGGGCGGCGACGACGACCTGATCGCCGTGGCCCCAGCGCCCCACGTGCAGCGTGCCTCCCTCCACGGGGACCTCGACGGACGAGTAGGGGGCCAGCGGCATCTGCGGCCGACCCTAGCGAGAACCCCTGGGCGATGACGCCCGCGCTCCGCAGGGCGGGGCGGGCTCTCCCGTCGAGCCCGAGCTCGGCCGCCGGCACGGCATCCGGGTCCCCGGTTCCTCCGCCACGCCCGTGAGCGGCACCGGGTTGCCGGGAACCAGCACCGGCTGCTCGACGTGCTGGTGCGGGCACCTCGACCAGTGCGTTGCGAGCGGCGACGTGGGATCGGCCACGACCTCGTCCGTGAAGCACTCCCCGGCGCCGATCCCGGCGCCGAGATCCGACCCTGCCGCTCGGCGAAGCGCGGGTCGGTGGTCCAGCCGGGCGAACTGCGGCTCCCGGCCGACCTGCACGATGAACCAGCCGTCGACGGCGCGGAGCCCGTGCGTGATCAGCGGCACCCAACTGGATCTGTGAACCGGATCCGGCAACAGCTGCCGGATCGGGTTCACATATCGGGGGCCCCGGTGACGGCCCGGAGGGACCGTCAGCCCGAGAAGGCTCGTGACACCTGGGCCGCGCGGTGGGAGCCTCGACGGGATGGGTGAGCTGCGCTGGGAGGCGCCGACGGGCGCGGCCGACGGTGCCTGGGTGGAGCTCCTCGGCGCGATCGAGGAGGTCGACCGTCGCGGGGAGGTCGTCGGCCCGGAGGACGTGGCCGACGAGTGGGCGTCGCTCTGGTCGCATCCCGAGACCGATGCATTGTTCGTCTGGGACGGCGGCGACCTCGTGGCCTTCGGCTGGATCAAGACGCTGGTGGGGGAGCGGGAGCACCACCGCGTCGAGTGCTGGGGTGGGGTCCGGCCGTCGCACCGGCGCCGGGGGATCGGGCGGGACCTCCTGCGGCGCCAGGTCGCGAGGGCCCGCGAGATCGCGGTGCGGATCCCGGGGGACCTGCCGGTGCGCATCGGTCTCGAGGCGGGGGACCACCAGACCGACCTGCTCGCCCTCGCCACCCGCGCCGGGTTCTCACCCGAGCGCCGGTTCCTCGAGATCGCCCGGCCGGTCAGCGAGCCCGTGGCACCGCCGACGGCCCCGGCCGGCCTGCGCCTCGTGCCATGGGACGAGGCGTGGGACGAGCGGATCCGCGTGGCGCACACAGAGACGTTCGCCGGCCACTGGGGCACCGAGCCCCGCACACCGCAGGAGTGGCGCCAGTGGTACACGGGACACCGCGGGTTCCGGCCCGACCTCTCCTACATCGCAGAGGACGAGGGCAGGGACGAGGTCGCCGGTTTCGTCCTGGCCGCCGCGTACCCGAACGACTGGGACTCCTGTCCGCGCGAGGCCTGGATCCACACGCTCGGCACCCGCCCGGCGTGGCGTGGGCGGGGCATCGCTCGCTGGCTCCTCACCAGGACGCTCGGCGCGGTGGCCGATGCCGACGACGGGTTCGAGCAGACGATCCTCGGCGTCGATGCCGAGAACCCGACGGGCGCGCTCTGCCTCTACCGCTCGCTCGGCTTCGTCGACGTGCGGGCGACGTTGCGGCTCGGCCTGCAGCCCTGAGGCCTCGGCGCGGACGCCTCCGTCGAGCGACAGCATGCGGCGGGCGTTGCCCTGCGTGATCTTCTCGACGACGTCCGGCGCCAGGCCCGCCATCAGCTCGGTGGACACGGCCTTGGTGTTGGGCACGTCGAGTCGGTGTGCGTGTAGTCGGTGTCGAACGTGATGTGTCGACGCCGACCTAGACGAGGCCGTGGATGCCGTGCTGGTCGCAAAGAAGCAGCCGTGCATCTTGCCGGCCGTGGCCGCGCCGCGCGTGTCTACGAGGTCGTCGCCGGCCTCGCCCAGGCGGCCGGCCACCTCGAGGTGGGCCACCCTCTTGCGCCCAGCGGTGGGCCCGCTGATCTCGGACCTGTCTCGGTCGCCAACGGCACCGAGTTGGGGCTCTACGACGGCGTCGTCACCGCCGACAAGGCCCGAGGCATGCGGGTGGGCCGCCAGCTCCGCATGGGCGACGTCGGCATCGACACCGCCCAGGGGGACCACGAGGCGCCGTTCGGAGGTTTCAATGTCGAGCGTGGGGCGCGACGGCGGCAGCTTCGGGCTCCACGCCTCCAGCGAGCTGCAGAGCATCGTCTGGCCCTGCTGAACGCGGTTCCAAACCGCTTTCCGCACCCTAGGATGACCGCGGGCATGAACCGAACACTCCGCCGATCTCGTCGCGCCATCGGCGCTGGTGTGCTGCTCCTCGCCGCGGGGATCCTGCAGCTCGCGCCGGCGGAGGCGGAGTCCGTGGAGGTGCCCGCCGTCATCTCCCGTGAGGCCTACTTCACCAGCCCCATCACCCAGGTCACGCCGCCCGTCCTCCGCAACGGGTTCCCGCCGGCCACCGCCTGCCTCGTCGCCGGGCTCGTCGGCGTGCCGCAGCTGTGCGGCTCCGAGGTGCAGCAGATCGTCGGCCTCCTGGGCCTGAGCGACGGCATCCCCATCCCGATCACGCCGGACGGGGACGTGGCCCAGCCCCTCGTCGTCCCGGGCACCACGCCGGTGGGCATGATCGCGGGCCAGCAGCGCTACGCGTCGCTGTTCCAGCTGGCGCTCCCGGCTATCCCCGCCGGCGAGCAGATCTCCTCCTTCGAGCTCGTGCTGAAGCAGGAGGGGCTGAACTTCGCCATCGAGTCGCCCGCAACCCGTGATGTCGTGCTGCAGACCGTGGCGCAGCTCGACGACCAGAACCCGCAGCTGATCCTCGATGCGGTCAGCCGGGCGCTGAGCGGCGAGGTGCCGCTCGTGACCGACACCATCACCGGCATCGAGGCCTGCCCGGCGCTGCAGCCGTGGAACGGCGGCGACGCCCAGGGCGCCTCGCTCGATGGCATCCGCCTGCCGGACGTGAACTGCCAGATCGGCACGACGGGCAGCTACGACCCGGCCACCGCCACGTGGACGTTCGACCTCACGTTCGCGGCCCAGGCGTGGACGCAAGGGGTCGACGGCGTCGCCCTCGCCAACGAAGGGATCGTGCTGCGTCCGGTCGGCGCCCCGAACTTCGCCTACGGCGATCCCGACGTCTCCACGAACTGGGTGGTGTCCCTGGCCGACAGCACCGCGGCCGAGGGCCTCCGCCCCGCCGTCCGGTACAGCACGACCCCCGCGGACGCCCCGGCCACCGACGTGCCCCTCGATCTCGACCTTGGCAACGCCGGCGGCTCCGTGGAGCTGCCCTCGTTCACCCCCGGCGCACCGCTCGACCTCGGCGGCGTGGTCGCTCCGCCGGTCGCCTCGGTCAGCGGCGCCATCAGCGCTCGCTACGCCGAGCGCGACGCGAGCGGCGGAAAGGGATCCACACCCGGCTGGGTCTGGATCGCCCTCCCGCTCGGCGCGCTGGCCGCGTTCGTGTTCGCCCAGGCCCTCGACGCCTCGCCCGCTGCGGCGCGCCGGCGCCCGGGTGCCCTCACCCACCTCGTCGCGGCCCGGGCCCAGGCCACCTCCGATCCCGTCGCACCCCCGAGGAGCTGACCGTCCCCGAAACCGTCACCCCGTCCCGCCGTCGTGGGCGGCTGCACTCCCGTGCCGTCGCCCTCGTCGCCGCGGCCTCCCTGCTCGCGCTCGTCGCGGCCTGCGGGCAGAAGCCCGGCACGCACGACGCCTCCGCCGACGCGCTGCCCGAGATCATCATCGAGACCGGCGCCGGCGGTGGTCTGGCCCCAGGTGAGGGCACGGCCGAGGCCAGCACCACGGGTGGCGCCGCCGCGGGCGGCACCACGGGCGGCACCACCGGCGGCACGGCCGGCGGCGGCGGAGCGGGCGGCACCGGGGCAGCGGGCGGCGCCGGATCGCTCCAGCTCACCGGCAAGGACCGCACGGGCGTCACGGCGGATGCGATCAACGTCGCCATCCACGCTCCCGTCACGGGTGCGGCGCCGCTCCCGGCCGAGTCGTTCGAGAAGTCCGGCGACCTCTACTGGCGCTACGTCACCGAGATGCAGGGCGAGAAGGTGCTCGGCCGGTCGAAGGTGAACGTGTCCTTCAAGGATGACAAGTACACGCCCAACACCGCCATCCAGGCGTGCCGCGAGCTCGCCTCCTCGGCATTCCTCCTCGTGGGCGGCGGCGGCACCGACCAGATCCAGGCCTGTGCCCAGTACGCCGAGCAGGCCAAGGTGCCCTACCTGTCGGCCGGCGTCACCGAGGTCGGCCTGCGGGGCCTGAAGAACTACTTCGCCACCGGGATGTCGTACCCGCAGCAGGCCACCCTGCTGGCGCAGTACGTGAAGAAGAGCTTCGCCGGCAAGAAGGTTGCCGCGATCATCACCAACACGCCGAACTTCGACGATGCAGCGTCGGCGTGGGACAAGGCCGCGAAGGAGCAGGGGCTGAACTACTTCAAGACCCTGCGCCATCCGAAGGGCAACAACAGCTGGATCACGGCGTACTCGAGCGAGATGAAGGGCGCCGGCGTCGAGGTGCTGTTCATCCTCTCGGCGCCCGTGGACTACATCCAGTTCGCGCAGCAGGCCGGCACGCAGGGCTTCAAGCCGCAGTACGTAGGCGTCGGCATCAGCAAGGGGCTCAACGCGGTCCTCGGGGCCGGCTGCCCGGACGTCAACGGCGGCATCTTCTTCTCGCCCTTCCCCGGCATCGACTGGGCCCGCCAGAACGTGCCGGAGTTCTTCCAGGCCGGCGAGCGCTTCGGGAAGCCCACCGACGACATTGCCCTCGCCCTCTGGGGCCTGGCCTCGGTCGAGCACGAGGCGTTCAAGCGCTACGAGCAGGTCTACAAGAGCACCGACCTGACGCGTGAGGACTTCTCGAAGATGCTCGAGCAGCAACAGGGCATCGCCACCAAGGTGAACCCGCAGCTGAGCTACAAGGCCGGCGACCACTTCGGCGGCAACCAGGTGCACGTGCTGCAAGCCGACTGCGGGGCCGGCGAGCACAAGACCCTCGCCACGTTCGCCTCTGGGTTCTGACATGGAGACCTGGATCGAGGTCGTGGTGTTCGGGCTCCAGCGGGGCGCCATCTTCGGCCTCGTGGGCCTCGGGCTCGCCCTCGTCTACAAGGCCACCCGCATCCTGAACTTCGCCCAGGGTGAGCTCGGCACCGTCCCGGCGTTCGCCGCGCTGATGGTGATGACGGGGTTCGAGACGGTGGGCGATGAGGTGGCCGATCGGGGCCTGCTGCTCCCGGCGACGGTCGTGGCGGTCCTGGTCGGGGCGCTCCTCGGCGTGCTCCTCTACGTCGTCGTCATCCGGCCCCTCGGCAAGGTCTCGCCGGTCACCTCGCTCGTCGCGACGGCGGGAGTGGCGCTGCTGCTCACGACCATCGAGATCAACGTGTTCGAGGCGCGTGCCCGTCGGTTCCCCCGTCCCGTCAACGGCGGCTTCGACCTCCCCGGCACCGACGTGATCGTCGACTGGCACACCGTCGTCATCCTCGCTGCCCTCGCCGGCGTGGCCCTCGCCCTCGCGGCCTTCTTCCGCAGCGCCCCGGGCGTGGCCCTGCTGGCCACCGCCGAGGACCCCTTCGCCGCCGAGCTGCAAGGCGTGCCCGTCGAGCGCATGCGAGCCCTGGCCTGGGGCGCCGCCGGGGCCCTCGGCGCGCTGGCCGGCGTGCTCGGCGCCGGCGTGTTCGAGAGCCTCACCCCGGGCCTCGTGACGAGCACGTTCATGATCCCGGCCTTCACGGGCGTGGTGCTCGGTGGCATCACCTCGATGGTGGGCGCGGTGGTGGGCGGGTTCGCCCTCGGCATCGTCAGCCAGGCCGCCATCCAGATCGTCACCACCTACGAGCTCGACGTCCCTGGCCCGCCGCAGCTCGCCGTGCTCGTGGTGCTCCTCGCCGTCCTCCTCATGCGGCCCCAGGGCCTGCTCGGGCGGAGCGCATGAGCGCGCGCCTGCCGCGGCTGGCCGTCCTCGGCCTGCTCCTGCTGCTCGTCCTCGCCATACCGCAGGTCGTCCCCGGCGTCTACATCAACGTTGTCGCCCGAGCCGCCGTGTACGGCATCGTGGCCCTGTCGATGAACGTGCTCGTCGGGTACGCCGGCCAGGCATCGCTCGGCCATGCCGCCTTCCTCGGCGTCGGCGCCTTCGCCTCGGGCTACGCGCTCACGGAGATGGGGATGCCGTTCGGCGCCGCGCTGGCCGTGGCGGCGCTCGTGGGCATGGCCGCCGCCCTCGTGCTCGGGGGCGTCGCCCTGCGGGTGACCGGCCTCTACCTCGCCCTCGTAACCATCGCCTTCGGGCTGTTCGCCCAGGAGACGCTGTTCAACATCCGGTCGCTCACCGGCGGCGGCGCGGGCCAGCCCGCTGCCCGGCCGTCGCTGTTCCAGGGCGACGTGGCCTACACCTACCTCTGCGTCGGGGTGCTGTTCCTCGTCATCCTCTTCGACTGGCGCCTGACCGCCACCCGTCCGGGCCGGGCCATCCAGGCCCTCCGCGACGACGAGCGCGTCGCCGCGTCGTGGGGCATCGACGTCACCGCCCACAAGCTCCTGGCCTTCGTCATCTCGGGTGGCATCGCTGGCATCGGGGGCGGCCTCTTCGCCTCGATCGAGCAGATCGTGTCGAAGGAGGACTTCGGGCTCAGCCTGTCCATCACGTTCCTGCTGATGACGGTCGTGGGCGGGGCCGGCAACCGCTGGGGCGTGGTGCAGGGCGGGATCCTCTTCGCGGTCCTGCCCACCCTCCTCGACCGCACCCACGCCAACTTCCACGTCTTCCCGTTCACCGAGCTCACCGCCACCTGGGAGCCGGCCATCGGGGCCGTCCTCCTGCTGCTCACGCTGACGATGTTCCCGGGCGGGATCGCGCAGCAGCAGGGCGCGCTGCTCAGCTGGCTCGGCGGCGGACCGTTCACGCGCGATCCGGACGCCCACGCTCCGCAGGGAGGAGGCATGGGTGCTCGCCCCTGACCCCGCCAAGCCCGTCCTCGACATCGACTCGGTGTCCATCCGATTCGGCGGTGTCCAGGCGCTGGCCGAGGTCTCCCTGAAGATCGGGGAGGGCGAGATCGTCGGCATCCTCGGGCCGAACGGCGCCGGGAAGACGACGCTGTTCAACTGCGTGTCCGGCTTCTACGCACCGAACAGCGGCCGGGTGCGGCTCTTCGGCGAGGACGTCACGGAGATGAAGCCGGAGGACCGGGCCCAGCGGGGCCTCGGCCGCACCTTCCAGCTGGTCGGGCTCGTGCGCAGCTTCACCGTCCTCGAGAACCTCGTCGTCGCCCAGCACGCCAGTGTCCGTTCGAGCGGTCTGGCCGCCATCGTCGGAGCGCCGGGCGCGCGACGCGAGGAGCGCCTCCTGCGCGAGCGGGCCGACGACGTCCTCGACTTCATGGGCCTCACGGCGTTCCGCGACCGCCGCATCGGCGGGCTGCCCTACGGGACCCTGAAGATGGTGGAGGTGGCTGCAGTGCTGGCCACCGATCCATCGATCCTGATGCTCGACGAGCCCCTCGCCGGCGCCAGCGGCGAGGAGGGCAACATCTTCTGCGACCGCGTCGAGCAGATGCGCACCGAGCTCGGCCTGTCCGTCATCCTCATCGAGCATCACGTGCCCCTCGTGCTGCGCAGCTCGGACTACGTGTACGTCCTCAACTTCGGGGCGCTGCTCGCCGAGGGCACGCCCGAGCAGGTGCGCGACAACTCCGAGGTGGCCGAGGCCTACATGGGAGAGGGGGCGAGCACCCTTGCCTGAGCAGACGAAGGAGATGGTGGAGCTCGTCGACCTGCGGGCCGGCTACGGCGCGCTGCCCGTGCTGCACGGGTTTTCGATCGCGGTCGCACCGGGCGAAGTAGCCGTGCTGCTCGGCCTCAACGGGGCGGGCAAGTCCACGGCGGTCAAGGTGCTGTGCGGGGCCGTTGCGGCCACCGGGGGCTCGGTGAGGTACCGCGGCGAGGAGATCACCGGGTGCTCCACGGCCGGGTGCGTGCAAAAGGGCATCGTCATGGTGCCGGAGGGGCGTCGCGTGTTCGGCGGGCTCTCGGTCGAGCGCAACCTGCAGGTCGGGTCTTGGACGCAGCGCGGCAACCGAGGGTGGGTCGAGGCGCAGCGCGCGCACGTGTACGAGGTGCTGCCCCGCCTGGCCGAGCGGCGGGACCAGTTGGCCGGCACCCTCTCGGGCGGCGAGCAGCAGATGCTCGCCATCGGCCGGGGCCTCATGGCCAACCCGTCGGTGCTGGTGATCGACGAGGCATCCCTCGGCCTGGCGCCCGTCATCGTCAGGGAGATCCTGAAGATCGCCCGCAACCTCGCGGAGGAGGGCACCACGGTCATCCTCGTCGAGCAGAACGTCGGCGCCCTCGAGGTGGCCGACGTCGGGTTCTTCGTCGACCAAGGCGTCGTTACCGCCACGCTGCGGGGCAAGGAGCTGGCCGACGGCGAGCTCATCCGCAGCCTCTACCTCGGGTAGCAGTACCCGACCGTTCCAAGGAGGACCATCGTGCGCAAGTGGGCAAGCAGCTCCCCGGTCAGCGCCGGGCTGGCGCTCGTCGTCGCCGGCTTCATCGCCCTTTTCCTCGCCTGGAACGGCGCGGCGGGGCTTGACCACGTGGAGGGCCAGATCCCCTACCTCCTCTCCGGTGGTCTCGTGGGCGTCGGCCTCATCGGCGCAGGGCTCACGGTCGTCAACGTGCAGTCCCGCCGGCAGGACCACGCCGAGCTGCTCGGCAAGCTGGAGGAGCTCGTCGAGGCGCTCCGGGACGACGACGGTCGCCAGACGCCCCCTGCGCCGCGCGGCACACGGGACGCACCGCTGCGCGCCGCGCCGGAGGGACGCCGCACCGCCTGAGCTCAGCCGACCGAGACGTGCCGCCGGCGGTTGTCGGGAACGAGAGCGTGTTCTAGGCGCGGACCATGGCAGGAGCCCTCAGGAGCGCGGCCGCAGGACGGCCTGCGTCTGCATCACCTTGCCGACGAGCCGCCCGGCGTCGTCGGTGACCGCCGTCTCCACCGCAATGGTGGAACCACCGCGGTGCAGGAGCGTGGAGGTGGCGGTCACGGCGCCGCCCTTCACCGCTCCGAGGAAGCTCGTGCTCGACGTGATGGTGGCGGTGCCGGCCGCGCCCTCGGGGAGGTTCAGGTAGGCGCACGCCGCACCGGCAGAGTCGGCCAGCGCCATGACGACGCCACCGTGGAGCAGCCCGCCGGTGGTGCACAGCTCCGGCTTCCAATCGAGCTGGAGCACGACCTCGTCCGCCTCGAACCGGCTGGCCGTGACGCCGAGCGTGGCGCACAGCGGCATGGTGGCGTGGACGATCGCGGTCGGATCCTGGGTGGGGGCGTCGGCGGGGGAGGGGGTCGGGGGGTCGCTCATGGGCTCAGCATGTCAGGCCGTGGTGTCGGGCAGCGGGGGCAGGCTCATCGGGTTCGGGTGGCGGATCACCCCGGCCGCCTGGATCCGACGCGCCCACGGTTCGAGCACTGCTGCCACATCCTGCGTCGCCTCCTCGCCGAGGTGGGCCCAGGGCGCCAGGGCCAGCTCGTCTGTGCGGGCCTGGATGGTGCCGTGGAGCGCGCGACCGTCGGTGGTGAGCCCGCCCTCGGGGTCGACGACGCCGCGAGCCACGAGCGCCTCCGTCGCCGCCGCCCACTCCTCGTCGCTCCACCCTCGCGCGGGTTGGGTGACGGCTTGCGGCGCGCCGCCGGCCGCGCCGGCGAGGACGTGGGCCTGGCAGCCGTCGATGCCGGCGGCGACGAGCGCGGCGTTGTGACCGTCGCCGCGGTGCTCGCGCAGGCACGTCAGACCATGCCAGAGGGCCAAATGCGCGGGCTCGGGCCAGGGGAGCGACGCGTTGGCGGCGAAGAGGGCACGGCCGGCAACGGGACAGGCGTCGACGCCTCGTCGCAGGGCATCGATGGTGCCCGCGAGCGGTGTGATGTCCACGACGTCGTCGCCGAGCACGGCTCGCAGCGCGCGGTCCATGCCGTCGAGGCGGGCGGCCAAGGCATCGGCCGGCGACGCGAGCCCCCAGACCGACGGCAGCGCCCGCTCGACCATCGTCGGGTGGAAGTTGAAGAACGTCGCGGTGACCAGCCCGGGGCCGACCGGGCCGAAGGGCGCGGCGCGCGTGGCGAAGTAGCCACGCCAGAACCCGCGGAGGCCGGCGGCCTCCCAGCCGTCGAAGGAGCCCTGCGCGAAGTAGGTGAGGGCGTGGATGGGCTCGCCCACGAGCCACATGCGCCGGGCGACCGCGGGCTCCATATCCCGAGCCTGCCAGTCCGGGCCCGCTCTACGCTCCGGCAACGCCCCTTCCCCGGCCCGAGCCGGACCGCACCGCCTTCGTCACCGGGGCGTCCTCGGGGATCGACGCCGAGATCGCTCGCGAACTGGGCGCACGGGGCCAGTCCCTGCGCCGGGCTCGGGGTCAGCGCTCGGCATCGGCTGGATCGGGTCGGAGCACCGACCCGATCAGCAGGTGGTGCACGGCGATGGCCGCCTGGTCGGGTGTCAGCTCGTCGACCTGCACCACGTGGTCGGCCAGGTGCTCGTAGCTCCTGTCGCGCGCCTCGAACATCGCCCGCATGACCGCGGCGGGCTGGTCGTCGACGAGGGGCCGCTTGTGCCCGGTGTCCCCGGCGATGCGAGCGGCAAGGGTCGCGGGGGTGGCCCGGAGGTACACGGCGGCGACGTCCGGGGCCGCGATCGCGTTGCTGGCCTCCCGGTCGAGCACGACGCCGCCGGGTGTGGCCAGCACGACGTGCTCCGTAGCCCGCAGCACGTCGATCACCACCTTGCGCTCGAGCGGCCGGTAGCGCTCCTCGCCGCCGCGCTCCCACAACTCGGCCACGGTGGAGCCGGTGGTGGCCTCGATGGTGTCATCGACGTCGACGAACGCCCAGCCGAGCCGCTCCGCCAGCATCCGGCCGATCGTGCTCTTGCCCGATCCCATCAGCCCGATGCAGGCCAGGTAGTGGATGTCCGGCTGGACGGTGGCCATCGGCGCTCCTCTCCACAGTGCCCGTGTTCCCGGCGCGACCCGGTCGAAGACCCGGGAGCGGTTCGGCGGTCGACGCAGCGGGTAGGCGTCACGCGCACCTCGACGCCGCACGACAGGAGCTGCGCATGCCCCGATCCTGGTCCAAGAAGCGCGAACGCCAGTACGAGCACATCAAGGAGGGCGTCCTCGCCCGAGGGCAGAGCGAGGACAAGGCGGAGGAGATCGCTGCCCGCACCGTCAACAAGGAGCGGGCCCGGGCCGGGGAGGCCAGAACCTCGAGCCGCACGTCGACGAAGGACATCTCGCCGGGTCGACGCGGTGGCCTGCGCTCGGGCCGGGGGCCCGGCGGCCGCACCCGGGACCAGCTCTACGAGGAGGCCCGCCGAAAGAACGTCGAGGGCCGGTCGAAGATGAACAAGGCGGAGCTCGAGCGGGCGGTCGGACGCTGAGCTCCTCAAGCAACGACGAGCCCATCCCCGGAGTCCCCACGGACCGGACGCTGGTGGAGGTGCTGAACGACCTGCGCACGTTGGGTTTCACCGAGGATGTGCTGGTGTCCGACGAGGGGGAGCTGTGCTGCCGGGTCTGCGGCCACTGCACCGGCGCGCCGGAGATGGATCTCATGGAGCTGCGGCGCCTCGAAGGGGCCTCCGATCCGGCTGACATGGCGGCTGTCCTCGGCCTCCGGTGCGCCGAGTGCGGCGCCTTGGGCACCGCCATCGTGCGGTTCGGGCCCGAGGGCTCCGAGGCGGACGACATCGTCCTCGCCCATCTGCCGGACCACCGCCGCGACGACGTCGGCGACCGGGACCGCGCCTCCGACTAGCGCCCCCGCGTCATCCGGGTCAGCGCCGGCGGCGGTCTTCGCCGCGCCGCGAGAGCGCCCCGGCGCGGTCGCCGATGACGATGAGCACCACCGCCGCGCACACGGCGACGACGGATCCCACGAAGTTGAGCTCGAGCACATCCCCGGTGCCGAGGGCGTTGGCGACGATCCCGCCCACCACCGACCCGATCAGCCCGAGGACGAGGGTGGTCAGCAGCGACAGCCGCTGCCGCCCGGGCACCACCGCTCGCGCCAGGAACCCGACGACCAGTCCGAAGACGATGAACCCGATCATGTGCTGGCCCCCTCGCGCGGCCGGCGGCTGCCGCCGGACCGGTCCATCGTTCCCCATCCGGGTACCGCGTGTGATGCTTTCCCCCGTGGAGGTGCGCTCCGATCGGCGGCATCAGCTCGGGATCAGCCCCGAAGAGCTGTGGCCGACGCTGACGAACGTCGCCGACTACCGGTCGTGGTGGCCGTGGCTCCGTGGCTTCGACGCCAGAGCCTTCGAGCGCGGCGAGGCCTGGGACTGCATCGTGCAGCCCCCGTTGCCGTACACGCTGCGGTTCCGGATCACGCTCGAGGAGGTGCTACCGATCGCGCTCGTGACGGCGTCGGTCGACGGCGACATCGAGGGGACGGCCCGGCTCGAGATCAACCGCTCGCCCGGCGGGAGTGAGCTGCGGCTCGTGTCGCGGCTCTCCCCCCGGAGCCCCGTGCTGCGCATGATCGGCGGCGCCGCTCGGCCGGTGGCGCAGCTGGGCCACGACTGGGTGCTCGACACCGGCCTCCGCCAGTTCGTCGCCCGAGCGTTGCCCGCACCGTCCGCTGGCCCCGATTTCTCCTGACCCCGCGAGCCGGGGGCCGAGGTCGGGGTACGGTGCCTGCGGTGACCGTCATCGACCGCTACCGCACGCTGTCCGAGGAGATGGCCGCCCGCGTCGCGGCCGTCCCGGACGACGCCTGGACCAACCCCACACCGTGTGCGGACTGGACCGCCCGCGACCTCGTGCGGCACCTCGTGGAGGCCCCCCGCATGTTTTTCGGAATGGTGGAGGTGCCGCCCCCCGCAGACGGCCCGCCTGTCGACGACGACCCGTCGGGGGCCTTCGCGGTGGTCCGCACCGCGGTGCTCGACGCCCTGGGCGACCCGGCCGTCGCCGACAAGGAGTTCGACGGCTTGTCGGGTCGCCAGACCTTCGCCCAGGCCATCGACCGGTTCATCTGCGCCGATCTGGTGGTGCACGGCTGGGACCTCGCCCGCAGCACGGGGCAGGACGAGCACGTCGATCCCGACGAGGCCCGCCGCATCCACGAGTCGCTCGAGCCGATGGAGCACACGATGCGCGGGCCAGGGGCCTTCGGGCCGGCCACCGAGCCGCCTCCCGACGCAGACGAGCCCACGAAGCTCCTGTGCTTCCTCGGGCGCGAGGTCTGATGTGCCCGACCTGAACGTGCTCGGAGGCGAGCTCGAGCCCTGCGGCACCGACCCGGTGACGGGCTTCTACCGCGACGGCTGCTGCTCGAGCGGCGCGGAGGACCTCGGCAGCCACACGATTTGCGCCGTGGTCACGGCGGAGTTCCTCGAGCACCAGCGGCGCATCGGCAACGACCTGAGCACGCCGATGCCGGAGTACCACTTTCCGGGCCTCGTGCCGGGCGACCGCTGGTGCGTCACGGCGGCGAACTGGCTGCGCGCCCACCAGGACGGTGCGGCGGCGCCGGTGGTGCTGGCCTCCACGCACGTACGGGCCCTTGAGGTCGTGCCGCTCGACGCCCTCCGCCAGCACGCTGTGGACGTCCCGGCCGACCCCGGCGCGCTGGAGACCTGAGCCCGCACGTGCCGTCCGGATCTGTCCGGCACGGACGCCCGGCGGCGGTCACGATGGGCCCGTGAGCTGCTTGGCCGTCGTCACCACGGCATCTGCTGCCGTCGCGGGCTAGGTGTAGCGGTGCAGGATCTCGGCGAAGTACGCGTCGGACAGCCGGAGGAAGGCCTCCCCGTCGAGCCGGATCTCGGCGCCCTCCTCGAGGTGCAGCACCGAGGTCTCGGGCTTGAGCTTGATGCCCTTGTCGACGAGCAGGCGCCCGTCGTTCTGGAGGAGCGACGTGCACAGCACCCGCACCTCGTTGAGCGGGTTGCCGTCCTTCCCCTCGAGGCCCCGGCTGCGCTGCGCGAAGTAGCCGTCGAGCACCACCACGAGGGTGGTGAAGAAGACCCGTTCGAAGCCCTCGATGGCGGCGTTGAGCGGCGCCTTCCGGCCGCCGTCGCGGGCGGCGGCGAGGAGCCCGTCGTACAGCCTCAGCTGCTCGGCAAGCTGGGCCCGGCACTCGTCGACGTAGTCCTTCGGGTAGCTGCTGACGGCGAGCATGGGCGCCCACCGTACTGTGGCCCGTCATGGCCGACCGACGCCCAGGATCCCTCCGGTGACCCCGGCCGCCTGGGACGGTGACGACTACCAGAGCCGCTTCGACGCGCTGGCCGAGGCGGGCACGGACGTGCACGGCGAGGCGACCTTCGTGCGATCGTTCTCCCCGGCCTCCGTCCTCGACGCCGGCTGCGGCACGGGCCGGCTGGCGATCGAGCTGGCCCGGCACGGCATCGAGGTGGTTGGCGCGGACGTGGACGCATCGATGCTGGCGACGGCCCGACGCCAGGCCCCCGAGCTCACCTGGGTGCAGGCCGACCTCGCCGAGCTCGATCTGGGGCGGTCGTTCTCCGTGGTCGTGATGGCCGGCAACGTCCCCCTCTTCACGCCGCCCGGCACCCAGGCGGCGCTCGTGACCGGCGTGGCCCGCCACGTGGCGCCCGGCGGCCTGCTCGTCGCCGGGTTCAGCCTGCATCGCGGGTACGCGCTCGGCGACTACGACGCCCATGCCGCCGCGACGGGGCTCGTCCTCGTCGAGCGGCATGCGACCTGGGACCGCGCGCCGTGCGTCGACGGCGGCGACTACGCGGTGTCCGTCCACCGTCGGGCGCCGGCAACGGCAGGCGAGTGATCCAGCGACCCTATCGTCGCCGCCATGACCTCTCCCGAGCTCGGGGTGCAGCTGCATCCGCAGGCCACCATCGTCGCCCAGCTCCGCCGGTCGTGGACGGCGGCAGGCCAGCTCGGCGCGGACTCCATCTGGCTGCGGGACCACTGCTATCCGCTCTTCGGCGACCCGGAGGTGCGCACGTCGAGTGAAGCTGAGGATCGACGCACCGGAGGCGTGCATCTGGCAGGCTGCCCGGCGGCTGCTGCCCCCCGGGCGCCGCGCAGCCACCCCGGCCTGCCGGGACGACCCTTGGGAGAAACGAATGCTGCGATCACGAAGCTGGCGCGCTGTCGCGTGCCTCACCGCGCTGGCCGCCCTCACAACCGCGTGCGGTGACGACGACGACGCCGACGAGGACACCACCGACCAGACCGCGGAGGACACCGCTGACGAGACCACCACCTCGGAGGCCGAGGAGGAGGGCGAGGAGGTCACCGTCGCGGCCTCGGACTACAAGTTCGAGGGCGTCCCGGAGGAGATGGCGGCCGGCACGACCATCCTGCTCGAGAACGCGTCGACGACGGAGGTGCACGAGATCGGGGCCTTCCGGGTTGCCGATGAGGAGACCCGCAGCGCCGAGGAGCTCGTCGTCCTGCCTGAGGAGGAACTCCGAACAGTCTTCAGCGCGGGACCGGCGGCGGTGATCGTCGCGCTGCCCGGTGAGGACTCCGTGAACGCGGTCGGCGACGGCACGCTCACGGAGCCGGGCCGGTACGTGTTCATTTGCGCCGTGCCGGTCGGCGGAGATGTCGAGGCCTTCCGCACGGCCCTCGAGACGCACGCCGAGGGACCGCCCGAGGCGGGCGACGGTCCGCCGCACTTCACGCAGGGCATGTACGCCGAGACCACCGTCTCCTAGGCGGCTCGCAGGGGGTTTGGAACGCGCCGACCGGTGTTCGAGCCGGTCGGCGCGGTCCGGCCCACGCGGTCGTCCTGACAACGTCGCAGGCCTGCTGGCCATGAAGGAGGACCGGACCCTCGGCGAGAACGGGCCGAACCGGTCCGTCCTCTCCATCCGGGCCACGGCCGAGCCGTCGGGCCCGGCACGCGCCGTCCGGGGCTACGCGCTCAAGACAAACCCGAGGTAGCCCTCGGCGGCGACCATGTCGCACTGCTCGGCGTAGCTGTTGAAGCCGGGCAGGGCATGAACACCCGGGTCTTGCCGGGGACGTTGGTCCCGAGGTACCACGAGTTGCACGTGGGGAACAGCGTGAAGCCCGCGATCATGTTGACCGATCCACCTCGCGACCGTAGATCAGAACCTGACCGCGCGGTCAAGGTGCGGCGGACGCCGGGCGGTCAGTCCCGCTTGCGCTTGTCCTGGTTGCGCCGGCGCCGGCGCTCGTCGAGGTAGCGCTCCACCGGCACGCCGGCCTCGGCGGCCTTGTGCTCCAGGTTCCGAGCGTCCTCGGCGACCCGCTGCTGCCGGAGCTCGTCCTCGGTCATCCCGAGCTTGGCCGCCTCCGCCGCTCGTCGGGCGATGCGGGCGGGGTCCTTGGTCACGGCGCCAGGGTAATCCGGCGGGGGTCACTACCCTCGGGGCCGTGCTCCACCACCTGACGCTCTGGGTGCCGGACCTCCAGCGGGCCGGCCCGTCCTGGCGGTGGCTCCTCGGGGAGCTCGGGTACCGGCTCGATCGCGCCCACGACGACCGCGTCCTCGTCTTCCGGCACCCCGGCGGCGTGGCGGTGGTGCTCGAGCAGTCCGCGGACATGGTGCCTGGTATGCTCCACAGCCGGCTCCGACCCGGCTTGAACCACGTGGCCTTCACGGTGGACGCCGACCGGGTGCTGACCGACGTGGTGGCGGAGGCCTTGCAGCACGGGTGGTCCACGCTCCCGATCGACGCCCACCCGATCGCCGGGGGCGCGCACGTGGCCTACTTGGAGGACCGCGACGGCTTCGAGGTCGAGCTCGTCGCGGCCCCGGCGCGGTAACGCCACGGCGCTGCAAGAACGAGAACATGTTCTCGTTCTTTGGCACGGTCCTGGGGTCTCGTACCTGCCTCAGGAGGGCCCCCACGGGCGGACCGTCACGGCGGTGGTGCAGCCGCACCGGGCTCCCGTCACGATCGAGGAGCTCGCCCCACCGTCGCCAGCACCTTGCCGGCTACGAGCTGCCCGAGCACGTGGTGGTGTCCCACGAGGTGGTGCGGTCACCGGCCGGGAACGCCGACTACCGCAGGGCGGTCGACACGGCGACGCAGGCGGTCAGTCCGCCGACTGCGTGACGTCGAAGACCTTCCATCCCTCGGTCGGGCTCAGCCGCAGGAGGTAGTGCGTCGTCCCGCCTTCGTAGGTGAAGGCGCAGTCGGCGTGCGGATCGGGCTCGTCGACCTCCGTGCACCCCTGGAAGGTGTCGGCGGCTCCCTCGCCGTCCCGGTCGAACAGCTCAGCGAGGGCGTCGTCCTCCATCAGGCGGGCGGCGCACGTCCGGTCGCCGAGCACCCAGGCGTCGAAGACGGTCTCGGCCGTGAGCCCGGGGGTCGCGGGGTTGGCGCCGGCGGCGGTGCACGCGTCGGGATCGAGCGTCACCGGCGGTGCCTCGGCGGCGGGGGCGTCGGTGGTGGTGGGCGCGGCGTCGGTGGTCGGGCCGGCAGTGGCCGTCGCCGACGTCGTCGAGGCCGACGTCGTGGTGACGGATGCGTCGGTCGCGGTGTCGTCGTCATCGTCGTCACCTCCGAGCAGGACGACGGCGAGCACGACAGCGAGGATCAGTGCCAGCAGCCCGGCGACCATCCACGGTCGGCGATCCGGCGGCGGCGCAACCTCGGTGAAGGTCTCGTAGGCGCGTGTGGGTTCGCCGGGATCGGTCATGGCGCCCAACGTACTGCCGGGGGTGGGTGGGTCAGCGGGATCGGACGAGCGCCACCCAGGGGCCGACGATGGGCAGGGGGCAGAGCACCGTCGCGGCCTGCACCAGCCACGGGACCGTCTCCGTCGACGGGGCCTGGTACGTCCGCAGGACGAGCCCCCGCTTCGGGTGGTCGCTCACGACGTACCACCCCTCGGGTACGGCGCACCCCCGTTCGCCGAGCAGCTTGGCGGTGCGTTGGCCGGCCGCGTGCTGGAGCCCGATCTCACCCGGGGTCCAGGTCGCCAGAGGCACGACCGGACCGCGGTTCCCGAACAGCTCGCCCAACCCCGACCGGGACGGCACCTCGTCGGTGTCGACGCCGGGGGAGAGGTTGGCGAAGACGGCGCCATCGAGGAGGGGGAGCAGCTCGTCGACGTCGCCGCCCGGCAGCTCAACGCGAATGTCCGGCACCGTCGGACCGTAGCCCTCCTACCCTGGTCGGGTGACCGCCGCCCCGGCCCTTCCCCTCGCCGCGCCGGCCAAGCGAACCGGGATGGGCGTGCTGTCCGCGGTGACGGCCGTGGTGGTGTGGGGCACGTCGTCGGTGCTGATCAAGGAGGTCGACGGCCTCAACGGCGTGGCCATCTCCGCCTACCGGCTCTGGATCGGGGCCGTCCTGATCAGTGCGGTGTTCCTGCTGTCGGGCGGCCGGGTCACCTGGGCGCTGCTCCGCCTGTCGTTCTGGGGCGCCATCGCCTTCCTGGCCGACATCATCCTGTTCTTCAGCGCGCTCCAGGAGACGAGCGTGGCCAACGCCACGGTGATCGGGGCCCTCCAGCCGCTGCTGATGCTGGCTGTGGCCGGCCCGCTGTTCGGGGAGCGGCCCCGCTGGACCGACGGCGCGTGGGGGTGCGTGGCGGTGGCGGGTGCCGCCCTCGTCGTGCTGGGCGGTGACGGTGGGGGGGTCAACAGCGCGGCCGGCAACCTGCTTGCCGTCGGGGCTCTCGCCGCCTGGACCTGGTACTTCATCGCCTCCAAGACGGCCCGTACACGACTCACCAGCTTCGAGTACCTCACGGGCATCTCGATCGTCTCCGCCCTCGTCGTGATCCCCGTCCCGTTCCTGCTCGATCAGCCGCTGGGCTCGCCGACGGGGGAGGCGTGGGCACTGATCGCCGCCATCGCGGTGATCAACGGAGCCCTCGGACACTTTCTGATGAACTGGTCGCACGCCCACATCCCACTGGTGGCGATGTCACTGCTCACCCTCGGGATCCCGGTGGTGTCGGCGGCCAGCGCTGCGCTGTTCATCGACGAGCCGCTCGTCGCGATCCAGGTGGTCGGTATGGCGGTGGTCGTGGGTGCGCTCGGCGTGGTGTCGGTGCACGGCGCCCGCCGCACGCCGCACACGGCGGAGGACGAAGGGCAAGCGGTCGCCTTGGTGCCGGAGCCCTGACGGCCCCGCCGCGCTAGCGGCCGCCCAGGTCGCCCTGCACCAAGGTCCGCAGCCAGTGCGCGCTGGCCTTGGGGGTGCGCACGAGCGTGCGGAAGTCCACGTGGACGACTCCGAAGCGGTGGGCGTACCCCTCGGCCCACTCGAAGTTGTCGAGGTACGACCACACGAAGAACCCGCGCAGGTCCACGCCGGCCGCCACCGCGGCACGGGCGGCCTCGACGTGGCCTTCCAGCCACGCGATGCGGGCTCGGTCGTCGATGGTGCCGTCCGGCCCGACGTCGTCGTCGTAGGCCGCGCCGGCCTCGTGCACGTAGAGCGGCGGTGGGTCGTAGGCCTCCGACACCGCCAGGAGCGCTTCGGTGAGGCCGTCCGGCTCGACCGCCCACCCGCCGTCGGTGACCGGGCCGACGGGCCGCACGAGCTCGACGTCCGGTGAGCCCGGCCACTGCGACGCCGGCGGCTGCGCCGACGCTCCGCGGCGGTGGCGGACGTGGTGACGCCGGTAGTAGTTGAGCCCCAGGGCGTCGAGCGGGCGGGAGATCTGGGAGAGGTCACCGTCGCGGATGTGCTCGAGGTCGCTCACCGCACTGAAGTCCGCCAGCACGTCGTCGGGGTAGCGGCCCTGCAGGACGGCGTCGTACCAGAGCCGGTTGGCCACCCCGTCGACCCGCCGCGCCGCGTCCCGGTCCGCGTCGCTGTCGCCCGCCGGCACGATCGGGTACGGGTTGAGGGTGATGGCGACCTCGGGGTCCGGGATCTCCGCCCGCAGCGCGTCCACGGCGAGGCCGTGGCCGAGCAGCAGGTGGTGGGCGGCCGCGACCGCTGCGCCCGGGTCGTTGCGACCGGGGGCGTGGAGGCCGGCGGCGTACCCGAGCATCGAGGCGCACCAGGGTTCGTTGACCGTGCTCCAGTGCCGGACGCGGTCGCCGAGGGCGGCGGCGGCGATGGCGGCATAGTCGCCGAAGCGGCTCGCCGTGTCCCGTTCGGGCCAGCCCCCGTCGTCCTCGAGCGCCTGGGGCAGATCCCAGTGGTAGAGCGTGGCGAAGGGCTCGATGTCATGGGCCAGCAGCTCCTCGACGAGGCGCCGGTAGAAGTCCAGCCCCTCCTCGTTGACCCGGCCCCGCCCGAGCGCCTGCACGCGCGGCCAGGCGATCGAGAAGCGATAGGCGGGCACCTTCAGCTCGGCGAGGAGGGCGACGTCGGCGACCATGCGCGCCCGATGGTCGGCGGCGGTACCGGGGTGGTGGCCGCCGCGGACCCGACCCGCGTGCCCGGCGAACGAGTCCCAGATCGAGGGCCCGCGGCCGTCCCGGTCGATGCCGCCCTCGATCTGGGCCGCGGAGGTGGCGAGGCCCCAGACGAACCGGTCGGGCGGCCCGGGTGGCTGCCCCGGCTCGTCGGCAGACACCGTCAGGAGCGAATGGCCAGGCCCGGGCCTGGCTCGAAGAGGTGGACCTGGTCGACGGCGACGGCGACTTCGAGGACGTCGCCCACCCGGGCCCGGCTCTGGGGGGAGAACCGGGCCACGATCGTCGCCTGGCCGTGCTGGGCCTGCCGCTCGAGCAGCTCGATGGCTGCGTTGTCGATGCCCGCCGCCAGGTCCCGGGCCTCGTCGGTGACCGCGGCCTGCGCGTCGACGCGGAGATGGAGGAGGAGCTCGGCGCCCAGCGCCTCCCGCAGCTCCACCTCGGCGCGCAGGCGGCACCCCGACGGGACACCGTCGAGGGTGGCGTCGGAGAGGGCTTCGGGCCGGATGCCGACGATGACGTCGCGCCCGTCGAAGGACCGGATGGCGGGGCGCTCGGCCAGCATCGCGGGGGGCAGCTCGAGTGATTCCTCGCCGATCGCCACCGTGGCGCCGTCTCCGGTGACGGCCAGGTGCCCGACCAGCAGGTTCATCGACGGTGAGCCGATGAACGCCGCCACGAAGATGTTGAGCGGCTCGCTGTAGAGCACCTCCGGCTCGGCGACCTGCTGGAGGGCGCCGTCCCGCAACACGGCCACGCGGTCGCCCATCGTCATGGCCTCCACCTGGTCGTGGGTGACGTACACGGTGGTGGTCTTCAGCTCCCGCTGCAGTCGGGCGATCTCGGCCCGGACCTGGACGCGCAGCTTGGCGTCGAGGTTGGAGAGCGGCTCGTCCATCAGGAAGACCGAGGGGTCGCGGACGATGGCGCGCCCCATCGCCACCCGCTGGCGCTGGCCGCCGGAGAGCTGGCCGGGCTTGCGGTCGAGCCACTCCTCGAGCTGCAGCGTGGCGGCTGCGGCCTTTACCCGCTTGTCGATCTCCTCCCGGCGCGTGCCCTGGAGCTTGAGGGCGAACCCGATGTTCTGGGCGACGGTCATGTGCGGGTAGAGGGCGTAGTTCTGGAAGACCATGGCCACGTCGCGGTCCTTGGGCGGCAGGTCGTTCACCACGTTGTCGCCGATGCGCAGGACCCCGCTCGTGATGTCCTCCAGCCCGGCGATCATGCGCAGGGCCGTGGACTTCCCGCAGCCGGACGGACCGACGAGGACGAGGAACTCGCCGTCGGCGATGTCGAGGTCGAGCTCGCGCACGCCCACGTGCCCGTTGTCGTACACCTTGGTGAGCTGCTCGAGGGTGACGGCGGCCATGTGAGGAGTCTCCTGTGCTCGGCTAACCCTTGACGGAGCCCGCGAGCAGCCCGCGGACGAAGAAGCGCTGCAAGGCGAAGAACACGGCCAGTGGCAGTGCCGTCGACACGAACGCCGCCGCCGTGAGCAGGTGCCAGTCCTGCCCCCGCCCCCCGGAGAGGGTGGCGAGACGGATCGTCATCGGCGAGGCATCGGGGGCCCCGCCGACGAACGTGAGGGCGACGAGGTAGTCGTTCCACACCCACAGGAACTGGAAGATCCCGAAGGCGGCGAGCGCCGGCACCGACAGCGGCAGCACGAGGCGCCAGAAGATCGTGGGGTGGTCGGCGCCGTCGATGCGCGCCGCCTCCATGATCTCCCTGGGCAGGGACGCCATGAAGTTGTGGAGCAGGAAGATGGCGAGGGGCAGGGCCGACCCGACGTGGGTGATCCAGACCGCTGTCGGGGAGCCCGCGAGGTCGAGGTCGGGGAAGAGCGTCAGGGTCTCGCCGAACACGGTCAGGTGGGCGCCACCGGTGTACAGCTGGAGCAGCGGGACGAGCGACATCTGCAGCGGCACCGCCAGCAGCGCCACGACGGCGACGAACATCCAGCCTCGGCCACGGAAGTCCATCCACGCGAAGGCATACGCCGCGAACGCGGCGAGGGCGAGCGGGATGAGCGTGGCGGGCACGGTGATGGCCAGCGAGTTCCGGAAGTGCTGCCACATGTTCGGGGCGTCGGTCCCGGCCGTCGAGAAGACGGCCTCGTAGTTCTCCATGGTCAGCTGGGGGTCTGTGAGCGCCGTCCACCAGCCGGTGGTCTTCACGGCCTGCTCGGCCCGGAAGGACGAGACGAACATGCCGAGCGTCGGCAGCGTCCACACGGCGACGATGAGCCAGAGCACCACGGTCGGGATCGAGCCGAGCGCAGCGTGGAGGCGGCGGCCGATCGGCCGAGGCGGAGCGGCCGGCGGGACCTGGGCGACGGCGGTCACTCCGCGGCGCTCCGCAGTCGGCGGACGTTGATGATCATGAGCGGCACCACGGCCACGAACAGCAGGACCGCCAACGCCGACCCGCGCCCGAGGTCGCGGTTGATGAACGACTCGTCGTAGATCTGGTTGGCGAGGACGTTGGTGCCGAACTCGCCGTTCGTCATCACCTTCACGACGTCGTACACCTTGAGCACCACGATGATGAGCGTCGTCACCACCACCGCGATGGTGGGGCGGATCTGCGGGATCGTGATCCGCCAGAACACCTGGGCGTCGTTGGCACCGTCGACGCGGGCCGCTTCGAGCAGCTCCGTCGGCACGGCCTTGATGGCCGCCGAGAGAACCACCATGGCGAACCCGGTCTGGATCCAGATCATGATCGCGATCAGGAACATGGTGTTCCACGGGGCCTGCTGGATCCAGGCCTGGGGCTCGCCGCCACCGCCTACCCAGAGCCCGTTGAGCACGCCGATCTGGTCGCGGCCCGCCGGCGTGTAGGCGTAGACGAACCGCCAGATGACGCTGGCGCCGACGAAGCTGATCGCCATCGGCATGAAGATGAGCGACTTCGCCACCGACTCGCCTCGCGCCCGGTCGGCCAGCACGGCCAGGACCAGCCCCATCACCGTGCTGATCATCGTCACGAAGACGACCCAGTAGAGGTTGTTCCAGAGCACGGCCCGCAGGGACCCGACCATCGCCAGCACGACGAGGATCGCCGCGGTCGTCATCGAGATCAGCGGGAGCGGCGCGCCCAGGTCGACATCCCGGTCGGCCAGCCGCGCCCGCACGACGGTCAGCGCCGTCACCGCGACGAGGAGCCCGATGCCGATGAGGAACAGGCGGCTGGACACGATGTCCCCGGCGCCGCCGAGCGTGAAGATCCCCCGGTCCCGGAAGATCGACCGAAAGTTCTCGAAGCCGACGAGCTCCTCGCCGCGCCGCCCCCGGAAGCTGAGGTAGACGGTCCGGATCGTCGGCGCCACGAGCGAGACGATCAGGAAGAGAAAGGCCGGGGCCAGGAAGACGGCGGGGCGCAGGCGCTCGACGAGGCGTCGACGACGGGCCAGCGGCGGCGGGCGTAGGCCGCGGAGCGCACCGGCGACCGCCCCCAGCACCGCCCCGCCGCTCGGCCACAGCGACCCGCCGAGGAACCAGCCCCCGCTGTTCGCCACCGCCCCGACGAAGGCACCGATGGCGGCGCCGCTGGCGGCCGCGAACAGCTGGTAGCGACCGACCGCCTGGTCGAGGACGGCGTTGACGAGGACGAACAGGCCGACGGTTACGCCCACCGCGACCCCGACCCCGGCGATGATCTGGCCGAGCTCTGCCACCTACCCCCCTCCGGTCATGGGTGGCGGCCCGGGGGCCGATCGCCCCCGGAGCCGCCACCATCAACTGATCAGCTGCTGGGCCAGGACGCCTCGACGGCGTCGAAGGCTTCCTTCACGCTCTTGGCGCCGGTCGTGATGTCCACGGCCGCCGTCCAGAAGCTGCCTCCGCCCACCGCGCTGGGCATGAGGTCCGAGGCGTCGAAGCGCACCGGGTCAGCGTCAGCGAGGATCTCGGCGAACGACTGCTCGATCTCGGTCGGGTAGAGCGAGCTGTCGGCGTTCTTGTTCGGCGAGAGGAACCCGCCCACGGGGGCGCGAGCGTCGGCGAACTCCGTGCTGGCGATGAAGGCCATCGTGGCCTCCACCTCCGGGCGGTCGTCGAACGCGGCGGCGTAGATGCCACCGCTCAGCGTGATCCCGGGGTGCTCCTCGCTGCCCGGCAGGAAAAACGCGTTGACCTGGCCCTCCGACCCGATCTCGGTGCCGTCCGGCCAGTTGGCGGCGTAGAAGTTGCCTTGCCGGTGCATCATGCACTCGCCCTCGAGGAGCGGTAGTCCCGCGTCGGCGAACGGCGTGGCGGCAGCGTTCTGTAGACCGCCGAAGACGAAGCCCTCCTGCGACCACATGTCGTACACGTACTGCCCGACCTCCACGACCTCCGGGTCGTTGAACGGGATCTCGTGGGTCACCCAGGAGTCGTAGACCTCCGGGCCCTTCAGCCGGAGCATCATGTCCTCCATCCAGTCGGTGAAGGGCCAGCCCGTGGCGGCGTCGCTCCCGAGGCCGATGCAGAACGGCACGTTGCCGTCCGTCATCATCTGGTCGGTCAGCGCGACGAAGTCGTCGAATGTCTCGGGCACGGTGTAGCCGGCCTCGGTGAAGGCGGCCGGGTCGTACCAGACGAGGCTCTTGAGGTCGGCCTTCGTCGGGACGGCGTACACCTCGTCGTCGATCGTCACGAGGTCGGTCCACCCGGGGTCGAAGTTCTGCTCGACCGTCGCGCGGACGTCGTCGGACAGCGGAGCAAGGTCGCCCACGAAGTCGGCAACCTTGCCGGGCTGGGCGAACATCCCGATGTCGGGCGGGTCGCCACCGTCGACGCGCACGCCGATCTGCTCGTCGACGCTGCGGTCGCCCTGGTACTGCACGTCGATGCCCGTCTCCTGCTCGAAGTCCGCGAAGGAATCGACGAAGCCCTGGGCCTCGTCCTCGACCTCGGGGCCGAAGATGGTGACGGTGGTGCCGGCGAGATCGCCTTCGGACTGGGTGCCGCCGCCGTCGTCGGCCTCGGTGTCGGCCCCCTCGTCGTCGTCGTCGCCTGCGCACGACGCGGCGAGCAAGCTGAGAGGCAACAGGAACGCCAACGGCGCTCGGAGCCATCGGGTGCGGTGTGCTGTCATCGGGCATTCCCCCTGGGTTGGCTGATGTGGTTGGGATCGTGGCGGCGGGGCGCGGGAGCGGTCGTGGAGCGGACCACGAGCTCGAGCGGCAGGGCGTGGACGGTAGGCGGCGGCGGATCGCCGGCCAGCGCCGCGAGCAAGAGCTCGACACCGAGGCGTCCGCTCTCGAAGAGCGGCTGGCGCACGGTGGTGAGGCCGACGTAGCTCGAGAGCTCGACGTCGTCGAAGCCGATCACCGAAAGATCGCGTGGCACGCGCAACCCGGCGTCCTCGGTCGCCGCGAGGACGCCCATGGCCTGCGCGTCGGACGAGGCGAAGATAGCGGTGGGCGGGTGCGGCTCGGCCAGGAGCTCGGCGGCCAACGCCCGGCCCGCCTCGCGGTCGTGCGGGCCGTAGCGGATCAGCTCGCGCCGCACCGGGAGCCCGGCGTCGGCCAGCACCTCGAGGTACCCCGCCTCGCGATCGTCGGTGGCGGTGAAACCGAACGGGTTACTGGGGTCGTGGCCCAGGTAGCCGATGGCGCGGTGGCCGAGGTCGACGAGGTGCTGCGTGGCGACCCGGCCGCCTGCGCGGTCGTCGGTGACGACCGTCGGCACCCCGGTGCCCGGCGCGTCCACCAGGACGACGGGGACGCCGGCCGCGGTGAGCCGCTGCAGGTCACGGTCGGCAACGGGGAGGGAGAGGACGAGCAGCCCGTCGGCGCGGTCCCGGCCGGTGATCGACGCGATGTGCTCGTCCCGGTGGACGGGCGACTCGACGTTGAACAGGACGAGGTCGTACCGGCTGCCGTCCAGGCCCGAGGCCACCCCGCGCAGGCGCTCGATGGCCGAGGCGTGGGTGAAGAACGGGACGACCACCCCCAGCGTCTGGCAGCGACCGCGGGAGAGCCCGCGGGCGAGCGGGTTGGGGCGGTAGTCGAGCAGCTCGATGGCCGAGAGCACCCGAGCCCGCGTTGCGTCGCGCACCTTCGGGCTGCCGTTCAGCACCCGCGACACCGTGCCCTGCCCCACGCCGGCGTGGGCGGCGACGTCGGCGATGGTCGGCATCGGCTCCCCCCCGGAGCGCGCGGTGCGATCGCCGTGGAAGCGGTTCCACGACTGCGAGTGAACGTACGCCCGCTTCGCGGACCTGTCAACGACCTGTCGTAGCCTGGCCTCATGGAGCTCCCCGTCATGTTGCGCGAGGCCCTCGAACGCCAGATCCTGGACGAGGAGCCGGAGAAGGCGGCGGCCACCGTCGGCACCGGCGTCGCCGCCCACGGGTCGGTCGCGGTCGCCAACGTGCTCCTCGACGCCGCGGCGGTCGCCTTCCGCAGGATGGTTGTGGCGACCGACGAGGTCTACGACCTGGCCGCGCTGGTCACGCAGCTGGCCCTCGACGGCGCCGTGCCGGCGCACCGGCTCGAGCTGCTCACCGAGATCCTCACGTCGGCAGCCGCGACCGCGGGCGGGATCCGCCCGCCCGTCGACGCGATGCATGCCCGCCTCGGCGAGCAGGATCTGCTGTTCGGCGCCTGGCTCGGCCTGCTGACGGCGCTGCGGGTGTCGTCCCTGGCGATGGAGATCACCGAGACCGAGCTGCTCGAGGACGTGCTGCTCGTGTTCGACACGGAGTAGCGCCGTCGCCGGGGCTCGCGATCGGGACGAACCGCCGAACGGGACGTGACGAAAGATCTGACGGGTCTTCAGGACTGGTCGAGAGGTCGCAGCGCATGCCGAACGTGGACGGGGGAGCAGCGGACCAACACCGCGCGGGCCGTCGTGGGGCTGCTCCACTCCCGCCCTGCTGCGCTAGGTGCGCAGGCTCAGCGGTACCCGAGCTTTCGGGTGCAGGCGGGCCACTGGCCCCAGCCGGCCCGCGCCTGGAGGCGCTGACCCATCTCGATCTGGGTGGCACGGCTGTGCTCGTGGGGTAGCCCACTGCCACCGACGGAGCGCCAGGTGGAGGCGGAAAACTGCAGCCCGCCGTAGTACCCGTTGCCCGTGTTCGCGGCCCAGTTGCCACCGGACTCGCACGCGGCCAGGCGGTCCCACGTCGCGGGGTCGCTCGGGTCGGCGCCGCCTCGCGCCGGGGCCGGAGCGGGAGCCGGTGCGGGGGCAGAAGCCGGTGCGGGGGCAGGGGACGGGGGAGGCGGGGCCGGGACGGCGACCGGACGAGCGACCGCACGGGGGGGCGGGGCGGCGGTGGTCGTGGTGGTGGGGGCGGGCGGCAGCGTGGTGGTGGTCGTCGTGGCGGCGATCGAGGCGGCCAGCGCGTCGGTGCTCACCAGCTGGTTCGCGTCGGTGGCGAGCCCGGAGGAGAACGGGGTGGGGACGGAGGCGCTCTGGGACCGGATGTCCCGGACCTCGGCGAGCAGCGACGCCTGCTCGGCAGCCAGGTTGCCGTGGGGGTTGCCGGCCGTGGCGATGACCAGCGCAACCGGGCCGGCGATGGCCGACAGGGCGGCCACGCTGGTCACGAGCGCTCGTCGCGCGGCCCGCGGCGAGCCGGTGGTACTCGGGGGGATGCTCACTCCAGTGTCCTCCTTGGGACGGGGCGCGTGCCGAGCAAATCGAGCTGTCGGCGGGTCTCAGCGCCCCCTGTTGGGGTCGGGGGGCCGCGGTCAGGCGGCTGGTGAGTTACGAAAGGGTGTCATGCCCGACACATGATCGCAACATTCAACGATGTGCTGTCGGCAGACTCCTGACACGAAGCGTGCCAAAAGAGACGAAGTCGCCGGGCTGCGGCTCCCAGGGAGCGCCGTGGGCAACGAGCAGGTTGCCCACGCCGATCGAGTGCTTGACGACGAGCTACTTGTCCCCGGCAAGGCGCCGACCGCGGGGCAGCACGCCGACGCAGTGCTCGCTGACGTGCTCGGCGACGGCGCCGAGCGCATCGCCCGCCTCCGCGAGTCCGGCGCGCTCGGGTAGCGGTCAGCCGACGGCGTCGGACGAGCTGTACGGCGCCGCCAGCCAGCGATCCAGGCGCGCCACCTCGCGGGGGTGCGGCGACCAGAACAGGTCGGCGATGGAGCCGGTCTGCGCGGTCAGCCGCTCGGCCCGGTGACGCAGGTCCTCGAGGTGGCGGCCGGCCGCCTCGCCCTCGGCGCTCGTCGCCTGCACCAGCAGGTACCAGTCGTCGAGGTAGGGCGTGAGCGGACCTCCGAGCTCGGCCAGCGCCGTGAGCAGCCGCCACGCGGGATACCCGATGCGGGCCGGATGGGTGGCGAGGGTGGCCAGCCACACCGCGGTGACGACGTCGTCGACGGCCGCCCGCTCCCGGACGGGCCACAGCGACACGCCGAGCTGGTGGAGCTTGCCGAACAGCACCTCGGGGGTGGTGGTGAGCCGGTCCGTGGCGAACAGCTCGAGCACCCGGGGGAGCAGGGCCATGACGTCGTCGATCGTGCCCCACGTCGTGGCGGCATGGGGCAGCCAGCGGTCGATGGCGACCGGCTCCACCTCGCGCAGCGGAACGGCCAGCGCGAGCACGTCCTCGGCTGTGACGTCGGGGCGCCGTACGGTCATCGAGGCGCCGAGGTGGCGCTCGGCGAAGGCGTCGTAGGCCCGCGCTACGGCCAGGGCCACGAGCTGGTCCGGGTGCCGAGCGCGGGGCGCATCAGCCATCGGTATCGCCGGACCAGGCGCGAGCCTGCCGCTCGTGCTCTTCGGCGTGCACCGCGCGCCGGTGGGCGCGGAACGGGTCGTCCTCGGGCTCGGCCAGCACGCCCTCGCCCAGCGCCCAGGCTTCCGCCACCGCCTCGGGCGCCACCTCCTGGAGGACGGCAGCGGCTTGCACGCACGCGCCGGCGGCGGCGAGCGAACCGGGCACGGCGACCACCGGCCGGCTGGCGAGCGTGGCCGTCATCTGCGCGTGCGCGTCGAGCCCGGCGGCAGGGCCGGTGAGGCGAAGCGGCTCGTCGTCGTCCCAGCGGCCGCCCGCCGCCATGATCCGGTCGGCGGCGGCCAAGGCCGCGGCGGCGACGCCCTCGAACGTGGCCCGGGCCAGGTCCTCGCGCCTGGTGCTCGCGCTCACGCCCGTGACGATGGCTCCCGGCCGCTCGTCGAGGCCAGGCAGCACCACGACGTCGTCCGTGCCGGGCGAGGCGCGCAGCGCGCTGAGGCCGAAGTCGGTGACGTGCTGGTCGAGCAGCTCGGCCATGGCCGAGACGAGCGTGGCGCCACCGGCGGCCTCAGCCACCGCGAGGTGCCCGCCGGTGGCGTCGGCCCGGCTACGCACCGCACCCGACGGGTCGACGATCGGTCGGGCGAGCGGGGCGAGGACGGTGGTGCGGTGCCCGAGCGCGACCCCGACCTGCCCCGGACGCAGGCCGAGGGCCAGCGCGACCGCCATCGCCTCACCCGTACCCGGGCCCACCACCGGTCGGCCGCGCAGGCCCAGGAGGTCGTGGACGGGGGCATCGAGCCAGTCCGCCCGCGCAGACGGCTCCACGACCTCCGGCAGGCGCCGACCCCAGGCCACGACGCGCCCGTCGCTCGCGAGGAGGGCGAGGACGTCCGGGATCCACAGCCCGGTGTGCGGGGACCACAGGCCGGTCTGCGAGGCGCTCCCGCGGTCGGTGACGGGTTTGCCGACCAGCCGGTAGGTCAGCCAGTCGTGGGGGAGGAGCACTGCGCCGATGCGGGCGAAGGTGGCGGGGTCGGCCCGCCGGAGCCAGCTGAGTCGGGTGACGGTGGTGGTGGCGTCGGGGATGGCCCCGGCGCGCCGGGCCCACCGCTCGGCGCCGAGGGTGCGCACCAGCCGGCGCACGTCGGCCTCGGCGGCATCCCACGGCTGCATCGGTCGGAGCACGACGCCGGCGTCGTCGGCGAGCACCAGCCCCGGATGCGCGCCGACGACCGACAGCGCGGCGACGTGGCGCTCACCCGCCCGTGCGATCGCGGCGGCCAGCGATCGCCACCACGCCGTCGGGTCCTCCTCGTGCGGGCCGAGTTCGGCATGGCGCACGACGCTGCTGCCGACGAGCGCGCCGGAGTCGGCATCGCGCACCTGCGCCTCCGTGGCGTGCGGGCCCAACAGCACCCCCAGCACGAGGGGCATGCTCAGCCCGGCGTCGAGGAGGAAGAGGGTCCGCGCACGGCGGCATCCTACGGGGCAACCTCTCGGCCTGGCTTCGCCGACGGCACGAGCAGGGCCCGGCACAGGTCGGGGATCCGACCGTGCACCGGCCCGGGCAGCGCGCTCACCCGGGCGCCCTCGCGCAGGAGGGAGGCGTGACTGCCGTCGCGGGCGAGCACGAAGGTGCTCACGATCCGGCTCGGCCCGGCGTCGGGTGCGTCGAGCCGGTGGGCCGTGCCGTGCACGCGCAGACCCACCGCCCACCACCGCGGCGAGCCGGCCCAGCCGCCCAGGGCGTCGCAGGGGTGGACACCGACCGCGAGCTCGCGGACCCCGAGCACGACGTCGTCGGCCTCCAGCACGGCGTGGAGCAGGACGGGGCCCGCGGCGTCGATGAAGGCGCGGTCGAGCACCTCTGCGATCGCAACGACCAAGGGGGTGGGATCGGGCACGGCGCACCTCGCAGCACAGCGGAGCTGACGGCGACGTGTGGGTCGCGAGGTGCGCCGGGGCACGTGCGAGCAGTGTCGCAGGTTGGTGTGACGGAGGGCGAGGGCCGGGTGACGAGCGCTAGGCGGAGATCGCGTGCAGCGCTCGGCGCGTCACCGGCGCAGGTGGTGCGGGCGCCGGGGTGACGAGCTTGTCCACGAACCGGGCCGCCGTCGCCCACCGCCGCTCGGTGAGGATCCGGGCCAGCCGGGCGTCGCTCGCCGCGTAGGCGTGGAGCGCCTCGTTCGACAGGTCGTGGATGCGACTGCGGTCGACCTCCACCGGCGCGAGGCCGACGAGCCGGGCGATCGACTTCAGCGAGCAGGAGATTCGCAACGAGGGGCCGACGTCCCCGCGGTAGAGGAGGTAGGCGTCGACGTGGTCGTGCCGGTACCACCGGGCGCGGTAGGCGCCCTCGTGCCCGGGGAGCGGCGAGCGGCGGAGCGTGATGCTCGGATCGAGCTGCAGGTGAAGGCCGAGGTGCATGCCGTAGAGGGCGGCCCGGTCGGCGATGAACGGGAGGTCGAACGCCGCGCCGTTCCACGTGGCGATCACGCCCGGCTCGAGCTGGCCGAGCCGCTGGTCGAGTTCGCCGAGGAGCTCGTGCTCGGGGCCGGTGAACGTCTCCTCGTAGCCCGGCGATGCCAGGGCCACCGTGACGACCCGGGCCACGGCCGGGTCGAGTCCGTTCTCCGTGGTGTCGGTCTCGATGTCGAGTCCGTAGACCGTCGGTCGCCGGCGCATAGGTTCCCCCTGCTCAACTCGCTCTGCCCAGGGTAAGGAGGCGAGGCGCGCGGGCGGTGGATGGTCTGTTGCTGGTGGGACTGCTGTGGTCAGCGCAGGCCGGGGATCGGGAGTCGCGTGAGCGTGGCGAGCCGGCGGGCGATGTCCGGCGTGATGCCTTCGTCGAGGGCCTCGATCTCGAACGTGACGGCCAGCTCGCCGTTGCCAGGTCGGACCTCGGTGATGCGCGCACCACGAGGGAGCGGGGGAAGCGGCAGGTAGCCGCGGAGGAACCGGACGAGCGGCGTCGGCAGGCCGGCGATGGTCATCTGCTTCGGGGCCAGCCGGAGGAAGGACCCGGCGACCTCGAGGTCCGCGAGCACCTGGCCCATGCGGATGCCGCGCACCTGCGTCGTCAGCATGACGCCCTCCTCGGTGAGGTCGACGCGGATCGGGAGGCGGGAGGTGCGGGTCCAGCGGTCGACGTTGGCCTGGCTCACGTAGGCCCGCAGGCCGACGGGTCGGGCCTGGAGCCGGGGCCGGAGGCCGGGCACGATGCGCACGTGCTCCGCCCGGATCACGAGGCGGTCGAGCACCAGGCCGGCCGCCAGCACCGCGGGCACCTCGATCTTGACGACATCGAGCTCGCCCTTCAGGAGGCCGCCGGGGGTGGCCTTCACCCGCGGCCGGATCGGGTGGTCGAGCAGGCGGGCCGACGTCGCGTCGAGGAGGGCGAGGAGGGACGCGGCAAGCGGCGGCTCGCCCGCGCGGGAGGCGTCGGCGGCCTCCGCCGCTGCCCGGACGACGTCGGGGTCGTCCACGAGCCCCCACAGCGCGCCGGGGTCGCCCCCCGTGCCGGCGTCACCGGGGTCGTCCACGAGATCGAGGTCGGCGTCGAGCGGGTCGATGCCCTCAGGCTAGGGCCCCTGGGCCCCAGCGGCGGTGTCCGCCCGCTACAGCCGCAGGGCGGCGAGCGAGGCCACCTCGGACCGCTCGCAGTGCGACAGCCGCACGTGACCGAAGCAGCGCTCCCCGTCGAAGGCGTCGATGAGCACCGACACCGCGTTGTTGTGCTCGGAGAGGTACGGCGCGTCGATCTGGCTGGTGTCGCCGGTGAACACCACCTTGGTGCCCTCGCCCACGCGGGTGAGGATCGTCTTCAGCGTCGTGGGCTCGAGGTTCTGGGCTTCGTCGACGAGGACGTAGGTGCCCTGCAGCGAGCGGCCCCGGAGGTAGGTGACCGCCTCGAGGGAGAGCTTTTCGCGCTCGGTCAGCTCGTCGAGCACGGCCCGGGCGTCGGCGTGGCTGCGCCGCTCCGTGAGCGCGACCAGCGCGTCGTGGACTGCGATCATCCACGGGTTCAGCTTCTCGTCGAGCGTGCCGGGCAGGAAGCCGAGCTCGGCCTTTCCGACCGGAACGACCGGGCGGTAGACGGCCACCTTGTCGTAGAGCGCCGACTCCATCACCTGCTCGAGCCCGGCGGCGAGGGCCAGCACCGTCTTGCCCGTGCCCGCCATGCCGTCGAGGGCGACCACCCGCACCTCGGGGTCGAGCAGCAGGTCGAGCGCGAACTGCTGCTCCTTGCTGCGCGGGCGGAGGCCCCACGGCTCCGGCACCCGGAGCATCGGCTCGAGCTCGCCGTCGACGTGGCGGACGAGGGCCGACTGGCTGCCCGATCGCAGCACGGCGTAACGGTCGGTGAGCTCGGCCTGTAGCCGCTCGGCGTCGTCCGGCTCGAGCTCGTCGAGGCCGAGGCCCGTGGGGTTGGCGTAGACGCGGTCGACCACGGCTGGGCTGACCTCGATGGTGCGCCACCCGACCGGTCGCTCGATGGTGGTGCGGCCCCGCCGGCGCTGGTGCTCCATCGCCTCCAACCCCAGCTGGGCGGCCTTGATCCGCAGTGCGGCGTCGTTGGAGACGACCACGGTGCGCCCGTGCACCGCTTGGCCCAGCGAGGCCGCCAGGATCCGGTTGTCGTTCTTCGTCGGATCGAGCCCGTGTTCGCGGATCTCGTTCAGGTGCAGGCCGTTGGTCTCGATGCGCAGCGTGCCACCGGTGGGCAGGGTCACGGGGGTGCGGATGTCGCCGCCGTTGGCCACGCGCAGCTCTTCGATGCTGCGGATCACCGCCCGGGCGGCGCGTCCGACGTCGTCCATCCGGGACTTGTGCTGGTCGAGCTCCTCCACCACCACCAGGGGGATGATCGTGTCCGCCCCCGGGAACGCGGTGATCGAGTCAGGGTCCGAGATGAGGACCGACGTGTCGAGCACCATCCGGGTTGTCACCGTCGCGTCGGGCGGTCCCTCCGGCTCGCTGGGCTCGGGCGCATCGAGGCGCGCCTGATCGGCAAGGAGATCGGTCAAGGAACCCCCAACGTGTGGCTAACGGGTGGGTGGGCTGCGTCACCGAGGTGAAGTGTCTCGCGCCGACGGTGCGCGGTGGCGGATGGTGCTCGGGTGGCGCCCAACGAGCTGGCCTGGCCCTTCGCCGACGTCGCGCCCGCCGAGGGCGGGTGCGTCGACGTCGACGGCGACCGCACAGCCGTGCTCACCGCAGAACTGGCCGACGCCACGCAGATCACCGTGTGGACGGATCGGCCGGGGGCACGTGGCAGCTCGCGGTCCGGGCCATGCCCGGGCGAGGTGCGCTGCCGTCCGTAGAGGCGGCCGCCCGATAGGTTCGGCGGGTGGCCCGGGCCTGCGTCTTCTGCTCGATCCTCGCCGGTGACACGCCCGCCTTCGTCGTGCTCGACGACGACGTGGCGCTCGGCTTCCTCGACGTCCGCCCGCTGTTCCACGGCCACGTGCTGGTGGTCCCGCGTGCGCACGTCGAAACCCTCACCGAGCTGCCGGTGAAGGGCGTGGCGCCACTGTTCGAGCGGGTGCAGGCCATGGCCGGGGCGGTGGAGCGGGCGTGTGGTGCCAAGGGCACCTTCGTCGCGATGAACAACCGCGTCAGCCAGAGTGTCCCGCACCTGCACGTGCACGTCGTCCCCCGCACAAAGGGCGACGGCCTCAAGGGGTTCTTCTGGCCCCGCACGCGGTACGACAGCGACGAGGAGGCCGCTGCGGTGGCGGCGTCGATCAGGGAGGCCTTCGCCTCGGGCTAGGCGACCCGGCTGTACTTCTCGACGTCGCCGGCGTCGACCCCGGTGGCCTCGACGAGCTCCGCGAGGGCCGAGTGGAGGTTGTCGGCGAGCGCCCAGACGTCGTCGAGGACGTCCGGACAGGCCAGCAGCCCGAAGTCGAGCTGGTCGAGGTAGCTCATCACCGTCATGTTGAGGCCGGTGCCGTCGATGATCGGGCCGACCGGGAAGTTGGCCACGAGGCGCGCCCCCGCCGAGTACAGCGTGAAGGGCGGCCCCGGCACGTTCGAGATGGTGACGTTGAAAAGCGGCCGGTGCAGGTCGGCGAACTTCATGCGGGAGTAGAGGCGCGCCGCCCGGCCCAGCACCGCCGGGGCAGCGAACTCGGCCCACTCCTGCAGGGTGTCCGCGCCGATGGCCTGCTGCTGCGTCTTGGCCTCGGCCATGACCTCGTGGATCACCTGCAGGCGGTCCACGGGATCGTCCACGTCGGTGGCCAGGGACGCCAGCATCGAGCTGACCTTGTTGCCGCCGGCGTCGCGCTCGTCCTCGCTGCGGACCGACACCGGCACCATCGCCACGAGGGAGCTGTCGACGTGCTCGCCGCGATCGTCGAGGTACGTCCTCAGCGCACCGGCGCAGAGCCCGAGCACCACGTCGTTCACGGTGCAGCCCACCGCGGCCTTCACGGCCTTCACGGTCGGGAGGTCGACGGAGGTGTAGGCGTAGCTGCGGCGCGGGGTGAGCGCCGTGTTGAACGACGTGCGGGGAGCGGCGAAGGGAGCCGGCGGGAGCACGGAGGCGTTGGACTCCTGGCCGAGGCGCCGCACCTCCAGGCCGGCCTTGGCCGTGCGGACCAGGGCCTTGGCCACGCGCAGAGGCTGGCGGGCCAGCGAGGTGGCGGCGTAGCCGAGCAGCTCGACGTCGGTGGGCTGCCGATCGGGCGCCCACTCCTCGTCGGGCTCGTGGTGCGCCACCTCGGGGGAGAGGTCGAGCAGGGCGAGGAGGAGCTCGTTGCCAGCGGCGCCGTCGATAGCGGCGTGGTGCACCTTGCTGAGCAGGCCGACGTTGCCACCCTCGAGCCCCTCGATGAGCCAGATCTCCCAGAGCGGCCGGGTGCGGTCGAGCGGGAGCGCGACCAGCCGGCTCACCAGGTTCGACAGCTCCTTCGTGCCACCGGGCGCCGGGATGGCGGTGTGGCGGACGTGGTTGCGGATGTCGAAGTCGCGGTCCTCGACCCAGAGGGGGTGGTGCAGGCCGAGCGGCACGTTGGCTAGCCGGCGGCGGAACGGCGGGGCCAGGTGGAGGCGCTGGCCGTAGATCTCGATCACGGACTCGAGGGAGACGCCGCCCTCGACCTCGGAGGGGTCGAAAATGCCGAGGCTCGCCACGTGCATGTGGGACGACGGCGTCTCGAGGGCGAGGAACGAGGCGTCCAGACCGGTCAGTCGCTGCATGAGGTCCCCTTCCTGTCGGCTCGCGGCACCTTCCTACTACCGATCCAGCGCCACGGCGGGCGCGCCTTCGCGAATCGTGAGCGTCGCCGGCAGGCCCAGGCAGTCGAGCTCGTCCACCCCCAGCCCCTCCGCCCGGAGCGACACGACCTCGCCCTTGTGGGGCCCGGAGAGAATCGTGAGGTCGAGGTGGAGACCCGGCTGCCCGCCCGCCCCCGCGTCCGGCGTCGCATCCACCACGAACGCGTCGTATACCCCGTCGTCCAGCATCCGCCCAGGCTCGCGCACCCCGAGGCCCGGCACGAGTGGCCCGCGGCAGGTGTTCGGAGCGGCGAGGATGGGAAGCGTGAGCGGCATGGAACGATCGGCCCGCGGACGTCTGCTGGTGGCCGAGCCCATGCTGGGCGACCCGAACTTCGACCGCACGGTCGTGTTCATGATCGAGCACAACGAGGACGGCGCCCTCGGCCTGGTGCTCAACCGCCCCACCGACGTGCTGATCGCCGAGGCGCTCCCGGACTGGCGCGATCTGGCCAGCCACCCGGCGCTGCTCCACGTCGGCGGGCCGGTCGAGGAGCGCAGCGGCTGGTGCCTGGCGCGCGCCATCGACCCGCCGGAGATCGGCGGGTTCGTCCCGGTCATCGGCGACCTCGGCCTGCTGGACCTGTCCCTCGACCCCGATGCGCTGCGGACCTCGCTCTCCGCCCTGCGCCTCTACGCCGGCTACTCGGGCTGGGGCCCGGGCCAGCTCGACGACGAATTGGGCGCCGACGCCTGGTTCGTGCTGGACGCCGAGGTCGACGACCCCTTTCTCGACGACAGCGCGGACCTGTGGCCGCGGATCCTCGCCCGGCAGGGGGGCTCGCTCTCCCGCCTCGCGCTGTTCCCCCGAGATCCGTCGCTGAACTAGCCCGGCCGCCGGGCTAGAGCTCCGTGAGGAGCTTGAACGCCTCGCCTTCCGCGACGCCCTCGCGCGCTCCGTGCTCCACGAGCTCGCTGCGGATCCGCTCCTCGAACGCCGCGCTCTGGCGCGCCGCTTCGGCCGGGTCGGCCCGCTGGTCGATGTGCATGGTCGACAGCAGCTGGCTGGCGTGCGCGTGCAGCGCAGCCAGCTTGGCGTCCGCGAAGCCGGCGACGTCCTCGACGTGATCTGGCTCGTCCGCCTCGAAGAGCAGCAGCGCGTCGGGCCGGTGGTGGGGGAGCGCCTGCTCCGGGAAGAAGTGCGGGTCCCGCGCGGCGACGACGCCCTCCACGGCGAGCAGCCCCGCATGGCGGTGGTCGGGGTGGAGGCGGTAGCGCTTCCACGGGTCGTGGCCGAGCACGACCGTGGGCAAGAGGCGCCGGATCCAGTAGGCCACCTCCCAGCGCTGACGCAGCCCGGACTCGAGCTCGCCGTCGGGCCACCCGAGGAAGGTGCACTCGCCGGTGGCGCCCAGCGCCTTCGCGGCCCCCCGCTGCTCCTGCTGACGGGTGACGACGAGGGCTGCGGTGTCGGCGTGCGCGTCCCAGCTGCCCTTCGACCCGTCCGTGCAGACGAGGTGGTGCACGGTGCAACCGGCGGCCGCCCACTTCGCCAGCGTGGCGCCACACCCGAACTCGATGTCGTCCGGGTGGGCGCCGATGGCCAGCACGACGCTCGGCGTCGGGAGGTTCAGCGACATGTCACCGCGCCGGGGAGGGGGACGTCGAGGTCCTCCGGCCGGTCGACGTCCCAGCCGAGGCGCACGTCCGTGACCGTGCGGAGCGGCAGGCCCAGGCGGCGAGCCTCGTCCTGGTGGCGGAGGAAGCTGCCGGCGCCGTAGGCGAAGGTGAAGCCGGCCCCCGTCGGAACGGACGCGACGTTGGTGCCGTCGCCGTGCCGGTCGGGCACCAGCGTGACGCCCTCGGCTCGGGCCACCCAGGCCAGGTCGGTGGCCAGGGGCAGGTCGGCGTGGGCCACGATGGCCTGGGCGATGCCGTGCTGCGCCAGGTGGTCGATGCCGGCGAGTACGGCGCCGTTGAGGCCGAGGCCGGCGGCCCACAGCACCTCCACGCGCTGCTCGTCCGCCCAGGCGCGCACCGCTGCGTCGTCGCACACCACTACCACCGGCAGGGACCCCGCCGCCCGGACGACAATGGTGGCCATGGAGCGGGCCAGGTCGGCGCGCTCGTCGTCGTCCAGCACGGCGGCCAGCCGGCGCTTGGCCTGTCCGAAGGCCTTGACCGGGATCAGCACCGCCGTCGGTCCCATGGCCGGAGCCTACGGGGGCGGTGGCGGCGTCGTAACCTCCGCCCATGTCGATGCAGGTGGCCGTGATCGGGGCCGGATCGTGGGGCACCACCGTGGCCCACCTCTGCGCCAGCAACGCGCCCACCACCCTGTGGGCCCGCCGCGAGGACGTCGCGGCCGAGGTGCGCGACCACCACTGCAACACCGCCTACCTGTCGGGCTACCAGCTCACGCCGAGCCTCCACGCGACGGCCTCTTTGGAGGAGGCAGTGGGCTCCGCGGACCTGCTGGTCATGGGCGTGCCCTCGCACGGCATGCGCGCGACGGCCAAGAAGCTGTCGCCCTACCTTCGACCGTGGGTGCCGGTCGTGAGCCTGTCGAAGGGCCTCGAGCAGGGCACGAAGCTGCGCATGACGCAGGTGCTGGGGCAGGAGCTCCCCGGGCGCCCCGTCGGTCTCCTCACCGGCCCCAACCTGGCCAAGGAGATCCTCGCCGGGGACGCGGCGGCCAGCGTGATCGCGATGGAGGACCGCAGCATCGCCAACGCCCTGCAGGAGGTTTTCGCCACCGATCTCTTCCGCGTCTACACGAACCACGATGTCATCGGCTGCGAGGTGGCAGGCGCGCTGAAGAACGTGATCGCGATCGCGTCCGGCATGGCCGACGGCCTCGGGACGGGCGACAACACGCGCGCTGCGGTCATCACGCGCGGGCTGGCCGAGCTCACGCGCTTGGGTTGCGCAATGGGCGGCGAGCCGATGACCTTCGCCGGCCTCGCCGGCATGGGCGATCTCATCGCCACGTGCATCTCCACCCAGAGCCGCAACCGGTACGTGGGCGAGCAGCTCGGCAAGGGGCGCGGCATCGAGGAGATCATCGCCGAGATGAGCATGGTCGCCGAAGGCGTGAAGACTTCGCGGGTGGTGATGGAGCTCGGCCGCGACCACGGGGTGGTGCTCCCGATCGCCGAGTCCGTGTACGGCGTGGTGCACGAGGGCAGGCGGGCGGCCGACGCCTACCGGGGCCTGCTGGGCCGCAACATGAGCTCGGAGATGCACGGGATGCCCGACGCCTGATCTGATGGCGGTCATGGCGACAGTGGTGGGCAACCTCTACGCGCCGCATCGCGCGCGGGTCGACCGCGCTGGCACGGTCACCCTCGACGGGGCCGCCTGGTCGTTGGCCTGGTGGATCGGAGCAGAGGACCGCTGGCACGTGCCGGCCGACGAGATCACGGTCCGCCAGGCGCTGCTCGGCTCCACCCCCGTGGTAGAGACCCGCGTCCGGGTGCCGAGCGGCGACGCTGTCCAACGGGTCTACGCCGCCATCGACGCTCGGGGCGCCCAGGCGGTGGTGGTGGAGGTGGAGAACGAGACCAAGGTGCCCTTCGCGGTGGCACTGGCCGTCCGGCCGCTGCCAGGGCCCGGTGCGGGCGGCGTTGGCGAGGTGGCCGTCGACGGTGCCGTCGTGCTCGTCGGCGGACGTCGCGTGCTCGACGCCGGCAAGGCGCCGGGCCGGGTCGCCGTGTGCGACGGCACGGACGACGTGGCGACCATCGTGCTCGCCGGCGCAGCCGCCGACACCACGCAGGCTTACGTGCGCTGTGCCGAGGGCGGCGCGCAGGCGGCGATCGTCTTCCCGTTGGCGCACACGGCCGTCATGCGGGTGGTCCTGCCCCTACCCCCCGGCGGGGAGGTGCAGGCGGACCTGCTCCCTGACGTCGCCCAGGTGGTGTCGGGCTGGCAGGCGCAGACGAGTCGTGGTGCCCGCATCGTCGTGCCCGACCGCACCCTACAGGCGGCGGTGGAAAGCTCCGTGCGCCACCTCCTGCTCGTGGCTAACGAGGTGGCGGCCGTCGCCCCGCTGACCCGCTTCGGCTTCGGCGCCGAGGTGGCCGAGGGGCTGCTCACGGATCCCCTGGCCGCAGCGGCTGCGGCGCCGACGCCCGGGTCGGCGCTGCACGCCGTGGCCGGGCGATGGCGCGATCGCCACGACGCGGTCACGGCGGAGCTCGCCCCCGCCGTTGTGGCCCACCTCGTCGTCGAGCTCGGCAACGTGCGCCAGCCGGCCGAGCTGCGCTTCGGCGCGGCGGGGGCGGAGGCGGCGGCATCCCTGCTCGCCACCGCCGGCCAGCGGCGGGCGGCGAAGGACGCTCGACGGGCGGCCGGCGCGCTGGCCCGCCGGGCCGCCGAGCAGCGGGGGCCTGAGGTCGGCGCGACCCTCCGGCGGCTCACCGAGCACCTCGCCGCCGCCGCACCGACGTGGACGTGGCCCGACGGCGCACCGGGGAACGCCGAGGTTCTGCTCTTGGCCGCGGAGCTCCTCGCCCGGGAGGCCGACGGCCCGGAGCGGATTCTGGAGCTGGCCCCGGTCGTGCCCGACCGCTGGCTGGGCCAGGGGTGGGAGGTGCACGACCTCATCACCGCCTATGGCCGCCTCTCCTACGCCGTGCGCTGGCACGGCGACCGCCCCGCCCTCCTGTGGGACGTCAGCGCGCCCAGCGACGCTCCGCCCGTGCGCCTGCTCGCCCCGGGCCTCGATCCCACCTGGTCGTCGACTGCGGCGAAGGGGGAGGCACTGCTCCAGCCGGTCGCGCTGCCGGAGCCGGCGCCCAGTCGCGGCGTCAGCACGCCGGTGGCCCTCGGCCGGCGACCGGTCGATCCGACGTGACGGAGGTCGGGCCGGGGGCGATCCCCCGCGGCGGGGTGGTCACGCTGCTCCGCTCGCTCGGCGTCGAGGACGCGGAGATCGACCGCGCCCAGGCGGACGGCAACCTGGTGCTCCTCGCCATCGAGCACCTCGCACTGGGTCAGGAGCTGGTGTACGACGTGGACGCGGCCATCGAGCTCACGGGCCTCCCCGAGGAGGAGCTCCGCCACATCTGGCGCTCGTTGGGCTTCCCGGATCCCGTGTCGGGCGAGCGGATCTTCTCCGACGTCGACCTCACCAACCTGGCTGCCGTCGCCGAGCTCCTGCACAGCGGGGCGGTCAGCCCGGAGGTCGCCTACGGCATGACCCGGGTCATCGGCTCCTCCATGGCGCGCGTCGCGTCCGCCCTCGTGGATGCCGTGGGGGCCCGGGCCGAGGGGGTCATGCGAGCGGGCGGGGATGCCGAGGACGCCGTCGCCCTCGAGCCGCTGGCGACGGAGGCCGGCGCCTTCCTGCCGATGTTCCCGGCCGTCCTCGAGCAGGTGTGGCGCCGTCACCTCCAGGCGGCGTCGCGCCGTCGCCTGCTCCGCAGCGAGACGGCGGACGGCGACCGAGCCGTCGTGGGCTTCGCGGACCTCGTGGGATTCACGGCGCTGGCGCAGCAAGTGACCGACGAGGAGCTGGCGGAGGTCGTCGACCAGTTCGAGCGGCTGGCCTACGACGTCGTCGTGGCCGGCGGCGGGCGCGTGCTGAAGATGATCGGCGACGAGGTGATGTTCATCGTCGACGATCCGGCGGCGGCCGTGGAGATCGCGCTCGGCATGGCGGATGCCTCCCGCGACGCCGCCGAGCTGTCCGACGTGCGCGTGGGGCTGGCCTCGGGTCCGATCCTGGAACGGGAGGGCGACGCCTACGGCGCCACCGTGAACCTCGCGAGCCGGGCCACGGCCATCGCCTACCCCGGCACGGTCGTCGTCTCCCCTGACCTGCGGGCGGCTCTCGAGGGCGACCCGCACTTCTCCTTCCGCGCCATGCGCCCTCGGTTCCTCAAGAACATCGGACGGGTCTCGCTGTCGGTCGTCCAGCGAGCCGAGGACGTGCCCTTGACGATCCGGGAGGCCATCGACGAGCGCCGGCGCCAGATGCGGGTGGTGGTGCGCGACAAGCTCGCGGCGCGAGCCGGCCATGAGCCCGACGCCGTCAACCTGCCCGACGAGGAGGGCTGAGCGCCCGTTCTCGCGGTGGGCGGATCAGTCGGCGAGCGCAGCGGTCGTGAACGACTGCGGGCCGAGGATGAACTGGCCCTCGAACGCCTCCCGGGCACGGCCCCTCAGGTCGACCAGCCACCCGCGGCGACCCTCGATGGCGACGGTGGCAGGCTCGTCGGTCGGGTTGAAGAAACGGACGTGGAGCGCTCCCGCCTCCCGGACCACGGCCGACACCTTCGCCCCGCTGACCGCCAGGGCCCTTCCGTCGGCTGGCTGGCGGCCGCCCCCGCTCCGCGTCACCAGCAGCGGCACGAAGGCGTCGTCGACCACGGTGTACGGGTCGGCATCGCCGACGTGCAGGCAGAACGACGCAGAGGCCGGACCCTGCTGCTGCGGGCCCTCCATCGGTGTGAGCGGACCGGCGGGCAGCGGACGGGTGGCCATCGGACCCTGGGAGAGCATGCCGGTGCAGCGCAGGAGCGTCAGGGCGAGCGTGTTGGCCACGTCGCCGTCGGGGCCCTGGCGGAGGTCGACGAGCTCGTACTCGAGCAGACCCTCGTGGGCGACGACCAGCCCGCCCGCCTGCACGAAGCGTCGGGAGGGGAAGGTGGGCAGACCCAGCTCGGTGGGGCCGCCCTCGGCCGTGAGCCCCCGCTCCACCACGGTGAACGCGCACTCCGCCCGTGACGTGCGAGCCGGGTACGAGAGGGGGAGGTGCACGCGGAGCCGGTGGTCGCGCAGCCCGTAATTGTCCAGGTCGAGGCGCACGCGCACGAGGTCCTCGCCGGCGCGCAGCTCGAGGGTGGTGCGGACGGCGACCGGCAGCGAGCCGACCCGGCGCGAGCCCTCGACGTGGGTGGGGAGCACGAGCGTGCAGCGGATCTCGAGTCGCGCGCGCAGCGGCCCGTGCTCGACGAGCCGGCACGCCGCCGCGCCGGCCCGATCCACGATCGTGTCATCGACCGGCGGGCACCAGTTGTACGTGTCGCCCACGTCGCCGCCGTCCACCAGCGCACCGAGACCGGCGAGGCCGTTCACTGCGAACGTGCCGTCGGTCGGGTCCACCTGCACGGTCACGAGGCCGTTCGACAGGCGCAGGGGCCGGGCCTCCACCGGCGCCACGGTGGCGCCCGCTCCGGTCCACCCCCGCCAGCCGTAGCCCGGCACGTCCTCGACGCGGGCGAGCACCGTGACCGCGGGCCGGTTCGTCACCCGAATGCGCACCTGCTGGCCGGCGTGCTGCTCGCGGAGCCTGGCCAGCTCCGCCCGCACCGGTGGGGTGACCAGCGTGCCGGCCTCCTCCCGCTCGACGTACAGCAGCTCCTTGTCGTCCAGCGTCTCGATGGTGAACGACAGGATGCTGCGGAGGTACTCGAGCTCGGCCACGGTGACCGTGGCCACCGACACCGGCGTCTCCTCGATGAGGACGCGTTCCGCCGCTCGCTCGGCCACGAGCTGGCAGCCATGGGGGACGCTGGGCCCGGGCAGCCGGAGCTCCACCAGACCGCCACGGGTGCGGGCCGACGGGTTGACGATGACCGCCTGGTCGCCCTCGATGGTGGCGGCGAGGGCGCGCACGGCCCGGTCCGCCAGGCCGTCGGCGATGTGGGTGGCCTCGGCGTAGCGGTGCAGCACCGCTGCGCACACCTCGTCGGTCGAGCAGGCGCAGACGGAGTCGTGGGCGCTGTTGCGCAGCACTTCCAGCCAGGCCTGGTCGAGCAGCGAGGCCGGCCAGTGCTCGGCCGGCAGCAGCAGGGCGGACAGGGGCTCGGCGAGCTGCTCGAGCGCCCGCTCCGCCCGGGCGGCCGCCTGCTTCACGTCGAGCCTGTTCGACGCCACGCCCATGAGGAGGTTGGCCCTCGCCCCGGATCGCAGCTCGCCGCGCCAGCTCGGCAGGCCCGTCGTGGGCGCGTCCGCCACGTGGTCGGCCAGCGAGCAGATCCGCAGCTCGTAGCGACCGTCGAGGGCGTTGGCCTCGGCGACCACCCGCCCGAGCCACGGCTGGGGGAGGAGGTGGTCGGTGCCGTTCATCCAGAGGATCGGACCGACCAGCAGGTCGGCCTGCTCCTCGGCGAACTCGTCGATGCGTCGCACCAGCGCTTTGGCGTCGTCGGGGACGAGCGCGCCGTTGCCGTAGCCCACCGGCAGGTACTCGGCCCGGACCGTCGAGCCGTCGGGGCTCGACCACCAGAAGCCGCTGCGATCGACGACGCTCGGTACGCCACGCCAGACGACCGCGTGGTCGAAGCCGAGCTGCCGCAGGATCTGGGGCATCTGGGCCACGTGCCCGAACATGTCGGGCAGGTAGCCCACCTCCATGGCTCCGTCGAAGCGGGCCGCCACGCGCAGTCCGCGCTGCAAATTCCGTACCAGGGTCTCCGCTGAAACGAGGAACTCGTCCGGGAGGGCGTACCAGGGGCCCAGCGACACTCGGCCGCTCGCCGCCAGGGTGCGGAGGCGCTCCTCCGCTTCCGGCCGAACGGCGAGGTAGTCATCGACCACCGCCATCTGCCCGTCGAGCATGAAGTGGGCGTACGACGGGTCGCCCTCCAGCTGCGGCAGGAGCCCGTCGAGAAGCTCGACCAACCGGAGCCGGAAGGTCTGGAACGGCGTGTGCCACTCGCGGTCCCAGTGCGTGTGGGGAACGATGTCGACACGCCGCTTCGAGTCCTGCACGGCATCCACGATGGCACGACCTCGCCACGCCTGCGCTCGGATGCGGGATGGCCTGGTCCGGGCGGGGCGGGTCTTGGTCTGTCCTCGATCGTCCATCGACAGTGCTCCGCGTCGCGTACCCCTGCCGCAGCACGCCTCGTCAGCCGGACCGGCAGGCGCCCGCCCGAGGTGCGTCCCCGACCCGGAGCCCGCTGACGGTGAGCTCGTCCGTCCGCGACTCGAGGGACACCCGCACGAGCGAGGGTGGCAGTCGGACGGCAGCCCGCAGCGCGCCGTCCACGACGAGGGCGGCGGACCGGTCGCCGATCACGAGGGCGAGCTCCACCGGGCCGTCGTCCGGCACACCGGCGTCGAGCGACTCGAAGCCGAGCGGTCCCAGGCCCGCGCTCCCGGAGCCGACCCGCGCGCCCTCGAGCGTCAGGTGCTGCGGCTCGCGCTCCGGGTCGTCCGGATCGTCGAAGCGGAAGGTGACGTCGACCAGCGCGCCCGACGCGGCAACGTCGAAGGTGCCTTCGATCCGCCGGCAGGGTCCGGCACCGAGCTGGAGGGCACCGGCCGCCCCGGCCGTCTCCTCGAACCGGGCGACGTCGTCGTCCACGGTCCAGCCCGACGACGACGGCTGGCCAGGATCGCGCCACCGCCGGTCTGCGCTGCGGTCGAGCAGCGTGCTCGCAGCGTCGCGTCGCAGCCACACCGTGGCCGCCGAGCCGGGGTAGACCTCGGCGAACCCGGCCCGCACGATGTCCTCGAAAGGGGTGGCGGACTCGAAGGGCTCGGTCTCGACGAAGGCGACCGGGTCGCTCTCCTCGAGGTCCTCGGCGAACCACCGCCACGTGTTGGGGAGGACGTGCTCGGGCTTGGTGAGACCGAGGTAGATCTCGCCGAGCAGGAGCGACTTCCACTGGAACCGGGTGGCCGTCACCCGACGGTACTTCGGGTACACGAACGGATCGAAGGTCCACGCCAGCAGCGCGGCGCGGTCGTCCGAGACGAGGTCGAGCACCGCTCGCACGCTGCGGTCGCCGCCCCCGAGCTGCCTCGCTCGCTCGTCCGCCAGCGCGGCCACGCCGCGGAAGTCGCGCGTCTCCTCCAGGGCGTCGACGAAGTACGTCGGCCCGCTCAGGTAGATCGCCAGGAGCGTGGCCGCCAAGGGGACGGCGAGCGTGGCCCGCGAGGCCGGCCGCCGCGTCGCGACTGCACGGGCGGCGTGGCCGGCCAGCGCCGCACCCATCAGGGCGAGCGGGATGGCGGTGACCGCGTAGTAGTGCGGGGTGTAGCGCTGGCTCAGCACGAGCTCGACCCAGCCCGCGGCCCACCACGCGAGCAGCCCGAGGTGGACGATGCGCGCCCGGCGGTCGAAGGTGCGCCACAGCAGCCACGTCGTCCCGGCGAACGCGAGGAGCAGCAGGACCATCGGGCTCCCGCGATGGTGGGCGTAGACCTGGTCCCAGCCCAGCGACAGCTGGGACCCGAAGGACCGACCCGTTCCCGTGCTCATGTGCCGGGCGTACACCCACCACCCCGACCAGTACTCCTCCAGGCCGCCCCGGACGAGGTACCACGCCGGGGTCGCCAGGAAGGCGACCACCGCAGCGACGACCGCCGCCTGCTCGTGGCGCCGACCCTCCTCGCGGCCGCGGCGCTCGTACATCAGCAGGAGCGCCACCAGCCCCACGGCCACGCCCGCGAACACCGAGGTGAGGAGCTGCTCGACGACGATGCCGAGGAGCGCCCCGATGGCGATGGAGGTCCGCCGCGCCCGTCGCTGGTCGGACCAGCATCGCTCGCTGAGGGCCAGCACCCACACGCCCACGAGGAGGCCCGTCGTGATGTTGCGGACGTAGAGCACGCGCGAGAAGCCGTGGTTCGCCAAGGCGAGCTGCACGTACACGACCGCCGCTGCGCCGAGGGCGATCGAGCGGTTGGCGCCGGCCCACCGAGCCGTCCGGGCGGCGGCGTACCCAACGAATCCGGCCAGCAGCGCCACCATGGCCGAGACGGCGAACCAGTAGCCGTCGTAGGAGGTGACGCGGCCTGCGAGGTCGTAGAGCAGCGGTTCGACGGGACCACGGTTGTGGATGCTGTTCTCGTAGTACGTCCCGCCGAAGGCAGCCACGCGCTCGACCATGTTGCGCATGTACACCGGATCGACGTCCTGCACGCGCAGCTCGTTGCCCACCACGGGCACGACGGCCACGACGAGCAGGAAGGCCGCGGTGAGGATCCGGAGGCCGCCGACGATCGGCAGCGACCGCCAGCCCGCGGTCCACCACTCGCGCAGCGATCGGAGCATCTAGGTGACGGAGATGCCGTCGATCTCGTCAGGTGGTTCGGGCCACTGCGGGTCCATCCGCTCCAGCACCCCGACGAGGATCGAGGCCACCGCCCAGTTGCGGTACCACTTCTTGTTGGCGGGCACGATGTGCCACGGGGCCTGGTGCGCGGTGGTCCGTTCGACGGTCTCGGCGAACGCGATCTGGTACTCGTCCCAGCGCTCGCGCGAGTCGAGGTCGCCGAGCCGGAACTTCCAGTGCTTCGTCGGGTCGTCGAGGCGGGCCTGCAGGCGGGCCTTCTGCTCGTCGGCGGAGAGGTGGAGCAGCACCTTCACGACGGCGGTGCCTTCGTCCGCCAGTAGGTGCTCGAAGGCCTTGATGTGCTCGTAGCGACGGCGCCAGCGCTCCTCGGAGACGAGGCGCTGGACCCGCACGGCCAGCACGTCCTCGTAGTGGCTGCGGTCGAAGACGCCGATCTCACCCGCGGCGGGCACGTTGGCGTGGACCCGCCACAGGTAGTCCCGCTCGAGCTCCGACGCCGACGGTGCCTTGAACGACACCACCCGCAGCCCCGCCGGGTTCACTGCGCCGAAGACGTGCTTGACCGTGCCCCCCTTGCCCGAGGTGTCCATGCCCTGGAGCACCACCAGCACCCGCCGCTCGGCTTCGGCCCACAGCCGCGCCTGGAGGTCGGCGAGGCGGTGGGTGAGCTCGTCGAGCGCCTCGCGGGTGGCGGCCTTGTCGCCCGGCGCCGCGGAGGTGTCTGCGGGGTCGTGGGCGCCGAGGTCGACCTCGGCGCCGGGCTCGATGCGGTGCAGGTCGGCGGGGTGGGCGGCCACACCCGGGAGCGTAGGGCGCGCCCGGCCCGGCTTCAGTGCTGCAGGCTGGGCAGGTCCAGGACCACCCTCGCTCCGCCGAGGGGAGCGGTGGCGATCGTGGCCGTGCCGTCATGGCGCTGTGCGATCCGACGGACGAGCGAGGCACCGAGCCCGGACCCCCCCCGTGACCCGTCGCGCGCTCGGTGCTCGTCGAGGCGCGTGAACCGCTCGAATGCCCGTTCGCGATCTGCCTCGGCGATCCCGGGTCCGTCGTCGTCCACGAGGGCCCGCGCCCGCCCGGTCACGGGTCGACGACGCGCTCGCCGTGCCGGTGACGGCTCTCCTCGCCCTGGCCGAGGGTGGCTATGCGGTCGAGCTGGTCAGCGGCGCCGGCTCCGGTGCCCGTCTGGTGCCGGTCGAGGTGGGCACCCACGCCGACGGCTGGGTGGGCATCGAGGGCGATGGCATCGAGCCTGGTGCCGCGGTCGTGGTGCCGGCATGAGCGGCCTCGTGGTCGACCTCGTCGGCGTCGGCAAGGAGTACCCCGGCGATCCGCCCACGCGGGTGCTCGACGACGTGCACCTGGAGATCGGGGTGGGAGAGCTGGTCGCCATCGTGGGCCCGTCGGGGTCCGGCAAGTCGACGTTGCTCAACATCATCGGCACCCTCGATCGCCCCACCGAGGGGTCGGTATCCATCGCCGGCCACGACACGTCGCTGCTGTCCGACGACGAGCTCTCCGGCCTCCGCTCCCGCGCGATCGGGTTCGTGTTCCAGCAGTTCTTCCTGCTCTCCGGCATGACCGCCGTCGACAACGTGGCGGACGGCCTCCTCTACACGGGGGTGCCGCTCGAAGATCGGCGCGCTGCGGCGGTCCACGCACTGGAGCAGGTGGGCCTCGACCACCGGCTCGGGCACGACCCGTCGAAGCTGTCGGGCGGGGAGCGCCAGCGCGTCGCCATCGCGCGCGCCCTCGTCGGCCACCCGTCGATCGTCTTGGCCGACGAGCCGACGGGCAACCTCGATTCGCGCTCGAGCCAGGCGATCATCGACCTGCTCCACGAGCTCCACGACGAGGGCGCCAGCATCCTGGTGATCACGCACGACCGCGACATCGCGGCAGGTCTCCCTCGGCAGGTCGAGGTGCTCGACGGCCGCGTCGAGGCGGACACCGTCGCTCGGGGCGCGTCGCGATGACCCTCGCCGTGCACCTCGACCCTCCGGCCGTCGCGGACCTCGCCCGGAGCGCGCTCCACCCCGGCGACCTCCTGCGGGTCGCGTCCGTGGGCCTCCGCACCCGGCGCCTCCGCGCTGCGCTCTCCGCGCTCGGCATCGCCATCGGCATCGCCATCGGCATCGCGGCCATGGTCGCTGTGCTCGGCATCTCCGAGTCCTCCCGCAACGACCTCCTGTCGTCGCTGGACCGGCTCGGCACCAACCTCCTCACCGTGCGAGGCGGTGAGGGGCTCGGCCTTTCGGGGGATGGCGCCCTCCCCACCTCCGCGAAGCCGATGCTCTCCCGGATCGGGCCGGTGGACGGCGTGTCCTCGGTGACCCTCGTGGACGCCGACGTTCGCCGCACCGACCTGATCCCCAGCACGCGGACCGGAGGGCTCACCGTGCAGGCGACCGACGCGGCGCTGCTCGCCACGCTCCGCGGGGAGCTGGCGGACGGCGAGTGGCTCGACGACGCGCGGTCCGAGCTGCCTGTCACGGTGCTCGGCGCCGTGACGGCGGAGCGCCTGGGCATCACCGACGTCGGCAACGGTGTCGCGGTTTGGGTCGGCGACCGCTGGTTCTCCGTCGTCGGGGTCCTCGAGCCGCTCGAGCTCGCGCCCGACCTCGACCGGACGGCGCTCATCGGGGAGGGGATCGCGCAGGCGGCGTTCGATACGACGGAGAACCCGGGCACGATCTACCTCCGAGCCGATCCTGACCAGATCGACGCCGTCCGGTCCGTGCTGCCCGCGACGGCGGCCCCGGAGGCGCCGGACACCGTGGAGGTCGCCCGCCCCACCGACGCCATCGAGGCCAAGGCGGCGGCGAGCGACGCGTTCACGGCGCTCTTCCTCGGGCTGGGCGCCGTCGCCCTGCTCGTCGGCGGGGTGGGCATCGCCAACGTGATGGTGATCTCGGTGCTCGAGCGACGATCCGAGATTGGGCTGCGCCGGGCGCTCGGTGCCACGCGGCGGCACGTCAGCATCCAGTTCCTGGCCGAGGCGCTCCTGCTGTCCGCCCTCGGCGGTGTCAGCGGCGTTGCCCTCGGCGCGGGCGTGACGGCGGCGTACGACCTCGCTCGAGGGTGGGCCGTCGTCGTGCCCGTCGCCGGCGTCGTCGGCGGGGTGGTCGCCGCCCTCCTCATCGGCGCCGTCGCCGGCCTGTACCCCGCCACCCGAGCCGCCCGGCTCTCGCCCACCGACGCTCTGAGGACCGTGTGACCGTGGTGACCGAGCCCGACGACCACCTCGACCCCACCGATCCCCGGGACCGGCCCGTCCGCGGTCGCCGAACCCCACGGCACGCCGTCATAGCCCTGGCCGCAGCGGGCTGCCTGGCCGCCGCCGCCGTCGTCCTCACCGGCACCGACGGTGCGGGGGCGAGCGGCGACCGCGGCCCGACGGCAACTGCGGGCGAACGAGCGCTTCGGGCCACCGAGTCAGAGAACGGCTCCCTGGCCCGGGCCGATGCCACCACCGTGGTGTACGACGGCATCGGCAGCCGGCCCGGTGGTGGTCCGGCGGGCGCGGGCCCGATCCAGGGGCTCCGGGGCGCCACGGCGACCGTGGCCCGGATCGCCGACAGGGGCTGCCCGCCCGCGCCCGGCGCGACCTCGACGTCGTCCTCCACCACCCCGACCAGCACGACCTCGACGAGCACCAGCGCGCCCTCGACGACGTCGACCACCCGCCCGTGCCCGACCACGGCGACCACGCGGCCGACCCCCACCACCACCGCCCGGCCGACCCCCACCACCCGGCCGACCCCCACCACCACCACCAGTGCCACCACGGTCCCGCCGGCGTCCGATCCTCCCCGCGGCGACGAACCCCCCGCACCCGATCCCCGGCCCGACGGAAGCGCCCCGCTCGGGGCCGTCGGCGACGGCCTCGGTGATCTCGGCGCGAAGGACCTGCCGACGGGGTCCGACGACGAGGCGACCGGCGACGAGACGACCGGCGATCCTGCCGCCACCCTCACGGAGCTGCTGCCCATCGGAGCGACGGCCGACCGGGGGGCGGTCCTCTACCGTGCCGACGCGGAGCCGATCGTCGCCCTGCTGGCCGCCCAACCGCTGTTCCGGGACCTCTCCACCGGCATCGACGACGGCCCGGACGTCGAAGCCCTCGAGACGAACCTCGCCGCGCTCGGCTACGGCGCCGGCCTCACCGTGGACGAGCGGTTCGACGCCGCCACCGCCGCGGCGGTCGAGGCCTGGGAGGACGACCTCGGTCGGACCGACCCTGACGGCGTCGTCACCGTGGGGGAGGTCCTGCACCTCGACGAGCCGACCACGGTGCTGGAGCACGAGGCGCAGGTGGGCGACCTGCTGGAGCCCGGCGATCCCGTGCTGGTGCTCGGCGCCGAGAGCCGCGTCGTCGAGCTGGACCTGCTCGCCACCGAGGTCGCCGACTGGCCGGTGGGCACCGAGGTCGAGCTCGACTGGGGCGACGGGACGACGTCGAGCGGGAGCGTGACGGAGGTGTCCCGGGACGTGGTGGACGGGGAGGTCGATCTCGTCGTCACCATCGCCGGCGCCGGAGGCGGGGAACGGCCCGTCGGCAGCGCCGTGGAGGTGGTGCGCACGGTCGCCGCCCGCACGCCCCCGGTCGGCGTCCCCGTCGGTGCGGTGGTCGCCGGCCCGGACGGCCCGTCGGTCCGGGTGGCCGAGGGGGACGAGGCCGACGAGGACCACCTTGCGGCCGTCGAGCTCGGGATCGTGGCGGACGGGTGGGTCGAGGTGACAGACGGCATCGACGCCGGGACCGACGTCCGCTTGCCGGGCTCGTGAGCGGCCTGGGATAGGTTCGCCCCATGAAGTTCGTGATGCTCTCCACGCTCGGGCCCGACGGCTCCGCACGGCTGCGCGAGAACCCCGAGCGCCTGCGCGAGGTCTCCCAGGAGGTCGAGGCCATGGGCGTCACGGTGCTCCAGCAGTTCGCCCTGCTCGGGCAGTGGGACTTCCTCAACATCCTCGAGGCGCCCGACGTGGAGACCATGTCGAAGGTGGCCATGACCCTCGCCAGCCGGGGCACCCTGAAGACGACGACGCTGCCGATCGTCGACATCGACGACTTCATCGCCGCCCTCAAGCGCTGAGCGTCACACCCACCAGGTCGACCGGGTGCGCTGCCGGCGGACCCGCTGGTGCGGGATCTCGGGGAGCACCTGTCCGTCGCTCTCACGACACAGCCGGTAGCCGACGGGGGTGACCTCCTCTACCACGAAACCGCGCTGCCAGGTCTCGTCGAAGCCCGACTGCACCTCGACGCGGGTGCCCGACGGGAGGGAGGGGCCCTGGCCATCGGCCCCCGCCGAGCCCTCCATCCGCCGGTCAGCCCCCATCGCCTGATCGTACGTCGGGCGGGTCGCTACCCTCGGCGGGATGCCATCCGCCGCGACCGCCCGAGCCCGGACCACCGCGCCGGTGCTGCGGAAGGCGCTGAAGGCCACTGCGCCGTCCCTGGAGGTCGAGCGGGGCCTCTGGGCGGAGGGCCACGACGTCGTGGTCGGCATGGACGAGGTGGGGCGGGGAGCATGGGCCGGACCGCTCACCATCGGTGCTGCCGTCGTGCCGAAGGACAGGCGGGTCAACAAGATCCGGGACTCGAAGATGCTCACCGAGCGCGAGCGGGAGGCCCTGTTCGAGCGCGTCGGCGACTGGTGCGTGGCCTGGTCGGTCGGGCACGCCAGCCCGGAGGAGTGCGATGAGCTCGGCATGTCGGAAGCGCAGCGCCTCGCCGCCCGACGGGCTCTCGACGATCTGGGTGTGCCCGCCGAGCGCGTGCTCCTCGACGGCAACTGGGACTTCGTGGGCGCCGGCACCAGTCGCCTGGTCGTGAAGGGCGACGCCCGCTGCCTGTCCATCGCCGCCGCATCGATCCTCGCCAAGGTCACCCGCGACCGCATCATGCGGGCGGAGGCCCAGCACCACGTCTTCTGGAGCTTCGAGGAGAACAAGGGCTACCCGTGCCCCCGCCACAAGACGGCGCTTCGCGGCATGGGGCCGTCCGCGATCCACCGGCGCAGCTGGGTGTTCATGGACCACTTGCCCTGGCGCGGCATCCCCCGCTTCGTGCCGCCGCCGCCGGTCGACCCGGACCACCGCTACCAGCAACACCTCTTCTGACGTGGCCTCGCCCGAGCTCGCCGATGACGTCCGGCGCGCCCTCGCCGACCTCCGGCGGATCCGCCTCGCCGCCACCGCCTGGCCTGCCGTAGCCGGCGACCTGGCCCGCCTCGCCGCCGCCATAGACCACCGGGACGAGGCCGCGATGCGGGCCGCGCTCCTGCCCCTGTCCCAGGCGGCATTCGAGGGCAAGGTCCGCGGTCGGCTGGCCGGTTCCGACCGACGCGCCGCCCTCGTCACCGCCACCAAGCCGACGAGCTCGCTGCCAGCGGTGGGCGCGATCTGCGGCGGGATCCTGCTCGCGCTCGGCTATCTGCTCGGCGGCTGGCTCGTGTTCGCGGGCACGGCGGTGTTCTCGCTCTTCATCTTCGGGATAGCGATGGCCGGCACCCGCACGAACCTCGACCGCACCGAGGAGCGCCGAGCGAGGGGCCAGGCTCCCACGAGGGAGGCCACCGAGCGCGCCCCCTCGGTCGTGGTCGAGGCCATCAGAGGCATCGAGCGGATGCTGTAGCTCCTCAGTTCTTGAGCAGGTCCTTGAAGGCAGAGTTGGAGTCGATGCCGGGGTCCTTGGGGAGGCCCAGCACGCGCTCGCCGACGATGTTGCGCAGCACCTCGTCGGAGCCGCCGGCGATGCGCATGGCGGGCGTGCCGCATATGAACTTCGACCACGCGTAGGTGCCCCACTCGCCGGTGTTGGCCACCATGCGGGGGCCGAGGACGCTGGACACGAAGGCGCCGGTGCGGTTGAGGTTGTCGGTGAGCGCCATCTTGCCGATGGACATCTCGGGGCCGGGCAGCTGACCGGCCTTCATCTTGTCGAGGGCCCGCTGGTTCGTGAACTTCGCCACCTGGAACCGGGTGTAGATGTCCATCAGCTCGTCGCGATGCACGGCGCTCTCGCCGAGGCCGAAGTGGCGCAGCATCTGGGCCAACCGGCTGACGTCGGCCACGCCCATGCCGCCGCCGGCACCCCCGGAACCGATGGATGCCCGCTCGTTCATGAGGGTGGTGAGCGCTACGGCCCAGCCCTGGCTGACGTCGCCGAGGCGGTGGTCGTCGGGCACCCGCGCCTCGTTGAAGAACACCTCGTTGAACGAGGCGCCGCCGGTCATCTGGCGCAGCGGGCGCACCTCGACCCCCGGTGTTTTCATGTCGATGACGAAACCGGTGAGGCCCTTGTGCTTCGGGACGTCGGGGTCGGTACGGCAGATGATCTCGCCGATGTCGCTGTACTGCGCGCCGGACGTCCACACCTTCTGGCCGGTGATGAGCCACTCGTCGCCGTCGCGCTCGGCCCGGCACTGGAGGCCGGCCAGGTCGGAACCGGCACCAGGCTCGCTGAAGAGCTGACAGGCCACGAGGTCGCCGCGGTACAGCGCGGGCAGGTACTTGGCCTTCACGTGGTCCTGCGCGTGGTCCTTGATCGTCGGGGCCACCATGCCGAGGCCGATCCCGAAGAACCCCTGGTTCGGCACCTCGTACTTCGCCTCGAGGCTGCCGTAGAGGCGCTCGTAGTTGCCCGGCAGCTCGCGGCCGCCGTACTCCGTCGCTCCCGTGATGTAGCCGAGCCCGGCGTCGAACCGCTTGGCCCGCCAGGCCTGGGCCTCGGCCAGCTCCCTGCGCTCCTGCTCGCGGTCGACCTCTTCGAACATGGCGACGTCGTCCTCGCCCTCGCCCCAGACGAACTTCTTCTCCTCGCTGACGCGCGGCGTGGCATTGGCGTCGAGGAAGGCGACGCACTCGTCGCGGAACTCGTCGAGTGTGGGCTGGTCGGCCATCGGTAGGTCCCCTGTAGGTGAGCACGAAACTTGACTTCCCGGTCAAGGTAGCCGCTCGGTACGGTCGGGGCGATGTCGGAGCGACGCCCCGCCGTGCTCGCCCTCGTGGTGTGGACGCTGCTCGTCTGGACCACGCGCATTGGCAACATCTGGGGCGACGACGGCCTCGACGCCGCCGACAAGGTCGGCCGCACGGCCCTGGCGCTCTCGTTCACCGTGCTCGCAGCGGCCGTGGCAGCGGGGATGTGGCGGCGGGCCCCGTGGACGCGCGCCGCGGTGCGTGCCCTGGCCGGGTGGACGACGGCCGTGTGGGTCGTACGGGCCGTCGGGATCGCCACAGGCGACCACAGCGCCGCCTTCGTCGTCGTGCACCTCGTGCTGACAGCCGTCTCCATCGGGCTCGCCGCGCTCGCCGCGCTCGCCGTGCGGGGCGTCGCCGGTCGTCCGAGCGGCTTTCCGATGGCGTCGTCGCGTAGGTAGCCTGCCGCTCACCATGGGCCAGCCGATCACCGTCGTCGAGAAGCCGTCGAGCAACCCGGCGGTCATCCGCTTCGAGACGAACCGACCCCTCACGGGCATGGGTCACGAGCGCTACTCCGAGCCGCCGAGCGCGCTGCTCGACAAGACGGTCGACGAGCTGGCCCGCCGGCTCTTCGCGGCCGGCGGAGTGGAGGCGGTGCACGTCAACGGCTCGGTCGTGACCGTCAGCCTCGAGCGCGGCCGTTCCGGCGCGGGGCTCGGCGACGTCGTCCGACAGCTCTTCCTCCACTACGGCGACCAGCCCGCACCGGTCGAACCCGCTGCTGCTGGGACGCCGGTCGAACCCGCTGCTGCTGGGACGCCGGTTGCGCCAGAGGCGCCGGCCGAACCGCCGGCCGCACCCGCCACCGAGGGCTGATGCCCGACGCCGGCGCCGTGACCGGCCGCAGGGTGCTGGAGCCGATCCGGATCGGCCGCACGACGTCACTCCGCAACCGGCTGTACCGGGCGCCGGTGCTCGAGGGGGCCGGCGACGGCGAGGACGCCGCAGCCACGTACGCGAAGCAGTTCGTCGCCAACGCCGAAGCGGGGGTCGGCCTCGTCATCCAGGGCAACTCGTGCCTCTACGACGAGGGTCGCACCTCTCCCGGGATGACGATCGTGAGCACGCGCGAGCGGATGCTGCGGCTGCGCCCGATGGTCGACGCCGTGCATGCGGCCGGGGCCGCGATCTGGATCCAGGTCGGGCACGGTGGCCTGTTCGCGATGGAGGGCTGGCACGAGCCGTACGCCTCGCAGCGGCGCGGGCCGCTGCTCGCCGCGTCCACGCCGCCGCTCGCGCTGCGGCCGATCTTCCGGCGAGCGCCGATCCACGTCATGACCGCCGACGAGGTGCGGGCGATGGCGAGCGACTACGGCGACGTGGCGCTCTGGGCGCGCGAAGCCGGCTACGACGGCCTCCAGCTGGCGTCCAGCAACGCGAAGCTGCTCGACCAGTTCCTGTCACCGTTCTGGAACCGGCGCGACGACGAGTTCGGCGGCTCGACGTCGGCCCGGGCCAGCGTGCTCCGGCTGATCCGCGAGGCGATCGCGGAGCGGGCGGGCGCGGACTTCACGGTGACGGTGAAGATCCCGGTGGGGGAAAAGGCCCCGCCCTTCACGGCCCACACGACCTGGGACGAGGGGCTGGAGCTCGCCCGCCTGGCCGAGGAGTTCGGGTACGACTCCATCACGCCCGTCGAGGTGTCGGTCTTCCCGGACACGACGCTGTCGCGCGGCGGCATCCCCAGCTCGATCTGGAGGAACACGGCGATGCAGACGCGGTTTCGCCGCGCCGCGCCGCGGCGCAGCGAGCGGGCCGTGCTGATCGCCGGGTACGTGCTCGGTGGCGCGACGTCCCGCTTCCGACCCGTCTGGAACCGCAGCCGCTTCCAGGCCACGAAGGCCGTGGTGTCCATCCCGGTGCTGGCCGTCGGGGGCATCCGGGACGCGGCCGAGGTCGACGGGGTCCTCGAGGACGGCCAGGCCGACCTCGTCGGCATCGGCCGCCCCTTCTACGCGGAGCCCGGCCTGGCCGGCCGCATCCTCGGAGGCAGCGACGAGCCCAGCCTGTGCCAGTACTCGAACCTCTGCGTCCCTGCCCAGATGCTCGGGATGAAGGGCGCCTGCTACAACCCCGCGGTCGTGAAGCTCAGCCGGACGCGCACCGGCTGACGCCGAACGCCTGGCTCTAGTCCATGGGCACGGGCTTGATGACGCTGAAGTGGGCGCCCTGCGGGTCGCTCAGGACGGCGAACCGTCCGGGGGGGATGTCCGTTGGCTCGACGTGCATGCTGCCGCCCAGGTCCGTGCAGCGCGCCGCCGCGGCGTCGGTGTCGTCGACGGCGAAGTACACCATCCAGTGCGAGGGGAGCTCCTCGGGGCCGGGCCAGCTGTCGCCCACCATCGGCATCATCCCGCCGATGGTGTGACCGTTGAGCTGCCACTGCGTGTAGGGGTTGCCGTCGGGGTCGATGTCCTCGGTGGTCCACCCGAAGACCGTGCCGTAGAAGACCCGCGCGGCGTCGGGGTTGCGACAGGTGAGCTCGTTCCAGATCAGTGCGCCGTGCTCGTTCACGATGCCGGCGCCGGGGTGGTCCTTCGGCTGCCAGATGGAGAAGGGCGTGCCTTCGGTGTCGGCGCAGACGGCCATGCGGCCGAACGTCATCACGTCCATGGGCGGCAGGAGCACCTGACCGCCGGCCGCCTCGACGAAGCCGGCCGTGGCGTCGGCGTCGCTGACCGAGATGTAGGTCGTCCAGTAGGGCATGCCGGGGTCCTGCTGGGGGCCGATGCCGGCGACCGCCCGTCCCTGCAGGGTCAACAGGACGTAGCCGCCCGTGGCCTCGTCGGCCTCCGGCGCCTCCCACCCGAAGAGGCCCATGTAGAAGGCGACGGCGGCCTGCACGTCCGGCGTGCCCATGTCGACCCAGGACGGGGTTCCGGGCTCGTACGAGTCGATCTCGGGCGTCGCTTCCTCCTGCGTGGGGCGGTACCTCACCCTACGCAGGCGGGCCCGGACCCGCGACCGCAGGAGTAAGCGTAGAACGCGTTCTCGCGCCCGATGGGGGGGGCGTGGCGCACTCGGCTTCCAGCGGTTCGATGCCGACAACCCTCCACGCCGCGCTTGACGGGATCGAACAGGTGTTCGATGCTGGGACGATGGGTGCAGCGGAGGCACTGGAGGAGCTGAAGGAGCGCGTCCGGCCGGTCGCGCTGGCGCAGCAGCAGCGGCTGCCCGTACTCCCCGGCCTGGCCGACCTGCTGCCCGGCGCGGGGCTGCGGCGCGGCTCCACGGTGTCGATCTCGGCGGTGCCCCAGATGGGCGGGGCAACCACCTTGGCGCTGGCCCTCCTGGCCGAGGCCTCTCGCGCCGGGTCGTGGGTGGCGGCGGTGGGCCTGCCGTCCCTCGGCCTGGTGGCCGCCGACGAGCTGGGGGTGGCCCTCGAACGGCTCGTGCTCGTGGCGGCGCCCGAGCGGGACGGGTGGGGCAGCGTCGTCGCCGCGTTGATCGACGGCTTCGACCTCGTCGTCCTCCACGCCGGCCGGGGAGGGGTGCGCCCCACCGACGCACGGCGCCTCGTCGCCCGGGGCCGGGAGCGGGGCTCCGTGCTGGTGCAGCTGGGGGCGGGCTGGGCCGGCGAGGCGGACCTCGCCTTACAGGTCACCGCCGCTCGCTGGGAGGGCCTCGGGGAGGGCCACGGCCATCTCCGGGCCCGACGGGTCACGGTCACCAGCGGTGGGCGGGGCGAAGCCGCCCGGCCCCGCCAGGTCGACCTGTGGCTGCCGTCCTCGGAGGGCACCGTGGCACCGGTCTACGAGCCGCTGGCGGCCCGTCCCGCCGCCGAGCCGGTCCGGCCGCTCCGGGCGGTGAGCTGAGCAGCGATGGCGGCGGTGCGCACGCTCGTGGTGCGCTGCAGCGACTGGCCGATCGTGGCGGCCGGACACGACCGCAGCGAGGCGGTCGCCGTGGTGCACGCCAACCGCGTGCTGGCCACCTCGCCGGCGGCCCGGGCCGCCGGGGTGGCCCGCCGCCAACGCCGCCGCGAGGCGCAGTCACACTGTCCGGCGCTGGTGGTGCTCGACCACGACCCGGCCCGGGACGCCCGGGCCTTCGAACCGATCGTCGCCGCCCTCGACGCCATCACCCCTCGTGTGGAGATCACGGTGCCGGGTCAGGTCGCCTTCCCCACCCGGGGGCCGTCGCGCTTCTTCGGCGGCGACGACGCCTTGGTCGAGCGCATCCTCGGCCTCGTGCCGGTGCCCTGCCGGGTCGGGGTGGCCGACGGGCCCTTCGCCGCTGCGCTCGCCGCCCGGACCGGCGAGCCGTGTCGGGTGGTGGCTCCCGGCGCCACGCCGGCGTTCCTGGCCGAGCTCCCCCTCGCCGCCCTGGAGCAGCCCGACCTGGTGGACGTCCTCACCCGGCTGGGGATCCGCACGCTGGGCGCCCTCGCCGCCCTCCCCGCGCCCGACGTGCTCGCCCGCTTCGGCATCGCCGGGCAGCGGGCCTGGCGACTGGCCGGCGGCCTCGACGAGCACCCGCCGGCCACCGCCCCTCCGCCGCCCGATCTCACCGTCAGCGCCGAGCTCGACCCGCCCGCCGACACGGTCGCGCCCGCCGCCTTCGTGGCCCGGGGGCTGGCGGAGGAGCTGCACCGGCGCCTGTGGGCGAGGGGCTCGGCCTGCACCAGGGTCGTGATCGGCGCCGAGACCGACCACGGCGAGCGCCTCGAGCGGGTGTGGCGGGCCGAGGGCGCGCTGACCGCAGCGGCCATGGCCGACCGCCTGCGCTGGCAGCTCGACGGCTGGATCGGCGGACCGGCGCGCCATCGTCCCACCGCCGGCATCAGTCGGTTGTGGCTGGCCCCCGACGAGGTCGTCCCTGCGGGCGGCCGCCAGCTCGGGTTCTGGGGCACCGACGTGGCCACCGGCGACCGTGCCGCCCGGGCGGTGGCCCGCGTCCGCGGTCTGCTGGGCGACGGCGCCGTCGCCATCCCCGAGTGGCGGGGCAGCCGCGACCCGGCCACGGCCATCGCCCTCGTGGACGTGGAGGCGGTCGACCTCACGGCCGATCGTGCCGGGGCCCACCGCGATCGGGTGGCCGGTCCCTGGCCGGGTCGGCTCCCCACCCCCTCGCCGGCACGGGTGCACGTACCGCCGGTGCCGGCTGAGGTCGTGGACGAGCAGGGCCGGAGGGTCCAGGTGAGCGGCCGGGGCGCGCTCTCCGCGGCGCCGCACCGGCTGTCGGTGGACGGCGGGACGTGGCGCGAGGTGGCAGCGTGGGCGGGGCCGTGGCTGCTCGACGAGCGCTGGTGGGATGCGGCCCGGCACCGCCGCCGGGCCCGGCTGCAGCTCCTCGCGGCGGACGGTCAGGGGCGCGTTGTCACCATCGAAGCCGGCGCCTGGGCCGTCGAGGCCACCTACGACTGAGCGGGCGTGACCGCCGCCGCCTCGGCGCGCCGGCGGCTGAGCGACACCTGGGCGAACCACCCGCAGGCCGCGACGACTGCGGACGCTGCGAAGGCGCCGCGGTACGACGACAGCGCCACCACGAGGCCGAGGACCGGGGCGCCGAGTCCCTGGGACAGGTCGAAGAACAGCGAGAACGTCCCGACCGCGTGACTGCGCTCGTCCTCCGGGACCCCGGCCATGGCGGCCGAGAACAGCGCCGGGAAGAGGAGCGACATCCCGATCGCGATGCAGACCGCGCTCACCCACACCGCCGCCACCGACGCCCACGCCGCCAGCAGCAGGGCGCCGAGGCCCACGGCCACGAGGGCGATGCTCGACGCCGTCCGCCAGCCGAGCCGGTCGGGCAGACGGGCGCCCAGGATACGGATCACCAGCACGGTGCCGGCGTAGACCCCGAACACCGGACCGACGTCGTCGATGCCGACGTCCTCGCCGTACAGGGACAGGAAGGCCGAGAATCCCGCGAACGGGATGAGGCCGAGGAGCAGCACGAACCCTGGACCGAGGGCAGCTCGGTGGAGCAGGCCGGTGGGGCGGCGGGCGGGCGGGCCGGACAGCTTCGGCGTGCCCAGTCCGAGAACGGCCGCCAGGAGCGCGAACCCGGCGGCCGCTAACCACACGGCGTGGAAGCCGTAGGCCTCGGCCAGGCCCTCGCCGAGGGCGGGTCCGAGGGCGAGCCCGCCATAGAGGGCGACGGAGAAGTACGAGGCCGCTTCGCCGCGCCGGTCGTCGGGAGCGAGGTCCTGGATGGCGGTGGCGGCCCCGACGAACACCGCCGCCTCACCCAGGCCCGTCACGAGTCGGAGGGCGACGAGGGGCACGAGCGAATCGACCAGCGCGTAGGCTGCGACGCTGGCCGCCACCGCGAACGACCCGCCGCTCAGCAGCACCCGGCGGCCGTACCGGTCGCCCAACCGCCCCGCCCAGGGGCGCACGGCGGCCGCGGACACGGCGAACGAGCCGATGACCACGCCGACAGCCACCCCGCCGCCGCCCAGCTCGTCCTCGACATAGCGCGGGAGGGTCGGCAGCAACGCGCCCAGCGCGATGAAGTAGGCGAAGGTGGCCGCGGTGACGATCGCGAAGCGCGACGTCACCAGGCGACCGGGCGCCTCGCCGTGGGGGAGGTTCGTGCCGAGGGCGGGGTCGTCCACGTCAGTCGCGACGACCGCTGGCCAGGAGGGTGTGGCCGTCGACCATCCGGGCAGGCTAACGGCGGTCCCCCCGACGCCCGCACGGCTTCCGCGTAGGTTGGTCCGGTGCCCACGGCGGACGTGCGAGAGCTGGAGCGCTGGTTCATGGAGCGCGGCACCCCTCACCTCATGGAGGG
>JAUXRW010000039.1 GCA_030681555.1 Acidimicrobiales bacterium
CGAGAGACACCCTGCGCGAGGTGGTCGGTGAAGCAACCGGCGTGGCGTCCTCGCGTCGTCCCACGAGCGGGCCGAGATCCCGGCCAGTGCCACGCCGTGCCGGCCCGGCATCGCCCGTCACGGTCCGCACAGTAGAAAAAACAGTAGAAATCTGGTTGCCTGGGCATGGGAGAGGCCCTCCTCGACGTGTCGAAAAGGGCCTCTGACCAGGTACTTCAGTTGGTGGCGGGGGCAGGATTTGAACCTGCGACCTTCGGGTTATGAGCCCGACGAGCTACCTGACTGCTCCACCCCGCGGCGTGGGAGGCACCCTACCAGCGGCCTCCGTGGGGGCCCAACCCGCTCGGGGCGGCCTGTCCGGAATCCACGGGCCTCGGTGGAGGTGTCACTCCTAGCGTGAGCGGGATGCGTGCGACGACCCCCGCAGCCGCCGGATCGCCCTGGTCCCGTCGCGTCGTGGGCTTCCTCGCGGCCGAGGCGTTCAGCGCCATCGGGTCGTGGGCGACGATCGTCGCGATCTGGGGCTACGCCGCGTACGAGTACGACGCCACAGCGGGCGAGGTGGCGCTGTTCGGCATCGCTTTCTCGCTGCCGGGCGTGCTGCTCGGGCCGGTGACCGGCACGGTCATCGACCGCCTCGGACCCAAGGTCACGCTCGGCATCGCGAAGGTCGTCGGGTTCGTCGCCGCGCTGGCTCTGCTGGCCGCCGACGACTTCCGCACGCTCGCCTTCCTCGCCGTCTTCCACGGCGTGGCCATGGCCTTCTCCTACCCGGCCCTCCAGGCCATGCCGCCGCGGCTGGTCGAGGACGAGAAGCTGGCCCGGGCGAACGCGCTCGTGTCGCTGACAGACGAGCTGGCCATCGTCCTCGGTCCGGTCGCCGCCGGTGTCGGCATCTCCGCCTTCGGGTTCCGGGGCGCGTTCGTGTTCGACGCCCTCACCTACCTGCTCGGCCTGGCCGTGCTGCCGATGGTGCGCCTCAAGAAGCTCGACGGCGCGCGGGACGACGACCCGCCGGTGCGGTTCCGTGACGCCATGGAGGGCTGGAAGCTCATCGCCCGCAGCGGGATCCTGCGGCGCGTCGTGTCGTGCACGTTCGCTGTCCACATCCTCTACGGCACGGCGCTGCTGGCCGAGCCGCTCTACGTACGCGACGTCCTCCACCGGTCGGAGAGCGTCTTCGCCGCGCTGCAGACGGCCTTCGGCATCTGCCTCGTCATCGGCGGGCTGCTGGCGGCGCGGCTCGGCGAGCGCCTGGCATCGTTCGGCTGGATCGCGCTCGGCGTGTTCGGGTCCGGGATCACCTCGATCCTCTACCTCGGCACGCCATGGGTGGCCGTGGCCTTCCTCGGCGTCGGCCTGTGGGGCGTCAGCACGGCGGTGATCTCCGGCCCGTCCCGCACGGTGATCCAGCGCTCGACGCCGCAGCGCGCCCACGGTCGGGTGCTGTCGGCCGACTTTGTCGCTGGCTCCACGGCCGAGCTCCTCGGCGTGGCCGTGGCCGGGGTCTTCGTCAGCGTGTTCGGCGTCCAGTGGACGATCCTCGGCCTCGGCCTCGGCGTGTCGACGGCGGCCATCCTCCTGCACCTGTCCGACCGGCGGGACGCCTCCACCCCGAACGAGCTGGCCGGCACCGGCAACATCGACGACGACGACGACGACACCGACGCCGACGGTGCGGCCGGCTCGACGAGGCGCCACCCCCGGCAGCGCAGCGCCCCCGGCGGGCGCCGGCCACCGTTGGCGCGGAGCCCTGCGCCTAGAGCAGGGTTGGAGCTGCCGCCGGTCGCCTAGAGTCGGCGCCGATCTTATTGTGGCGCTGGTCTGCCCGCTCTGGCATCAGGAACGTGCCTGTCTCGCTCTCGATGAGCGCCGCCCGCTCCTCCTTCGGGAAGGCGAAGCCCATCGTGGTCTCGTCGCCCGAGAAGGCGAGGTAGACGATCTGCCCGACGCGGAACGTGACGCGCTCGCGCACGAGCGCCTCGGAGGAGCCGGGCAACGCGAGCGCCAGGGCGCGGACAGGCGCGATCGTGGTCATGCGTGCCGACGATACGGTGCCCGCATGGCTGACCTGGCGTTCGGAGTGTTCGTCCCGCAGGGCTGGAAGATGGAGCTGGCCTCCATCGACGACCCGCAGGACAAGTGGGCCAAGGCCGTGGAGATCGCCCTCCTCGCCGAGGAGCTCGGATACGACTCCCTCTGGTGGTACGACCACTTCCACAACGTCCCCAAGCCGGCCCACGAGACGGTGTTCGAATGCTGGACCACCGTCGCCGCGATCAGCCAGCGCACCTCCCGCATCCGCCTCGGCCAGATGGTCGGCTGCAACGGCTACCGCAACCCGGCGCTGCTGGCGAAGATCACCTCCACGGTCGACGTGATCTCCGGCGGCCGCCTCGACTGGGGCATCGGGGCCGGCTGGTACGACAACGAGTTCAAGGGGTACGGCTACGAGTTCCCGGCCCCGAAGGTCCGCATCGCCATGCTGCGCGAAGCGGTCGAGATCGTGAAGGCGATGTGGACCGAGCCCGACGTCAGCTACGACGGTGAGCACTATCAGCTGTCCCGCGCCCAATGCGACCCGAAGCCGGTGCAGTCGCCGCACCCACCGATCCTCATCGGTGGCGGGGGCGAACAGCTCACCCTCCGGGTCGTGGCGCGCCACGCCACCCACTCCAACTTCGGCGGCAAGCCGGACGAGTGGGCCCACAAGGCGGAGGTGCTGAAGGGCCACTGCGCCGCGGTGGGTCGCGACTACGACGAGATCACCAAGACGTGGTCGCCGGAGGTGTTCATGCGCGAGACCGAGGCGGAGGTGACGGCCGCAGGCACCCGCTCCTTCGTGGGCGAGCCCGCTGAGTCCTGGGCGGCGGGCAACCTCGTCGGCACGCCGGAGCAGGTGATCGAGAAGATCCAGACCTACGTCGCCCTCGGCTGCGCCGGCTTCATCCCCTGGTGCAGCGACTACCCCGGGACCGAGTCCATGCACCTGCTGGCCGAGCAGGTCATCCCGGCCCTGCGGTAGCCCTCGGCCGCCGGCAGCTCAGCCGTGGGTAGCCGTCAGCCGCGCCGCGCGCCGTAGCGACGGAGCGCCTCCTCACGCGCCTCGGCGTGGTCCGCGATGGGCGCTGGGTACCCCGGCGGCGAACCGGCCGGATCGGTCCACGCCGATGGCGTCGTCCAGCGCCCGCAGGCAGCCGACGAGGAAGGCTCGGCGGAGTCGCCGGAGGCGCCCCCAGAGGCGCTCGTCAGGCAGAACAGCGGCACCACCTGGCCGCCCGGCGCCGGCGCCCCCCACGGCCTCGACCAGCGCCGGATGGTCGGACAAACCCGGAGGTCACGGCGGAACCACAGGACGGTCGTCGGCACCCTGCCGAAAGCCCGCCGCCCGCAGATCACGCCACCCCCCTCGTAGGCTGAGGCGGTGGATCGCTACCAGTACCTGCTCCTCATGGGCGCGTGCGTGCTGGTCACCCTCCCCCTCGAGCTCGTGATCGGGGCCCGAGTGTGGCGCCGGCCCCGGCGCCTCGCGACGGCCCTCGTCCCCGCCGGTGTGTTGTTCGTCGCCTGGGACCTGTGGGCGACGGCGACCGGCACCTGGAGCTTCAACGACCGCTACACGATCGGCGTCGAGCTACCGGGCGGGATGGCGATCGAGGAGCTGGTGTTCTTCACCGTCGTCCCCGTGTGCGGGCTCCTCACGCTCGAGGCGGTCCGCACCATCCTGCGCCGGCTCGACCGCCGTCGCGCTGCGGCGGCCGCCCCGCAGGACGCAGTCCGCTGATGGCGATCTACCCGGTCCTCGCCGTCATCGCCGCCGTCGCGACGATCCTGCTCGAGGTCTGGGTGCTTCGCACCGGCCTGTTCCGGGAGACCGCCTACTGGCTCTCGATGGCCATCGTGTTCGGGTTCATGATCCCCGTCGACGGCTGGCTGACCAAGCAGTCCGCACCCATCGTGGAGTACCGCCCGGAGGACACGAGCGGGCTCCGGCCGATCTGGGACATCCCGCTGGAGGAGTTCGCCTACGCCTTCGCCCTCCTCACCGCAACGATGCTCGTCTGGGACCACGCCGGGCGACGGGAGCAGGCGACGTGAGCGGTCCGCTCGTCTTCGTGGCCGCCTTCCTGGTGATGGAGGCGGTCAGCTACGCCACGCACCGCTGGGTGATGCACGGCGTGGGCATGGGCTGGCACCGCAGCCACCACGCGCCGCCAGCCGGTCGCCTCGAGCGCAATGACCTCTTCCCGGTCTGCTTCTCCGTGCTCGGCTTCGGCGCGTTCCTCGCCGCCGCCCTCCTCGGCAGCGCCACGCTGTACTGGCTGGCGGGTGGCATCACGCTCTATGGGGCCGCCTACCTGTTCGTGCACGAGGTGTTCATCCACCGTCGTGTGTCGGTGCGGCTCCCTCCCGTGGCCTACCTCGGCTGGCTGCGGGAGGCGCACCGCGACCACCACGTCAGCGGTGGTGAGCCCTACGGCATGCTCCTGCCGGTGCGACGGCGCCCCGCCCGTGCCGCGAGCACACGGCTCACCCGCAGCCGGTTGTAGCGCTGGATGGCGATGAACGGCGCGTTCACCGCCACGCCATAGGCGACGAGGAGCACGCTCGCCACCGGCGGGTTCCAGAGGACGAACAGCGGCGACGCAGCCATGGCCCACCAGTGGGCCAGCTCGGCCCGACGGGTCTCGACCGCGAACCGCTCGAGCCCGTCCCTCCCGCCCGGCACGTGGCACTTGCTCAGGCCGCCGGCGAACAACGCCCCCGCCTCGGGAAGACGGTCCTTCCAGCGACGGATGGCGAACCGGCGCTCGTACAGGCGGCCGCCCGCCTCGGCACGGCGAGCCCGGAGGAGCCAGCCGTCCTGTCGGAGGCGGCGGGGGGGCATGCGGTGGGCGGCGTATCCGGTGGCCGCGTGGACGACCCCCCACGCCACGACGTCGAGGACGACCGCGATCGGGTGGGAGAGGTGGACGAGCCGCACTCAGCGCACCCGACTCGGCCGGACGTGGACGTCGCGCCCGCGCCAGCGCACCGTGCGCCGCACGGAGCGGTGGAGGGCCGAGCGCACCAAGAGAGCGGTGAAGGCGAGGAGGGGGACGGGGAAGACGATGGCCACCCACCAGCGGAACGACCCGACGCGGCGCAGCATCCACCTCAGCTCGACGCTGACGGCCACCCACGCGGCCACGGCGAGGACGAGCCGACCGGTCGAGGGATCCGCCGCCGCGGCTACCGCCGCAGCCACCGCGGCGTAGCACGCGGCCACCCACAGGGCCGCGCCGGCGGCGGGGGCGAGCGGGGCGAGACGGGCCCCGCCCGCGAGGTTCTTGGTCCACCCCTCGACGAGCGGGCCGACGCCGTCGGGGTACATGCGGAAAGAGAGGGCCCACCCGCCGCCGAGGCAGCGGACGGGCCGCCCTGCGTCGCCATAGCGCCGCGCCAGGTGGACGTCCTCGATCACCTCTCCTCGCACGGACCGGTGGCCCCCGATCGCCGTGTAGGCGCCCGCCGACGTGACGAGGCAGGGGCCGAACGCCACCGTCGTCTCGCCGGCCCCCCGCATCGTGAACGCCCCGGAGGCGAGCATCGAGACGACGTTGCCGAACGCCGACAGCTGCTCGTGGGCCCGGTTGACGGCGTGGAACGGCTGCACCGACAGCAGCCCGTCGGGCCGCTCGTCGTGGGCGGCGAGGATCGCCTCGAGGCCCGCGGGCGCCAGGCGGGTGTCGGCGTCGAGGAACACCAGCACCTCCCCCGACGCCGCCTGCGCGCCCGCGTGGCAGGCCCACGGCTTCCCCGCCCACCTCGACGGCGGCTCGCCGGGCGTCACCACCGTCGCACCTGCGGCTGCGGCCAGCTCCGCGGTGGCGTCGGTGGACCCGTCGTCCACGACCAGCACCTCCTGCGGCCCGACGGCGAGGGCGCGCAGCGACGACAGCAGCGCGGGCAGCGAGGCAGCCTCGTCGCGGGCGGGGACGATGATCGACGCCCGTCTCGATCGCCCCAGGTCGTCCACCGCGGGTGGCGTCCTCACCCTCGCCAGCAGCCACGCGCCGGCCAGCAGCCCGGCACCGACGAGGAGGGCGTAGCTGGTCACCGACCCGGCAGCGCGAGGCGGATCGCCAACGACGCCTTCCGCCACGTGGGCACGCGGGCGCGCGTGGTGAAGACGTCGTAGCCCGCACCCTCGATGCGGTCGAGGATCTCGCTGTAGAGGGTGCGGGCGGCCGAGATGCAGCGGGCCGACGCCGGCGGCAGGAGGTCGACCCCCTCGTCGGCCGACCGGTACAGCGCACGGCAGCGCTCGAGCTCGAAGCGCATCAGGCCCCTCCAGGGCTCGTCGACGGTGCGGCGGTGAGGATCGGCGCCGAACCGCCGCAGGTCCTCCTGGGGCAGGTAGACGCGACCGCGGTCGAGATCTTCGTCGACGTCTCGCAGGAAGTTCGTGAGCTGGAACGCGAACCCGAGGTCGCGGGCGTGGGCCAGGGCGAGCGGCGACGTCGGCTCGAGGATCGGCAGCATCATCTCGCCGATCACGGCGGCGCTGCCGTCCATGTAGCCGAGGAGGTCGTCCCACGTCTCGTACGTGGCGATCGTGAGGTCCTTGGCCATCGCGTCCAGGAACCGCCGGAAGCACGACGGGTCGTGGTCGAAGGCGCGGATCGTGTGCACGACCGCCTTCAAGATGGGGTCGTCCGATCGCCCGACGGCGAGGTCGGCGAAGAGCCGGTCGCCCAGCGCCTGGAGAGCAGCGGCCCGCTCCGCGACGGGGACGGGGCCCAGGTCGTCGACGATGTCGTCGGCGTGACGGCAGAACGCGTAGATCGCCCAGACGTGATGCCGCTTGATCCGCGGGAGCACGAGCGTGGACCAGTAGTAGGTCGTGCCGTAGCGCTTGTTCAGCGCGCGACATCGCTCGTAGGAGTCCTCCAGCGTGACGACGGTGTGCTGGGCCACGGCCGTCATCGACCCGCCTGCATCTCCGCCACGCGCTGCGCCGCGAGCTCCCCGGACACCAGCACCATCGGCACTCCCACGCCCGGCACCGTTCCCGAACCGGTGAACACCAAGCCGGGGGCGCGTCGCTCGAGGTTCCCCGGACGGAACGGGCCCGTCTGGCGGAACGTGTGGGCGAGGGCGAACGGCGTGCCCCGCTCCATCCCCCGCTGCTCCCAGTCGAGCGGGTCGACGAGCAGCTCCGCTTCGATGTCCGTGGGGTAGCCGAGGCGGTCGAGCGCATGCTCGAGGTCGGCCCGCAACCGCGGTCGCTCGTCCTGCCAGTCCACCTGCCCGTCGAGGTTCGGCACGGGCTCGAGCACGTAGAGGGCGTGACGGCCGGGCGGCGCCATCGAAGGCTCCCGCAGGCTCGGCACGCTGACCAGCAACGACGGGTCGGGCATTCGGGTGCCGTCGCGCAGGAGGGCCCGGAAGGCGCCCTCCCACTCGCGTCCGAAGTGGATGTTGTGGTGCTCCGTGCCCGGCGGGAGCTCGCCGCGCACCCCGACGTGCCACACCGCTGCGGACGGCGAGTAGGCGCCACGTCGCGTGGATCGGGGCGCCGGCAGCCCGGGCAGCAGCGTCCGGTAGGCGACGGGCAGGTCGGGGTTGGCGACCACCGCCTTCGCCGGGACAACCTCTCCGCCCTCCAGCCGGACGCCGCGCACGGCGCCGGTGGTGCCCTGGCGCAGGAGGATCCGCTCCACACGCGTGTCGTAGCGGAGCTTCACACCGGCCTGCTCGGCCGCCGCGGCCAGCGCCAGGGGAAGCGCGTGCATGCCCCCCTCGGGGACGTACACGCCGTTCACCGTGTCCATGTAGGTGATGACGGCGTAGATGCTCAGCGCCTCGTAGGGCGCCAACCCCGCGTACATGGCCTGGAAGCTGAAGATCCGATGCAGGCGGTCGTCGTCGAAGTAGCGGCCGACCGATCGGGCCAGCTTGCGGAACCCGCCGAGGCGGACCAGGTCGAGGGCGGGCCCGAGCGGCCGGGCGAGGTCGAGCGGCGAACCGAAGTTGCGCTCGATGAAGCGCGGCATCTCGAGCTCGTAGAGCTCGGTGAGCCAGGCGCAGAAGCGCCCGAAGCTCTCGGCCTCGGCCGGCCCGCAGACGCGGCGGATCTCTTCGGTCATGGCATCGCGGCCGTGCCGGACGCGGAGCTCCGACCCGTCCGCGTAGCAGGCGCGGTACATGGGGTCGACGGGCCGCAGGGTGAGGTGGTCGGCCATCGACGCGCCGACGGCCGCGAAGCACCGCTCGATGAGGTGCGGCATGGTGAGCACCGTCGGTCCGGTGTCGAACCGATAGCCGTCGATCGATGCCGAGCCGGCCCGCCCGCCCGGCAGGGGCCCGGCCTCCACGACCACGACCTCGTGCCCGGCACCGGCCAGGTGGCAGGCGGCGGACAGGCCGCCGAGGCCGGCCCCCACGACGACGACGCGCTCGTCGGCCGTCACCACAGGACGGCGCGCTTGCTTGGGCCGACGCCGTCGCGCACCTGGAAGCCGATGTCCACGGCGTCACCGTACGCCCCCACCGGCGTACAGTCCCCCGCCATGCGAGCGACCGGCCGGTTCGGGGTGTACGCAGTGCTCGGCTGGGGCATCGAGGTGTGCTTCACAGCCGGGAAGGACCTCCTGACGGGCGTGGGAGACAACCGATTACGGGGCGAGTCGTACGTCTGGATGGCCCCGATCTACGGCGCCGGCGGGTTGGCGGGCGAGCTCGTGCACCGATCCCTGCGGGGCCGGCCGTGGTGGCAGCGGGGCGCCGCCTACGCGCTCGCCTTCTGGGCGGTCGAGGCCTCCACCGGCGAGGCCCTGCGGCGCGGGCTCGGGGACGTGCCCTGGGGCGAGTCGTACCGCGAGCACCCCGACGCGCTGGGCGGCGGGCTGATCCGACTGTCGTGGGCGCCGGCGTGGGCCGTCGCCGGCCTGGCCCTCGAGCGGGTCGAGCCGCTCGTCCGGCGCCTCCAGTTGGCGCCCGCTCCGCCCCGCCGCTGATCTGGCCCGGGGCGCAAAGCAGCCCCGGACGAACCGGGGCTGCTCCGAGTGACTGATCGGGAGCGGCGCCAGGCCGCGCCCGTTCAGGCGTGCTGTCCGATGAAGGTGGCCGACCGGTTCCCGGCTGCCCATGCGGCACCCGTGTGGATCCAGGCGGTTCCCCCTGAGGTGTTGGAACTCGACGCCAGGTTGGCGGCGATGAGCCCGAACGCCCCTTGGTTGACCACGGAGCTCTGCGAGGAGAGGTTGCCGAGCGCCACGTTGAACCCGCTGTTCGCGAAGGCCAGGCCGACGTTCACGACCCCCGCGCTCTGCAACACGACGTTCAACCCATCGTCGCATCCGGTGTCCGCGCTCTGGACGATGCCGGTGACGGACTCGTTGCCCGTCGCCGTGGCGTTGCCCGTGGTGATCGAGGCGTGGCCGTCCGAGTGGTTGGTGGTGCCGGCCACGTTGAAGGCCAGAAGCCCGAAAGCACCCTGGTTGGTCTCCGCGTCGTTGTCCGACAGGTTGCCGACGGCGATGTTGCCACCGCTGTTGGCAAAGGCCAGACCGGCGTTGAGCACGTCGGCGTCCTGGACGACGACGTCGAGGCCGCCGCCGCCACCGGTGTCCGCGTGCTGCGCGATGCCGGTGAGGGAACGGTTGCCCGTTGCCGTGGCGTCGCCGGTGTGGATCTTGGCGGTGCCGTCGGAGTGGTTCGACGTCGCGGCGACGTTGACCGCCACGGCGCCAACGGCGCCCTGGTTGGTCTCAGCGTCGTTGTCGGACACGTTGCCCACGGCGATGTTGCCGCCGCTGTTGGCTGCGGCTGCGCCGACGTTCGTCACCTCGGCGTCCTGAACGACGACGTCGGCGCCGCCGCCGTCACCACCGGTGTCGGCGTGCTGCGCGACGCTCGTGGCGGACTCGTTGCCGGTAGCCGTGGCGTCGCCCGTCTCGATGACAGCGGTGCCGTCGGAGTGGTTCGACGTCTCTGCGGTGTTGACGGCCACGGCGCCAACGGCGTCCTGGTTGGTCTCCGCGTCGTTCTCCGACGCGTTTCCCACGGCGACGTTGCCGCCGCTGTTGGCCACTGCCGCACCTGCGTTGACGACCTCGGCTTCTTGGACGACGACGTCGTCCGCCGATGCTGAGCTCGCCAAGGCCAAGGTGAGAGCCACCCCGCCGCCCACCGCAAAGGCCAGCAGTCGAGCTGCGCGCCTCCCGTAGGTGGATGTTTCTTCCATGCTCCTCCTCCAGATTCGCCCGTCATTGGGATGCCGCGCTTGTGCGGCCAGAGGGAGCCTAAGCCGCTATTGCGACATTTCCATGTCACCCCCCCGACACGTCTTCGCAATGTGGTTGCGCCGTCGAGCGCATCCACCTCGACGAGGGCGCCCGGTGGACGTCGTGCGGCGCTCGGTTCCAGCCGTTCCTGACCGGGAACGACCTCAGGTCGGGGAATCGGCGGTCCAGGTGAAGGGTTCGGCAGGGCCGTGGTCACCGATGGGGCTCGTGTGGGTGACGAGGGTGGCCGTGTGGGGCAGCCAGACGTGGAGGTGCACCGCCGGGGGCTCGCGCCGCCACCGGGCGGGGCCACCGGTGAGGTCCAGCGCCACCTGGTGGGCCGTGCTCGGGCAGGTGGTGACGACGGTGCCCCGCCAGCCGAGCGTGATGTTCCGGTGCAGGTGGCCGGTGATCAGCCGGACGACGTGGCGGTGCCGCTCGATCACCTCGCCGAGCGCATCCGCATCGGCCAGGGCCATGCCGTCCATGTGCTGGATCCCGCTGGCGAACGGCGGGTGGTGGAGCGCGACGATGGTCGGGGCGGAGGACCGGCCGAGCGCCTCCTCCAGCCAGGCCAGCCGGTCCGGCCCGAGCCGCCCGCCGGGTTCCCCCGGCACGCGGGTGTCGAGCGTGACGACTCGCAGCGGCCCGACTTCCACGACCTGCTGCCAACCGATCGCTGCGTCGGCCGCGCCCTCGGGCCGTCCGAAGACCTCCGCCAGGGCGGTCGGGTCGTCGTGGTTCCCCGGGAGCAGCACCAGCGACAGGTCGAGGGGCTCCAGCAGCTCGGCCAGGTGGAGGTACTCCTCCGGGTGACCCGTGTCGGTCAGGTCGCCGGACACGACGACGAGATCAGGAAGGGGCTCGAGCGCCCGCACGTGCGAGACGGCGGCGGCCAGCATCCGCGGGGTGTCGATGCGACCGGCCAGGAGCCGGCCCGGCGGCGGGATGTGCGGATCGGTCAGCTGCGCGACGATCGTCGGCGAGGCCTGCACCACGGTCCGAGGCTAGGCCCAGGCCGACTCGGTAGCGTGCCGCCGCATGGCGTTCGAGACGGTGACCGGGTACTGCTGGCCGCAATCGGCGGAGGCCGGGCAGCCAGTCTCGCTGCACCTCTCCTCGGCGGGAGGCCGGCCCGTGGCGGTCGAGGTCGCCCGCATCGGGAAGGACCGAGCGGTCGTGTTCCGCGACGACGCCGTGCCGGCCGACGACCACCCCACCCCGGTCGACGCCGCGCAGCACGGCTGCGGCTGGCCGGCGGCGCTCAGCCTCACGGTCGAGCCCGGGTGGCGCAGCGGGTACTACGAGGTGGTCCTCGAGATCGACGTGGAGGGGAAGACCCGGCGGGAGCACGCGTTCTTCGTGGTCCGGCCGAAGGTGGGTGCGCCGACCGCCCGGATGCTCCTGGCCCTCGCCACCGACACCTGGCATGCGTACAACGACTTCGGCGGCCGCAACCTCTACACGGGTGCCACGTCGGTCGCGCTCCAGCGCCCCCTGGCACGGGGCTACCTCCACAAGCCGCCGGGCCACGGCCGGCGCGTCACGAACGTCACGAACGACGACCCGACGAGCAACGCCCACGTCGGCTACCTCCGCCTGAACCACCTGTCGCCCTACGCCGGCTCGGCGGGCTGGCCCGACTGGGAGCTCCCGTTCCTGCAGTGGGCGGAGCGCGAGGGCTACGCCGTCGACGTGGTCGGCAACGCCGACCTCGAGGATCACCCCCGGCTCGTCGAGGGGTACCCTCTGCTGCTGTCGGTCGGGCACGACGAGTACTGGTCGAGCGCCATGCGGGACACGGTCGAGGGCCACATCGCGTCCGGCGGCCACGCTGCCTTCTTCTCGGGCAACACGTCGTTCTGGCAGGTGCGCTTCGAGGACCACACCCCGGAGGGCCCGGCGGCGGCGATGGTGGGCTACAAGGGCTTCTTCAAGCAGGACCCGGTCTACGGGACCGACCGCATGGGCGAGCTCACGAGCTTCTGGTCCGACCGCGAGATCGGCCGGCCCGAGAACCTGATGACCGGCGTCAGCTTCTCCCGCGGTGGCTACCACCGCATCGGCAAGCGGGTGACGAACGGCGCCGGCGGCTACACGGTCCACCGGCCCGACCACTGGATCTTCGAGGGCACGGGCATCGGCTACGGCGACCTGCTCGGTGCGGCCAGCACGACCGTCGGCTACGAGTGCGACGGGTGCGCCTTCACCTATCGCGACGGCCTCCCGCACCCCACCCACGAGGACGGGACCCCGGAGACGTTCGAGATCCTCGGCACCGCGCCGGCCGCCCACTTCACCCGCACGACGTCTTCTCGCCCACCGAAGCCCGGCGAGCCCTCCGAGATCGAGTACATCGCCGCCCGCCTGTTCGACGACCGCTCACCGGAGGCGGTCGCGCGGATCGCTTGGAATCACGCCGTGCTCGGGAGCTACACGTCGCCGGCCGGCGGCACCGTGGTCACCAGCGGGTCCACCGACTGGGCCCACGGGCTCACCGGCCGCGACCCGCAGATCGAGCAGATCACCCGCAACGTCCTCGACCGCCTCAGCGGAGGCGCCGACGTGCCGTCCGGATCGCCATCCACCCGATGAGGCCGGCCATCACCGCTCCGCCGATTCCGAAGAGCCCGCTATGGGAGGTCGACTCGGCGACGGCGGCAGCCCCCGTGCCCTCGTCCGGCTGACTCGCCCTGGTGGCCTTCCTGCGCTGCCTCGCATGGCCCACCGTAGAGCACCGCTCCACGCCCACCTCGGTACGTGCGGCCCTCGTCGGCCGAGCTCGTCCGGAACGCCTCCGCGGACGATGCGTGTCGTTCGGGCCCGATTGGGGGATCATCACCTCCATGAGCAGCCCCGGGCCGCCGCGCGGCCGCACGGCCCTGGCCGCCCTCGTCGTCACCGCGGCCGTGACCAGCGGCTGCGAAGACGTGCCGATCACGCGCCCTGCCCCCGAGCTCACCGACGTCGAGACGCTGGCCATCGGGGTTGCGGTCGGGATGGCCGGCCTCGTCGCCATCGGCCTCCTCCTGCACCTCCTTGAACGCCGACAGCCGGCACGGCGGCGCCGGGTGGCGGCTGCGGCCGTGTTCAGCGCGGTCGCCGTCGCGGGACTCGGCACGACGGTGTGGCTGCTCGCCCTGCAGGTCCGGACGGACCAGATCCTCGATGGCGGCACCTGTCGCGTCATGCCGGAGCGCGAGCTGCCCGCCCAGATCGTGCAGCTGTCGTGCGACACCTCCGTCGATGCGCTCTCCCCCGTGACCGTCGCCGCCGTCCTCGTCATCATCCTGCCGGTCGTCGCCGTGGCGATCCTCTGCGCCGCCGACGTCCTCCACCGGGTTCGGCCGTGGTGGCCCGCTCTCTTCGCCACCGCTGGCGCCCTCGGCCTCGCAGCGGGCGCGCTCCTGTCGAGCGTCGACTCGGCGGGCGACCGGCAGGTTGCGCTCTTCGCGGGCGCCGCTCTGCTGCTGGGGGCGACGGCGGCAGCGTGCTGGTACGAGCTGGTGCACGCGCCCCGGCACGCCCGTCCGCCCGCCTGGCGCTGACAGCTGCCGCACCTGCGTCAGCGCGGGTGGCTCGCAACGTCGATCACCCGAAGCGAGTCCGGCAGCGTAAGGAAGAAGGCGTCGGCCCGGCGGGCGACAGCGCGCGCCGAAGCGGTAGTCCGCGGTGCCGCCGATCACGGCACCGATGCCGAACGGGATGGCCCGGCCGACGGCGATCGCTGCGGCGCAGCAGATCGCCGACACGCTGCGGGCGTGGCTCGCGGAGCCCTGCGGCAGCCCGGTCGACGGCGTGGCCGTGGTGCCCCTGTCCCCTGCGTGCAGCACCCGCGCCGAGGATGCCCGCGGGGCGCTCACCCGCCTCCGGGATGCCCTCACCGCCTGGCGGCGCCCAGGCCACCGACGCCTGACGGCAAGAACCTCGGGCCGATGAGGAGGCGAAGTCCGGGGTGTTGCCGCGGCTGTCGTCGGAGCGGCCCTTCGGCTCTTCCCAGTCCTCCTGCCGGCCGAGGGCGGTGTTGTCCAGGAAGTAGTACGAGCCGCCGAGCGCCTCCAGGCCCCGGGCGTACATGGAGTAGGTGTGGAAGACCCGCCCGCCGACCCGCAGGAAGCAGCTCTGCCCCGGCATGTCGTAGGCCTGCTCGGAGGTCTTCATGCTCTCCTGCCCCGTCGCCGCGTACTCGTCGAGCGTGCGGAAGTTGTACTCGTCGTAGCCGCGGGACGCATCCACCGTGACGCCGAAGTCGTAGTTGAAGTCCGTGTCCCCCGAGGAGTACCAGTGGGGCCTCGAGGGACCACAGCTGCTTGAGCTCCCGAGCGGTAGCTGCCTGCTCACCGCAGTGACGTTCATGGCGGGGCGCCCTCGCGGCCATCGTCAGCGGGTACTGCTCGCCGTCGCCCCCGCTCCGGGTGGCCCGTACCAGGTGATCGGTCCGGCCGTGCAGCCGCTTGGCGGTGCCGGCGAGCACGGACACGGCAGCGCCGTCCTCGCTGGTGGCGGGGTGGAGCTCATCTACCAGGAGCGAGCCGGCGACGGCCTGCCGTGGCGCGTGCTGCGCGCCTCGCTCGAGCACCCCAGCTGGGTCGAGGACGGCGCCGGCCGGCTGGCGTCCTGACGCCCGCCCCGCCGTTCCTCATGCCGAGTTCCTCGGCGTGAACACCCGACGGCCCTCATCGGTGACGGCCACGGAGTCCGGCTGCCCGTCCGTGCTGTCCACCGTGGTCACGAGGCCCTCGCGCTCGAGGGCGCGAGGAGGTCCTCGTCGAAGTCCGGACTGGCGAGCGGACGCAACTCGTCCTCGGAGACGCCGAGTCCCTCGGGGGACCGGCTGTGAATGGCGGCGAGCAGGTCGCGCTGCGCGGGGGTGGCCATGGAGGTGTCCTTCCCCGAGGCCGGGTTCGGCGAACCCGGCTCAGCGGCGCCAGCGCCTCCGGGCGAGCACCGCCGCCACGACGACCGCGATGCCGAGGTAGAACCAGACGCCGGTGCGGTCGACGAAGCGGGCGGCCGGAAGCCCGACCACGTAGCCGATGGTCGCCACCGTGGTCGCCCAGGTGATCGAGGCGAGCACGTTCCAGGCGAGGAACCGGCGGACGGGCATGTCGGACATCCCGGCGACCAGCGGCACGACCGCCCGCAGCGCGCCGATCCAGCGGCCGGCGAACACGGCTAGGCCGCCGTGGCGGTCCACCCAGCCGGCCGCGTCCTCCACCTTCGGGAGGACGCGCCGTCGGGTCCAGGACCACCGGCGCAGCAAGGAGTCGCCCCACCGCCGGCCGATGACGAAGCTGACGGTGTCACCGGCCATGGCCCCGAAGGCGGCGGCCGCTGCGATGGCCGCGAGCGGATGCCCACCGCTGTCGGCCGCCGCCCCGACGACCACCACCCCGGCCTCGCCCGGGACGATCACGTCGAGCCCGACGGCCGTCTCCCCGAACGCCAGTGCAAATGCCACCAGAGCCAGACCGACGCTGTTGAGGTCGGCGACGAGCTCGATCAGTCCTTCCAGCACGTCGCCCTCTCCGGCCTAAGCATCCGCAGCGGCCTTCACCCGCTCGAGAACGGGAAGGATGTCCCCCCGGTTCCGGTTCTCCTGGGTCCGCCCGCCGAGCACCGCCAGACCTTCGTGATGCCGCTGACGATGCCCCAGACCTCGTCCGGAGGGGCGTCGATGTGAAGGTTGACGGTGGCGTGCATGGGCGGACCCTAGGAGGCCGCGGGCCGGGAGGCAGCGCACAAATGGGTCCGGGGGCCTATGGCGGGTGCCGGCGCACAGGCGCAGGCTGGTGGCAGCGAACGGCAGCGGGCGCGGTTGGAGGAATCTCGATGGCACAGGTCATGACGTCACGGATGACGGGTACCCAGGCAGGCGGCTGGACGACTCCGGCGCCGATCAACCCGGAGCGCTTCAACAGCCTCCGCCGTAGCTGCCCCACGTGCGGCAAGCTCGGGGTGCGCATCGTCTACGGCTGCGCCAGCGGGTCGCTGCTCCGGGCCGCGGAGCGGGGCATGGTGGTCATCGGCGGATCCACCCACCGGGCCAGCACGCACCGGTGCCCGGACGGCCACGAGTGGCACAGCCCCGACGTCCCCTGGTGACGCCGGCGGCGGGTTCGCCGCCGCAGCCACGGGGTAGGACGGTTCGTGCCACCCACCCCCACCAGCCCTGCAGGCCGCCATGCTGCGGCCACCACGCGCAGCAAGCTCACCACCTTCCAGCGCACGGCGCAGCGGGTGACCGATGGGGCCGGGTCGCCGGTCGCGGCCGCTGCGGTCGTGCTCGGCTGGCTGGCGTGGCTGGTGGCTGGCGCCTTCGTCGACTTCCCGCGCTGGTGGGAGCTCGTGAACACCTGCGGCGTGCCTGTTGTCACTCTGCTCATGTTCGTGGTGCTGCAGCACACGCAGAACCACGACGCCCGCGCCACGCAGCTCAAGCTCGACGAGCTCATCCGCGCCCATGACGCAGCCACGAATCACATGATGACGGTGGAGGATGCCAGCGCTCATGACCTCGACCGCATCCGGCAGGACTTCGAGGCCGAGGCCCAGGTCGGCGACCACGTCGCCTGACCCGGCGAGATCCGAGGTCGTTGCCTCCCCGCAACGTCCGAAACGACCGCAGGTTCGATCGGGGGACCGGCGGACGGGGTCAGCTGAGGGTGGGAGGTCGAGCGACCGCTGCTCCTCGAGCGCCTCACGGGCGCCGGCGCCCTGGACCCGCCGCCGGACTCGGCCGGGCCAGTTGGCGGGGTGATCACGGCGTCGCCCACCTCGGCGCCGGCCGTGTCGGACGGCCCCGGGGCACCGGTGGGAATGCCGCCCGCGGTGCCTTGGTTGTTACTTGCACTTCGCAAGTCACCCGGAGGGTTTCCCATGGCGAGCTCCACGCACTCCAACACGCTTCCCGTCCTGCCCCTTCCCGGCGACGTCCTCGTGCCGGGGATGGTCGTCACCATCTCCCTCGAGTCCGACGAAGCCAACGCCGCCGCCCAGGCCGCGCAGGACAGCGACCAGACGCTCCTGCTCGTGCCGCGCATCGGCAGCAGCTACGCGAAGGTCGGCGTCGTGGCCAAGGTCGAGTCCGCGGGGCAGCTCCCGGGCGGCACCCGGGCGCTCGTCGTGCGGGCCGTCACCCGTGCCCGCGTGGGCAGCGGCGTGGTCGGCACGGGAGCGGGCCTGTGGGTGACCGCCGAGCCCATCGAGGACGACGAAGCCACCATCACCGACGAGGCACGCCGCCTCGGCGTGGAACTGCGGGCCACGCTGCGGGCCCTCTTCGAGCACCTCGGCACGCGCCAGGTGAACGGGATCCTCAGCTCCGTGGCCGGTGACGACCCCGGCGCACTGGCCGATCTCGTCGGGTGGTGGCCGGAGCTCAGCACCGAGCGCAAGGTCGAGCTGCTCGAGACCGTCGACGTGGAGGCCCGGGTGCGCCTCGTGCTCGAGTGGGCGAAGGAGGCCCTCGCCGAGCGGGAGCTGGCCACCAAGATCGCCGAGGACGTCCGCGAGGGGCTCGAGGAGCAGCAGCGCGAGCACCTGCTCCGTCGCCAGATGGACGCCATCCGCAAGGAGCTCGGCGACGACGCCGACGCCGGCGAGACAGTCGACGACTACCGCCAGAGGATCGACGCGCTCGAGGTCGGCGGGGTCGACGCCACGGTTGTCCAGCAGCTGCGCAAGGAGCTCGGGAAGTACGAGCGCATGAGCGAGCAGCAGACCGAGCGGGGCTGGATCCAGGGCTGGCTCGACGTGGTGCTCGCCCTCCCGTGGACCGAGCGCAGCGACGACCAGCTCGATGTGCAGGTCGCCCGGGCCACGCTCGACGCCGATCACACCGGCCTCGACGAGGTCAAGGAGCGGATCGTCGAGCTCCTCGCCGTCCGGAAGCTCCGGGCCGAGCGGGGGATCGACGACGTGGGGACCAGCCGGCGCAAGCCTGGCGCGATCCTTGCGCTGGTCGGCCCGCCAGGCGTCGGCAAGACGTCGCTCGGCGAGTCCATCGCCCGGTCCCTCGGCCGCACGTTCGTGCGGGTCGCCCTTGGTGGCGTCCGGGACGAGGCGGAGATCCGCGGCCACCGCCGTACCTACGTCGGTGCGCAGCCGGGTCGCATCGTCCGGGCGCTGACCGAAGCCGGCACCATGAACCCGGTCATCCTTCTCGACGAGGTCGACAAGGTCGGCAGCGACTGGCGGGGCGACCCGTCGGCCGCCCTCCTGGAGGTCCTCGACCCGGCCCAGAACCACACGTTCCGCGACAACTACGTCGAGGTCGACCTCGACCTGTCGGACGTGCTCTTCATCGCGACGGCCAACGTGCTCGAGACCGTGCCCGGGCCGCTGCTCGACCGCCTCGAGATCATCCAGGTCGACGGCTACACCGACGACGAGAAGGTCGCCATCGCCCGCGACCACCTGCTGGCCCGGCAGGTGCGCTCGAACGGCCTCGAGGCCGACGAGATCCAGGTGAGCGAGGCCGCCCTGCGCGGCATCGTCGCCGGGTACACCCGGGAGGCGGGCGTGCGGGAGCTCGAGCGCCAGCTTGGCAAGGCGCTGCGCAAGGTGGCCGTGCGGGTTGCGGGCGGCGCCACCACCCCCGTGCCCGTCGACGCCGCCGACCTCGTCGGCCTCCTCGGCCGCCAGCGGTTCCACAGCGAGGAGATCGCCGAGCGCACCGCTGTCCCCGGCGTGGCCACCGGCCTCGCCGTCACGGGCGCCGGCGGCGATGTGCTTTTCGTCGAGGCCACGTCGATGGACGGCGAGACCGGGCTCCAGGTGACGGGGCAGCTCGGTGACGTCATGCAGGAGTCGGCGCAGATCGCGCTGTCCTGGGTGCGGAGCCACCGCGACGCCGTCGTGGACGGCGGCATCGCGGCCGAGGAGCTGGCTCGGCGGTTCCACGTGCACTTCCCCGCCGGGGCCGTGCCGAAGGACGGCCCCTCGGCGGGCATCACCATGACGACTGCGCTCGTGTCCCTGCTCACGGGACGACCGGTGCGCCGGGAGGTGGCGATGACGGGCGAGGTCACCCTGTCGGGTCGGGTGCTGCCGATCGGCGGGGTCAAGCAGAAGGTCCTGGCCGCCCACCGGTTCGGCGTCACGGAGGTCATCCTCCCGGCCCGCAACGGCCCCGACCTCGACGACCTGCCCGATGCCGTTCGGGAGGCGATGACCGTGCACCTCGTGTCCGACGTGTCCGAGGTGCTCGGCATCGCCCTCGAGCCTGCCGCCTAGGACCTGTCGCCGAGGAGCTGCCTCACCATCGGAACGGACAGGTTCGTTACAGGTCTGTGGCGGCGTTGGAAACGACGACGCGAGTCGGCAGAGTGGGGAACGAGGCGACAACGAGGATCGTGCTCTGCCCGCCCCGGCCCCGTCGCCCGGCCGGAGCGGGCACCCGGGCCGTGCCCACCCCACGGCCCACATCGCCGGACCCGGGGTGGTCCTCCAGACCCCGGGCCCGGCACCTCCGCGTCAGATGCGCGCAACGGGCTGACCGGCCTTGCGACCGGGTAGGGCTGGCGGATGGACGGGCTGACGGTGGGCGTCGAGGAGGAGTACCAGCTCCTGGACGCGGACACCCTCGAGCTGGTCCCCGGCATATCCGAGGTGCTGCCGACGGCCGTCGCCGCGGTGGGCGAGCAGGTGGAGTCGGAGCTGCACCAGTCGCAGATCGAGATCGGGACCGCCGTCTGCCGGACGCTCGACGACGTCCGGGCGGAGCTGACGCGCCTGCGGGTGCGCGTCGCCGGCGCCGCGGAGT
>JAUXRW010000046.1 GCA_030681555.1 Acidimicrobiales bacterium
GCCTCGCTCGCCGTCGAGCTGCCGGCTGCCCTGGGAGCGGCTGTCGAGCCGGCCGTCGCGGCACAAGCGGTCGTCGAGGGACTGGTGCTGGGCGGCTACGAGTACACCGCGCTGAAGACGAACGCGACGCCCGCGCAGCTGGCCCGGGTCGTCCTGGTCGGGGCGGCGGCCGGAAAGCGCGTGCAGACTGCGGTCGACCGCGCCCTCGTCGTCACCCGGGCGGTCGGCTTCGTGCGCGACCTCGTCAACGAGCCGGGAGGCACGCTCACGCCCACGAAGCTGGCCCAGCAGGCCGTCCGGGCGGGCGAGGAAGCCGGCTTCGGCGTCACGGTGTGGGACGAGAAGGGCATCCGAGCGGAGCGGCTCGGCGGCCTGCTCGGCGTGAACCGCGGGTCGACGCAGGCCCCCCGCTTCCTGCAGCTCACCTACGAACCCGAGCGACCGCGCGGCACGGTGGCCCTCGTCGGCAAGGGCATCACCTTCGACTCCGGCGGGCTGTCGCTCAAGACCGGCGAGGGCATGATCGGCATGAAGGGCGACATGGGCGGCGGCGCGGCGGTGCTCGGCGCATTCATGGCCATCGCCGCGCTCGGCGCCCGGACGCGCGTGCTCGGCTTCATCCCGCTCACCGACAACATGACCGGCGGTGACGCCACCCGGGTCGGCGACGTGCTCACGATCCGCAACGGCACCACCGTGGAGGTCCTCAACACCGACGCCGAGGGGCGGCTGATCCTCGCCGACGGCCTCAGCCTCGCCAGCGAGGCGGCGCCCGACGCCATCGTCGACATCGCCACGCTCACCGGCGCGTGCATGGTGGCCCTCGGCGATCGCACCGCCGGCCTCATGGGCAACCACCGCGGCTGGATCGACCAGGTGCGGGCCGCCGCGGACGCGGTGGGGGAGTCGGTCTGGCCGCTGCCCCTGCCCCGGTACCTGCGCAGCAAGCTCGACAGCGACGTGGCCGACCTGAAGAACATCACCAACACCCGCTACGGCGGCGCGCTGTCCGCCGGGCTGTTCCTCCAGGAGTTCGTCGGCGAGGGGATCCCGTGGGCCCACCTCGACATCGCCGGACCGTCGGACGCGTCCGACGTCGACGGCGAGATCGTGAAGGGCGGCACGGGCTTCGGCGTGCGCACGCTCGTCGAGCTCGTCACCGGCTTTTCGAAGCCGAAGCGGGCGGCGCGCTAGGTCGTGGCCGAGCGCCCCGCGCCGCAGGCGGCGGACCGCATCCCGCTGCCCGGGAGCGACGTCTCGATCCCGCCGATGGGCGTCGGCACGTGGGCGTGGGGCGACCGCTCGACGTGGGGCATGGGCGGGTATGACACGTCGCTCAGCGAGGCAACGATCCGGGAGGCGTGGCAGGCGAGCATCGACGCCGGCGTCGTCCTCTTCGACACCGCGGAGATCTACGGCGACGGCGAGAGCGAGCGCATCATCGGCCGACTGCTGGCGGAGGATCCGCGCCGTCGGGCCGAGCGCCTGATCGCCAGCAAGTTCATGCCGACGCCATGGAAGCTCGACGTGCAGAAGCACCTGGTGGGCGCGGCCCGCGCCTCGGTGGATCGGCTCGGCGTGGAGGCGATCGACCTGTACCAGATCCACGGACCGGTGTCGCTGCGCAGCAAGGGCGCCCTGGCCGATGCGTTGGCGGCCGCGCAGGCCGAGGGCCTCGTGCGGGCGGTCGGGGTCTCGAACTACTCCGTGCGCGAGACGCGGGCGATCGACGCCGCGCTGCGAGCCCGAGGCTCGCGCCTCGCCTCCAACCAGATCGAGTTCTCCCTTCTGCGCACGATGCCGGAGAAGGTGGGGCTGCTGGCCTGCTGCCGGGAGCTCGGCGTCGTCCCGCTGGCCTACTCGCCCATCGGCCAGGGGCGGCTCACGGGCAAGTACTCGGCCGCCAACCCGCCCCCCGGCGGTCGCAGCTTCTCGGACCACCCCATGGCGCAGGTCGACGCGATCGTAGCGGTGCTGCGCGAGGTCGCCGCGGCCCACGAACGGACCCCGAGCCAGGTGGCGCTGGCCTGGACGATGGCGAAGGGCACCGTGCCCATCCCCGGGGCCAAGAACCGGGCCCAGGCCGAGGAGAACGCCGGTTCGCTCGGCTGGGCCCTCACCGACGACGAGCTGGCCCGCCTCGACGGCGTGGCGCTGTTCGGCAAGCGCGGCCTCCGCGAGCGCGCCTGGCAGCACGGCTAGCTGCAACTGGTCGAAGAAGTACAGCGAGAACGCCGCACTTCTTCGACCAGTTGGAGGGGTACGTCTCCGCGTCGCGCCTGGGTCGTGGCGAGGACCTCGGAGGGGATGTCGCGGCGGACGCGGTGGGCGGCTACCGCGGCGGTGAGGTCGGCGAAAAGCAGTAGCGCCAGCGACCCGAGGAGCTGCTGGCCGAAGGGCAGGGCAGGGCCGAGTCGGGCCCCCAGGCGCTCGGCGCAGCGTCGGTAGACGGATGCTCCCGCGGGTGGGCTCACAGCCTCACGCAGCGTCGGGCGGGCCGTCGCCCCCGCCTCTTCCGGCGGCGTCGTCAGCCCGATCGGCGGCGTGCCGCTCGGCGTAGCGGGCGGCGGCCCAGGTGGTGGAGTCGTGGGCCATCGCGGGGTGAACGCGCCAGCGGGCCAGCTGGCGCTCGGTGGCCTCGCCGTCCTCACCCAGCTCGAGCAGCGACAGCGCCATCTGACGCGACCGGACGCGCAGCTCCTCGTAGGCCAACGCAGAGCCGGGGAGGGGCCGGTCGAGCCACACCTGGTGATCGGCGCGCAGGGCGTCGGGGAGGCGCTCGATCTGGACGCGCGTGAGCGGCGGCAGCTTCCGCCGCACCCGGAGGGTCGCTTCGTCCTGCAGGTCGGCGGCGCCGAACCGGCAGCACCGCTGGATCGAGCGGAGGAAGGGCGAGTTCGGGCCGGCCTTGCCGCCGAGCCCCAGCTCGGATGCCGTCAGCGCAAGGTCGAGCTGGTAGCCGGTAGGAGCGGCGTCGAGGCCGCCCACGAGCCGGCGGAGCAGCCACGTGGCGCTCGGGCCGAGGATGCCGAGCCAGAAGCGTTCGACGTAGGGGGAACGGGCATCGTGGCCGAGCTCGTCGATGACCGCATCGACCCAGGGGCGGACGGTCAGGACGGGAGAGGGGAGAGCGGGAGGGACGAGCACGGTGCTCCTTGGGCAGGGGTCTGCGGTCCTGGGGGGAAGGGCGCAGGGGCCGCACCGGTCCCTTCGTGCAGTCTCGGCGCATCTCACGCACAGGTCAAGGCCTACCCGTCGTCTCGGCAGCCTCGCCCACCTGCGGTCGTTGTAGACCGACCGGCCACAACAGCGGCAGGCGCGGTCGGGGGAGGAAAGCGGCGGGTGGTGGGTACAGCGGAGGCATGGCGAGGAGCCGGTCGATCGTCCTGCGACGCACGGGGCGCTGCCGACGGTGTCGGAGCGCCATCCCCGTCGGGGCCAGTGCCTACTTCGACTCCACCACGCACGAGCTGACCTGCGTGGACTGCCGCCTCGGTTCGCCGGGTCGCCGGCGTCGCCGCCCCGCCCAGCTGCCGCTCCCGCTCCAGGGCCCGGACGAGCAGGCGCGCATCAAGATGCTCATCGCCGACGCGCGGGCGCAGCTCGACGCCGCCCGGCACGCCAGCTGACGGCTCGGCCGAGGCGGTCGGTCTCGGCGAGCTCCGGCCGAGCCGCCGGGCCATGATGCTCAGGATCCACCGCTGGCGCAGGTCGTCCGGGTGGAAGCTGGTGGGCGGCGGTGATCTCCCCCTGCTCCCAGCCGTCGGCCTCGTCGAGGTGACGAGCGACGCCCCTCCACCACTGGCGGCCGCAGGTGTGCCACGCGCCGGAAATCGACCACGAATCGCCGTGATCGTCAGCGCCACGCCGGCCAACTCGGCGACCTGAGCGCGGGACGCGTCGAGCGACGTCTGGGCGGACGAGCAGGAGACGTCGGGGCCGGCGTCGTCGTCGGAGCAGGGAGCGAGCGTCGCCGCCGACGTCACGAGGGCGGTCGCGAACACGTGAGGCGCGGCCTGCTCGGGCGGGCGGAGCGGGCGACCGGCGCATCACCCCAACCCATGAGGCCACGCGCGGCCGACGGGCAGCGCGCTCTAGCCTCGGGCCGGTGGACACGGCCCAGCTGCAGCAGGTGCGCGCCTGGCTCGAGGAGGCTCGCCGGGTGGTCGTCCTCACGGGCGCGGGGATCAGCACCGACAGTGGGATCGCCGACTTCCGCGGGCCCAAGGGCCTCTGGACGCTAGACCCGGCCGCGGAGAAGGCCTCCCACATCGACAACTACGTCGCCGATCCGGAGCTGCGGAAGCGCGCGTGGCGTACGAGGACCGTCGCCTTGTCGGCCGGGCCGCAGCCGAACGCCGGGCACCGCGCTCTCGTGGAGCTCGAGCAGTCCGGGCGCCTCTGCGCACTGCTGACCCAGAACGTCGACGGCCTCCACCAAGCCGCCGGATCCGACCCGGCGCTCGTGGTCGAGGTGCACGGCACGACCCGTGAGGTCATGTGCTTGTCGTGCGGTGAGCGGGCGCCGATGGAGCGGGCCATCGAGCGCGTCCGAGCCGGCGAGGAGGACCCGCCGTGCCGCACGTGCGGCGGCATCCTCAAGTCGGCCACCGTCAGCTTCGGGCAGAGCCTCGTCCACGAGGACCTCGTACGGGCCGACGCCGTCGCCCGCTCCTGCGACCTGCTCCTCACCCTCGGCACGACCTTGGCCGTGCACCCGATCGCCGACGTGGTGCCGCTGGCCGTGCGCGCGGGCGCCCGGGTGGTCATCGTCAACGACCAGCCCACCGAGATGGACGACCTCGCCGACGTGGTGCTGCGCGCCGCGATCGGCGAGCTCCTGCCGCCGCTCGTCGCAGGGCTGCCACCGGTCGACGGCCGATGACGGTCGCCGAGGGTGGGCCGCGCATCGGGGTCGTGGTCGTCCACTACGGGACCGACGAGCTCACCCTCCGCTGCCTGCGCGCGCTGCTCGACGACGCGGCGTCGCCGCCGACCGAGGTGGTGCTCGTCGACAACGGGCCGGGGGCCGGCGTGGCCCCGCGCGTGCGCACCGAGCTCCCCGGGGTGCGCGTCATCGCCCCGGGTCGCAACACGGGGTTCGCCGGCGGCTGCAACCTCGGCATCGCAGCGCTGTCCGATCGCGAGCTCGTCGCGCTGGTCAACAGCGACGCGGTGGTGGGCGCCGGGTGGCTGACGCCGCTGCTGCGCGTCCTCGACGACGATCCGCTGGTGGGAGCCGTGGTGCCGAAGGTGGTCTACGACGGGCAGTTCCACGAGCTGACGATCTCGGCCTGCCGCACATGGCGGCCGGGCCGGGGCGACGGCCGCCAGCTGGCGTGGCAGCTCCGCCGCGTCGAGGTCGGGGGGCAGGACGTCACCGGTCGCTGCCACCTCCTGCACGGGTTCTGGGAACCCGGGCGGGGCGGTCGCTGGGCCGGGGAGCGAGCGGTTCTGCGCATCCCGGCGGTCGAGGGCGCCACGAACGCGACGGTCGTCCTCGGCACGCCGCCCGGGCAGGCGGTGGAGCTGGACGTCGGTGACGGCGCCCCACGCCGCGTCGCACCCGGGGAAGGCACGTGCACCGTCCCGCTACCCCGGCCGGCGCTTTGCGTGGTGAACAACGTCGGGAACGAGTGGCGGTCCGACGGCTACGGGCTCGACCGGGGCTACCAGGAGGTCGACCGCGGCCAGTACGACGAGCCGACCGAGGTGCCGGCCTGGTGCGGGGGCGCCGTGCTGCTGCGAGCGGCGTACCTGCACGACGTCGGCACCTTCGACGAGCGCCTCTTCCTCTACTACGAGGACCTGGAGCTCTCGCGGCGGGGGGCCGCCCGCGGGTGGCGCTACCGGTGCGAGCCCGCCGCCGTCGTCCAGCACCGCCATGGGGCGAGCGCCGGCGGCGATGCCTTCGGGTCGGAGCGGCTGAAGGAGCGCAACCGGCTCCTCGTCGTCGCCCGCCACGACGGCCTGGCCGCCGCACTCCGCCAGCTCGTGCGCTTCGTGCTGGTGACCGCCTCCTACCTGCGGCGCGAGATGGTCGCCCCCATCCTGCGCGGCGCACCCCCATGTGGCTGGCAGGTGACGCTGCGCGTGCAGGCGCTCCGCAGCGCCCTGGCCGGCCTGCCCGGGATGTGGGCCAGTGGGCGGCGCGACCGCCGGCGGGAGCCCGGGCGCGGCGGCGGAATGCGCCCCCTGGCCTGATTGTTGACCCCACCGGTAGGATTTTCTTCCGACCTGGATCGACGAAGGAATGACCAGCGATGCCCAGCTTCCGTGACCTCCTCGCCAGCACCAAGGCCGAGATCCGCGAGGTCGGCACGAGCGAGGCCGACGAGGCCCGCCGCCGACCGGAGACGGTGATCCTGGACGTCCGCGAACCCGAGGAGCACGAGCAGGGCGCCATCCCCGGAGCGCTCCACATCGCCCGGGGCACGCTCGAAGGAGCCATCGAGGGCCGAGTGGCGGACAAGTCGACCCCGATCATCGTGCACTGCGCCTCCGGGGTCCGCTCGGCCTTCGCCGCCAAGACCCTCGCCGAGCTCGGCTACACCGACGTCGCGTCGATGGCCGGCGGGTTCAACAAGTGGAAGGACGACGGGCTCGAGTGGGCCGCGCCCCGCAACCTGAGCGCCGACCAGCGCAACCGCTACCAGCGCCACCTCCTCCTGCCGGAGGTCGACGTGGTCGGTCAGCAGAAGCTGCTCGACTCCCGCGTGCTCCTGCTCGGCGCCGGCGGTCTCGGCTCCCCGGCGGCGCTCTACCTGGCGGCCGCCGGGGTCGGCACGATCGGCATCATCGACATGGACGTCGTCGACGAATCGAACCTGCAGCGCCAGATCCTCCACAACATGGAGCGCATCGGAGACCGCAAGGTCGACTCGGCCAAGAAGACGCTCACGCTGCTCAACCCCGACGTCGACGTCGTGTCCTACGACGTCCGCCTCGGCGCCGACAACGTCATGGACATTCTCCCCGGCTGGGACGTCATCGTGGACGGCACCGACAACTTCCCCACGCGCTTCCTCGTCAACGACGCGTCGGTGAAGCTCGGCATCCCCGTGGTGCACGGGTCGATTTTCCGCTTCGAGGGCATGGTCACGGTGTTCGACCCGAAGAACGGGCCGACGTACCGGGACATGGTGCCCGAGCCGCCGCCGGCCGAGCTGGCGCCCAGCTGCGCCGAGGCCGGCGTGCTGGGCGTCCTCCCGGGCATCATCGGCTCCATCCAGGCCATCGAGACGATCAAGCTGCTGCTCGGCCTGGGCGACCCGTTGATCGGTCGGCTCCTCGCCTACGACAGCCTCGAGCAGTCGTTCCGGGAGTACAAGGTCCGCAAGGACCCGACCAACGAGATCACGTGGGAGAACCGCGAGCGCATCACGGTGGCGGAGCTCGACGAGCACTGCATGCCGCACCCCCTGCAGGCGCCGGCTTAGCCCCTCGCCTCAGAGCCGGCCCCGGCCGGGCCGCCAGACGAGGAGCCGCGCGTCGACTTGGAGCGGTGCCGCGGCCGACAGCTGGCTGCGCATCGCCGCCGACCGCACGCGGGCGAGCAGGACGTCGAGCACGTCGAGCACGGTCTGCGGTCGGGCCACCTCCACCGTCCGGCACCCGAGCTCCGGGTTCTCGTCGTTCAGCCCCACGCCCATGGCGAACGCGCAGACCTCGTGGCTGCCCGGGGGGGCGCCGACGAGCACGTTGAAGGTATGCCCGCCGTCCCCGGCGCCGTCGGCCAGGGCGGTCGTGGCGTGAACACCGTCGAGGTACACGTGCACGTCGATGGGATCCGCGGTGTCCGGATCCGACGCGTCACCGGCAACGCGGATCTGGTTTCGGCCCTCGGGGGTGACCACGTCGAGCGTGCCGGTCGCCCGGTGTGAGGGGTCGCGTGCCGGGTCACCGCAGATCGGCTCGATGCGGTAGCCCTGCGCCAGGATCCCCTCGATGATCGCGGGCAGTGCGGCGACCGTCTGCTCCCGGTCGCCGCCGGCATCGTGCAGGAGGATGATCGCGCCGGGCTGGGTGCCGAGCAGCGCCTCCTGCACGATCGACGGTGCGCCAGGCTTCGAGAAGTCCCGCGAGTCGGCGCTCCACACGACGCTGGTCAGGTCCCGGGCGGCGAGCCGGGCGACGACCGACGGATCGGCGCGACCCCGTGGTGGCCGGATGCACACGATCGGCTGGCCCGAGATCTCTTCGAGCACCTCGGTGGTGCGGTCCACCTCGGCGGTCAGCTGGGCATCGTCGAGGCCTCGGAGGTCACGGTGCTCCCACGTGTGGTTGGCGATCGCATGGCCCTCCGCCACGACCTGGCGCACGAGGTCCGGGTGGCGCTCCGCCATGCCGCCGAGCTGGAAGAACGTGGCACGGACGCCGTAGCGCCGCAGCACCTCGAGGATGCGAGGCGTGTACCGGGGGTCGGGGCCGTCGTCGAAGGTGAGGCTCACCACGGGATCTCCGGCCGCGGCCGGCGGGTCGGGCGTCTCGTGGATGTGCGTGGCTCCCCGGCCGTCGGCCAGCGGACGACCGGGGCGCGCGCCGGCGGTGGCCCGCCCCGTCCCTGCGACGACGGCGAGGACCAGGCAGGCCACGGCCATCGATCGACGCAAGGGGTTCGGCACTGCGGGAGCCTCCGCGCCCGGCTGGCGCATGCGAGCTTGGGCGGCGGAAGTTACCGAAGCCCCTCCCGCGGCACCACCCCCATCTTGGCGCGCCTCGGTCGCTACTCGGGAGCCGCCGTGCCAGGATCGGCGACCGATGGCCCGCACCCCCCGCAACGCCCGCCACGACGAGGACCCCGAGGGCTACGACCAGCTGCGCCGTGGCTGGCTGAACCGACGGCGGGCCGAGTTCTTCGCGGAGCGGGTGCGGCTCGCCCGCCCGGAGGTCGTGGTGGAGGTGGGGTGCGGGACCGGCCGGCTGCTGACGCAGCTGGCCGAGGCCTCGCCGGGCACCCGCTTCCTCGGCGTCGAGCCGCTCGCCGACTACGTCGAGTTCGGTCGTCGTCTCATCGCCGACGCCGGGCTGACCAACGTCGAGCTGCACGTCGCCACCGGCGAGGAGGTGGCGGCGGTGGTGCCGCCGGCGATCGCCGACCTCGTCCTGTCGAGCGACGTGCTGCACCACGTGACCTCGCAGGCGGATGTCGCGGGCAGCGTGCGTCGGATCGCCAAGCCGGGCGCGCGCTGGGTCGTCGTCGAGCCGAGCGCCGCCAACGTCTACGTCGGCGCGTTCCAGGCGCTCGCGAACGGCGAACGCAACTTCCGCATCCGGCCCTTCCTGCGGGCCGCCGAGAGCAGCTGGGCCCTGACGGCGCGCAGCCGCATGTTCCTGATCCCCGCCGCGATCGAGACGCCCCCGGCATGGCTGGTGGGCATGGAGCGGCGCCTGGAGCGCGTGCCCGGCCTCGGCGGGGCGGTGGTGCTGGAGCTCACCGCCCGCTGAGCCCCGGCGCTGGGGGCCCCTCAGGGGAGCGGGGGGCGGTCGACGACGGCCTCGATGGCGTCGCCGAGCTCGAGCGCGTCGTGGTCGCGGGATCGCTGCCGGAGCAGCCCGAGCTGCGCCACCAAGGCGGCCACGCCGCCGATGAGCGATGCCAGCTCGACGCGGAAGAACAGGTCGTCCGACGCCGTGAGCACGGTGACCACGAACGCCACCACCCCGGCCCCCCACGCGCACGCCGTGCGGGCATGGGCGCTGAGCGCGATGTTCGCCTGCGCCACGGCCGTCGCGATCATGTAGGCGGCGCTCGACGCCGCCAGCATCGCCATCGTGCGGGAGCCGATCTCGTACTCCGAGCCGAACAGGATCCGCACCGCCATCGGGCCCAGCACGGCGGCGCCTGCGGTGCCCACCGCCCCGAGCGCCGCGAGCCAGCCGAGCAGTCGGGCCAGTCCGCGGCGCAGGCCGTCGATGTCGCCCTCCGCGGCGAGCGCGGACAGCCGGGGGAGCAGCGCCGCCTGCACCGCCTGGAACAGGAAGAGGGGCACCCGCGCGACGACCAGGGCCACGAGGAAGCGCCCCGCCTGGTCGGCTTCGGCGTCGGTGGCGAGCAGCTTCACCGACAGCGGGCCCACGTTGATCAGACCGAACGACAGCAGCGAGCCGGCCAGCAGCGCCCCGAGGGCCGGCCACAGCTCGCTCCACGGCGCCGGGGGCCCGGACTGCAGCAGCTCCTTCTCGCCGAACAGCGCCGCGGCCACGCCGACGGCCGGCGCCAGCCCGACCGCCAGCCCGTAGGGCCCGGCCGACGAGACACCGGCGAAGGCGAGCACGGCGCACAGCGCGAACCGCGAGGCCGACTCGACGCCCGTGTAGCGGGCGTACCCGCGGAAGCGGCCTGCACCCGACAGGACGCCCTTCGCCAGATGGGCCGCGCAGTACCCGGCGAGGGCCAGGACCAGGCAGAGCGTGAGGCCGGCGCTGCCGTCGAAGAGGTGGTCGGTGAGCAGGGGACCGCTGACCGGCATCGTCAGGACCAGCAGGCCCAGGAGGCTGGTGCCGAGGATCGTCGCCCGGCGCACCAGCGGGCGGCCGCCCACCCCCTGCACGCGCCGCGCCGCCAGGGCTCGGGTGACCTCCTGCTCGAGCGGGAGGAACATGCCCGGGCCGATCAGGATGACGAGGGCCCAGAGCGCAGAGAGCGGTGCGTACTCGGCGGTGCCGAGCGCGCGAGCCGAGACGACGAGGAACCCGTAGGACGTGGCCCCCGCGACCAGCAGGCTGGCGCCGATCGACGCGGTCCCGGGCGGAAGCGGGTTCCGCGTCGCCTCGGGGTCGCTCATCGGACCGATCCTGCCCGCCGCCACCAGCGGGAGCGGTGACGGTGACGGTCCACGACGTCGGCGAGCACGTCGGCGGTCGCATCCGCGACGGAGCCCCACTCGTAGCGCTCCGCGTGCTCCCGGCCGGACTCGGCGAGCAGCCCGCTCGGCGACCGGTCGTCCAAGAGGGCGCGCAGGTGGGCGGCGAGCGCCTCGTCGTCGCCGGGCGGGAACAGCGAGCCCCCGACGCCGCCCGCCGTGACCTCGCGGTACGCGGGGATGTCGCTGACGACGTAGGGGACGCCGAGCGCCATGGCCTCCACGACGACGATGCCGAAACCCTCGATCTCGCTGGCCGAGACGAACGCGCTCGATGCGGCGACCGCGCCCAGCACGTCACTGTGCCGGGCGACGAAGCCGCGGAGCTCCGTTCGATCGGCCACGCCGAGCTCGGTGGCCAGCGCCTGCAGGCGGTCGCGCTCGGGGCCCTGGCCGATGACGAGGAGGCGCAGGTCCGGGCGGTCCGTGGCGAGGCGGGCCAGCGCCCGGACGACGACGTCGACGCGCTTGTACGGGACGAGCCGTCCCACCACGACGATCCTCGGGTGGGCGGCACCAGGCTCGGGGACGACCGCTCCCACGACGGACGGCTCGAACCCGCACGGCACCACCGACACCTTGGCCGAGTCGACGCCGTGGGCGGCCAGCTTGTCGGCCGTGCTCTGCGAGATGGCGATGTAGTGGTCGACGGGGAGCCGCAGCACGATCCGCTCGGCGATCTCGCCAACCATGCCCGCCACCTTGCCGAACTGGCCGTTGCGCCACGAGCCCAGCAGGACGTCCGGGTACCAGAACACCACCGGCCGGCGCCGGAGCTTGGCGACCAGCCAGGCGATCGGGTGCACCACGTACGTCGTGCCGATCACCACGTCCCCCGGCGCCCGCAGCCCTCGCAGCAACGCTCGAAGCAGGAAGAGCAGGCGGCCCGGGATCGAGGCGAGGCTGGCCTCGTCCCACACGCTGCCGTCGGTGGGGCGGGAAAGCACCTCGATCTCGTGGCGGGTGCGCAGGTGCCCTCCGACGTAGTGCGCGTAGGCCTCGACGCCGCCGGTGATCTCGGCCCGGTCGGAGGCCGGGAGGTACTCGGTGACGAGGAGGATGCGCATGGCGGGGTCTCGGGGTGGAGGGGCCGAGCACCCTACGCTGGCGACATGCGCACCCTGGTGATCATCCCAGCGTACAACGAGCAGGCTGCGCTCCCCGGAACGCTCGCGGAGCTCCGGGGCACCCATCCGGAGCTCGACATCGTCGTGGTGTCCGACGGGTCCACCGACGACACCGCGGACCTCGCCCGGAAGGTGGGGGTCGAGGTGCTGGAGCTGCCGTTCAACCTGGGCATCGGCGGCGCCCTCCGCACCGGGTTCCTCTACGCCGTGCGGGAGGGGTACGACGCAGCGGTGCAGTTCGACGCCGACGGACAGCACGACCCCAACGGCATCGCCGACCTCCTGGCCCCGATCGCCGGCGGCGCCAACATGGTCGTGGGCAGCCGGTTCGCCGAGTCGTCGTCGCACTACGAGGTCAGCGGGGCCCGCCGCGGGGCGATGGGCCTGCTCCGGGTGGCCGTGCAGCTCCTGGCCGGCCGCACGTTCACCGACACCAGCTCGGGCTTCCGGGCCTTCGACCGCGAGGTCCTGCAGTTCTTCGCCCGGAACTACCCGAGCGAGTACATGGAGTCCGTCGAGTCCCTCATCCTCGCCAACCTCGAGGGCTTCGACGTGGTCGAGGTGCCGGCCAACATGCGCGAGCGCTCCGCCGGCCTGCCCAGCGCCCGCCGCTTCCGGCTCGCCTACCACTACCTGCGCCTGCTCCTCGTCCTGGGCGCCGGCTTCCGACGCAAGCCGCGCCCCGCCCCCCGTCCGCAGCCCGATGCGCTGTCCGCCGGCGACCCGGCTCCCCAGGTGCACCGGTGAGCGGGCGCGCCCACCTCCTGCTCGTCCTCCTGACGGCATCGTCTGTCGGGTTCGTGCTGCACCTGCTCCGGTCGGGGCGGCTGCGGGCCCGTTTCGCCATGCTGTGGTCGTCAGTGGGCGCATCGCTCGTCGTCCTGGCCGCCTTCCCCGGGCTGCTCGACTGGACGGCGGAGCGGCTCGGCATCTTCTACCCACCGGCCGTCTTCCTGTTGGTTGCCATCGCGTTCCTCTTTCTCCTCTCCGTGCAGTTCTCGTGGGAGGTGTCGCGCCTCGAGGACCGCACCCGCGTGCTGGCCGAGGAGGTCGCCCTCCTGCGGCGCTCGCAGGGACCGCCGGCCTCGGTCCCCGCCGACGAGGACCGCACCGAGTGATCCACGACGGGCCCCCCCGCCTGCTCGTCGTCTCCGCCCACTTCCCGCCCGACTTCGTGAGCGGCGGCACGCTGGTGCCCGACCGGCAGGCGCGCGGCCTGGCCGCGCGGGGCTGGGACGTCGCCGTCTACGCGGGTTCGGTCGACCCGAAGCGTCCGCCCTTGGTGGCCTGGGACGACATGGTGGACGGGCTGCCCGTCCGGTGGATCGGGATAGCCCCGTTCACGTCGTGGAGCGACTCCCACAACTTCGACAACCCGGAGGTGGTGGCCGACCTCGCCGCTCACCTGGCGCAGCGGCCCGTCGACGTCGTGCACGCCCACTCGCTCCAGACCCTCGGTGGCGGCGTGCTCGGCACGGCCAGGGCCTCCGGCGCGACGACGGTGGTCACGATGCACGACTTCTGGTGGAGCTGTGCCCGCCAGTTCCTCGTGGACCGGTCGTGGGTGCCGTGCTCCCTCGTCGTCGATGCGGGCGCCTGCGCCTGCGAGGTGGACCGCGCGTGGCTCGACGCCCGCAACCGGTGGCTGCGGCGAGAGCTGGAGCACGCCGACGTCATCCTGGCGCCGTCGAAGATCGCCGCCGAGGTGCTGGCCGCCAACGGCGTCCCGACCGACCGGCTCCGGGTGGACGAGAACGGGCTCCCCGACGTCGCCGTCACCCCGCCGCGGCGCCGGAGCGTCCAGGCCCCGGTCCGGTTCCGGTACGCCGGCGGCCACAACCGAATGAAGGGCTCGGCGGTGCTGCTCGACGCGGCGACGCTCCTCGCCGAGCGACGTCCGTCGGGCTGGCGACTGCTGGTCCATGCAGACGCGTCCCTCCTGCGGAACGAGTGGAGCGGCACCCCGCCCGCGCCCGTCGAGGTGGTGCCGCCGTTCGATCCGGCCCAGCTGGACGCCGTTCTGGCCGACACGGACGTCCTGATCGTGCCGTCGGTGATGCGGGAGTCGCACTCGCTCCTCACCCGCGAGGCGCTGCTCCGCGGCGTGCCCGTGATCTCCTCCGACTCCCTCGGGCCCGAAGACGTCGTCGAGCCAGGGCGGAACGGCCTGGTCGTGCCCACCGGCGACGCCCGCTCGCTGGCCGCGGCCATCGAGGTAGCGGCCGCGGATCCCGATCAGGTGCAGGCCTGGTCCGCGCACGCGCCTGCCGTGGCCGTGCGCAGCGCGACCGCCCAGCTCGACGACCTCGACGCGCTGCTGCGATCGGTGGCGCCGCCTGGTGCAGCGGTCGACCGGCCGGAAGGCCATCCGATCCGCAAGGTCCTCTTCGTGGTGGGCATCGACGGGGCGCCGCTGCGGTACCGCGCCCACCTGCCTGCCGAGGCGATGGACCTGCTCGGCGTCCATGCGGAGGTCCGGTACTACCGCGACCCCGACGTGCCCACGCTGGCCGCCGAGGCCGACGCCGTGGTGGTCTACCGCGTCCCCGCCACGCGCCAGGTGCTCGACCTGCTCCGGAGGGTCCAGGCTCGCCGGCCCGCCGTCCCGGTCGTGTTCGACGTCGACGACCTGATCTTCGATCCCGACCTGGCCGACGAGATCCCTGCGCTCCGCATCCTGCCGGCCGAGGAGGCCGAACTGTGGATGCAGGGCGTCCGCCGGTACCGCACGACGATGGAGGCCTGCGACGCCTTCGTCGGCAGCACGGAGCTGCTGTGCAACCACGCGCGGGCGGTCACCGGGCTGCCTGCCCACCGGTTCGCCAACGGCGTCGGCCTGCTCCTCGCCCGGCGGTGCGACCTCGCGCTGCGGCGCCCCCGGGCCGACGGTCCCCTCCGGGTCGGCTACCTGAGCGGCACCACGACGCACGACCGCGACTGGGCACAGGTCGAGCCTGCTGTCCTCGAGGTCCTGGACCGTCATCCCGATGCCGAGCTGTGGCTCGGGGGCCACCTCACGCCGTCCCCGGCCGTCGAACGTCTGGGGCCCCGGCTCCGCCGGCTCCCGATGGTCGACTGGCGGGCCCTGCCCGAGGTCCTTCGCGACCTCGACGTCAACCTGGCGCCGCTGGAGCCGCTGGGGCGCTTCAACGAGGCGAAGAGCGCGATCAAGTGGCTGGAGGCGGCGCTGTGCGCCACGCCGACCATCGCCAGCCCCACCCAGCCGTTCGTCGAGTGCATCGACCCCGGGGTCAACGGCTTCCTGGCCGACACGCCGGGGGAGTGGGCCGCCGCCCTCGACGGCCTGCTGGGCGACGAGCTCCTCCGGGCCCGCGTCGGCGCCCGGGCCCGCCGGGACGCGCTGCTCCGCTGGTCGCCCCACCGGCAGGGCGCCCGGTACCTCGAGATCCTGAGGGCGACCCGGGCCGCCGTCGCCGCCGGGCGGCCCGGTCGCACCTCCACGTTCGAGCCCGTGGTCCTCGACGAACCCGCTGTGCCGAGCCCCCTCGACCCCTACCAGGACGCCCCGGCGCCGGCCCTCGTGCCGCCCCCCGGGCCCCGCCTGCCCCGGCTGCGGCGCGTCGTCGGGCCGCTCCTCACGCCTTGGGGTCGGCGATTGGTGCGTGCCATGATCGACCGTCGCCGCACGCCGCACGGGCCCCGTCGCGGCCCCTCCTGATGGCAGCCCTCGACCTCTTCCGCTCCCAGCGCGACCTCTTCGTCAACCTGACGCTGCGGGAGCTGCGGGGCAAGTACAAGCGCTCCGTCCTCGGCTGGGCCTGGTCGCTGCTGAACCCGCTCGCGACGATGGTCATCTTCTCGGTGGTCTTCCGGTACTTCCTGAAGATCGACGTGCCGGTGGGCGACCCGAGCGGGCTCCACGTCTTCGCCTTCTACCTGCTGTGCGCGCTCCTGCCCTGGAACCTGCTGGCCAACGGCATGACCGGTGGCATGGGCGCCCTGCTCGGCAACGCCAACCTCATCAAGAAGGTGTTCTTCCCGCGCTCGCTGCTTGTCGGTGCCAACACCGCATCGCTGTCGGTGTCGCTGCTCATCGAGCTCGGCGTGCTCGCGGCAGCCCTGCTCGTGGCCGGGAACATGGTGCTGCCGTGGCTGCCGGCCGTGCTGGCCGTCGTCGCCGTGCAGGCGCTCTTCGTCCTCGGCGTCGCCCTCCTCCTCGCCGTCACCGCGGTGTACTTCCGCGACCTCGAGCACCTGGTGGGCATCGTCCTGCAGCTGTGGTTCTACGCCACGCCGATCATCTACCCGGCGAGCTTCGCCATCGACGCCCTCCGGGACAAGCCGCTCCTGCGCTGGCTCTACGAAGCCAACCCGATGACCCGTTTCGCCTCCATCTACCGGGACCTGCTGTACCACCTGCGCGGTCCCGAGCTGGTGGACGTCGCCGCCGTCGTGGGCTGGACCGTGGTGGTGCTCGGCATCGGCGCCTTCACGTTCCATCGCCTCGAGCCCCGCCTGGCGGAGGAGCTGTGACGACGCAACCCGCCGTGGAGGTCGAGGACGTCTCGAAGCGGTTCCGGCTCTACCACGACCGGAACCAGTCGTTGAAGGCAGCCGCCATGCGCGGCCGGCGGGCCCGCTACGAGGAGTTCTGGGCGTTGAAGCAGGTCTCCTTCGAGGTGGCAGAAGGCTCGACGTTCGGGCTCATCGGGGAGAACGGCAGCGGAAAGAGCACCCTGCTCAAGTGCATGGCGCAGATCCTGCGGCCCGACGCCGGGGCGGTGCGGACGCGCGGCAAGGTCAGCGCCCTCCTGGAGCTCGGCGCCGGCTTCCACCCGGAGCTGTCCGGGCGCGACAACGTCTTCCTGAACGGCGCCATCCTCGGGCTCTCCCGCAAGGAGGTGCAGGAGCGGTTCGACGACATCGTCGGGTTCGCCGGCCTCGAGCGCTTCATCGACACGCCGGTGAAGAACTACTCGTCCGGCATGTACGTTCGGCTCGGCTTCTCGGTGGCGATCAACGTGGAGCCCGACGTGCTGCTCGTCGACGAGGTGCTCGCCGTCGGCGACGAGCAGTTTCAGCGCCGCTGTGCCGAGAAGTTCACCGAGCTTCGGGCGGACGGCCGCACGATCGTCGTCGTGTCCCACTCCATGGGGAGCATGCAGTCGATGTGCGACCAGGTGGCCTGGCTCGACCACGGCGAGCTCAAGGCCGTCGGTCCCGCCCACGACATGGTCGACGCCTACCTGGGGTCGGTGCAGATGGGCGGCGTGCCGGTGGGCGACACGGCGCGGTGGGGTTCGGGGGAGGCCCGGATCGAGCGCGTCGAGCTGATCGGCGCCGACGGCGCACCGATCGACGGCTCCATCCGCACGGGCGATCCTGTCACGTTCCGCCTCTGCTACAAGGCCGACCAGCCGATCGAGCGCCCGACGTTCGGCTTCGCCCTGCACACCTTGGACGGCGTCCATGTGACGGGCCCGCGCACGGCCGACCAGGGGCTCTTCCCGGACGTGATCCTGGGTGAGGGCACCGTGGAGCTGGTGGTCGACCGCCTGCTGCTCCTGCCGGGCACATACGACCTGTCCTGTGCGCTGCACGACAGCGCGGGCCTGCACCCCTACGACGCCCGCAACCGCGCCCTGCGCTTCAACGTCGTGCCCGGGGCTCCGCACGAGGGTATGGGGGGCATCACGTCCCTCGGCGGCGAGTGGCACGTCGACGTGCTCGACGCCGAGCGGAGACCATGACCGTCCGCCGTCGGATCGTCGTCGCCACCGCTGACACGCTCGGCCCGCAGATGGCGGGCCCGGGCATCCGGGCGTGGCACCTCGCGGACGCGCTGGCTGCGGAGCACGACGTGCGGCTCGTCACGATCGGGTCCTGCGATCTCAGCGACCCGCGGTTCGAGGTCAGCGCGGTCGACGAGATGGGGCTGCGCGACGCGCTCCAGTGGTGCGAGATCTTCGTCCTGCAGGGCTGGATCATCGCCGGGCGTCCTTGGATCGCCCAGGCCGACCGCATCCTGGTGTGCGACATCTACGACCCGATGCATCTCGAGCAGTTGGAGCAGGGCCGCGACGGCGGGATCGAGGCCTGGCGAGCCGCCGTCCACGGCGCCACGGCGGTGCTCAACGAGCAGCTGCGCGAGGGCGACTTCTTCATGTGCGCCAGCGAGAAGCAGCGCGACCTCTGGCTGGGCCAGCTGGCCGGCGTCGGGCGCATCAACCCCGCCACCTACCAGGAGGACGGCACCCTCCGCCGCCTCATCGACGTGGTCCCGTTCGGTGTGGCCGACGTGCCGCCCGTGGCCAGCCGGTCGGCGATGCGCCGGGTGCTGCCGGGGGTGGACGCATCGAGCCGGATCATCCTCTGGGGCGGCGGCATCTACAACTGGTTCGACCCCCTCACGCTGCTCCATGCCGTCGACCGGCTCCGGCACCGCATCCCCGAGGTGCGGCTCGTCTTCATGGGGCTGAAGCACCCGAACCCCGAGATCCCCCAGATGCAGATGGCGGTCGACGCCCAGCGCCTGTCGGCCGAGCTGGGGCTCACCGGGACGGTCGTCCACTTCAACGAGGGGTGGGTGCCCTTCGACGAGCGGCAGGACCACCTCCTCGACGCCGACATCGGCGTGAGCATCCACCTCGACCACGTCGAGACCGAGTTCTCCTTCCGCACCCGGATCCTCGACTACCTGTGGGCGGGGCTGCCCGTCGTCGCCACGGGCGGCGACTCCTTCGGCGACCTCATCGAGCGGCACGGGTTCGGGCTCGTCGTGCCGGCGGGCGACGTCGACGCCCTCGAGGCCGCGCTGGCCGAGCTGCTCACCGACCCGACGCGGTGCGAGCAGCTGGGCGCGGCGAGCGAGCGTCTGGCCGACGAGTTCCGCTGGTCGCGCGTGCTCGGACCGCTGGTGGAGTTCTGTCGCGCCCCCCGCCGATCGCCCGACCTGGTCGACAAGGCCCAGCGCGACCTGGTCCGCAACAACCTGATCGTCGTCACGAGCACCCGCACCAAGCTGCGCAACGACCTCGCGACGTTCCGCGAGATCCTGCAGGAGCAGGGCCCCGGCCAGGTGTTCGTCCGCGCCGCCCAGCGCATCAGACGCCTCATCACGACCGATCCGTGACGCCTGGGGTGCGCTTGTCGCACCGGTCGTCGCACCTCGGGCAACACAGGTCGGGGCCGGGTGGCGGAGCAGGGTGGCGGGGTGACGGGCCCTTCAGGGAACCGTCGCGCATACTGGAGCGTCGAACGCTCGTGGTCGGTCGTGGTTTCGCAGTGGCTGATCGCAGAGACCAGGAGGACGTCGTCATCAGCCCCCACCGCCCGCCTCGCTTACGTCGGTCCGCGCCGCACCTCGTCGCCGCGCTGCTCACCTTCACCGGCGGCGTCGCCGCGTTCACGGGCGCCGTCGGCCCCACCGCCGATCCGACGCCGCCCGTCCAGCGTGAGGTGGTGGCCCTCACCGACCACGCCACGGCGGGGTGGACCGAGACCGTCGAGCTGCCCGTGGACGCCGAGATGGTCGGCTTCACCTGGACCTCCGACGACCTGGGCGAGCTCTCCGTGCAGGCGCAGCGCCGCGACGGCAGCTGGGCCGAGGAGCTCCACCTCCACAGCGACAGCGGCGAGGCTCCGCAGGGCCCGACGGCCGACGGCGCGACGGTGGGCGGGACTGCGGGTCCGGCGTGGCTGGGGCACGACCTCCAGCGCGTCACCGTGACCGTCGAGGCCGGAGACCTCCGCGACCTGCAGCTGCACGCCATCGACACCGAGCCGGCCGCGCAGCCCGCCCTCGGCCCCACGGTCGCCTCCGCCCTGCCGAGCATGCCCTCGGTGATCTCGCGGGCGCAGTGGGGAGCCAACGAGAGCTGGCGCAACAGCCAGCCCGGCTGCACGAACAACCCGCAGTACGCCGACAACGTCGACTACGCCGTCATCCACCACACGGTGAGCAGCAACGACTACTCGGCGGCCGACACCGCAGCGCTCCTCCGGGGCATCTACGACTTCCACGTCCACTCCAACGGGTGGTGCGACATCGCCTACAACTTCCTCGTCGACCGCCACGGCCAGGTGTTCGAGGGCCGCTACGGCGGCACGCACTCGGCCGTCGTCGGCGGCCACACGGGCGGCTTCAACACCCGGAGCACCGGCATCGCCATGGTCGGCGACTACCGCACCGCCTCGGTGTCGTCGAGCACGTACGACAGCCTGCGCCGCCTCCTCGCCTTCAAGCTGGGCCACCACGGCATCGACCCCAAGGGGACGGCGCCCGTGTACACGGTCGCCCACAACTCCTCCCGGTTCGCCGGAGGCCAGTGGATCAACGTGCAGACCGTCACGAACCACGGCGACCTCAGCAACACCGAGTGCCCCGGGGGCTCCCTGCGGAACATCATCAGCCGCCTCCGCAACGACGTGGCCGCCGACATCAACCGCTCCACCGACCAGCGGATCGCGGGGGACTGGGACGACGACGGCGACGACACCGTCGGCTTCTACGACACCGGCCACTGGATCCTGCGCAACGCCAACACCAACGGCGGCATCGACGTCCGGTTCGAGTACGGCTACGGCGGCACCACGGCCGTGCAAGGCGACTGGGACGGTGACGGCCGGCTCGGCATCGGCGTCTACGACCGCGCCACCGGCTGGTGGTACTTCCGCAACAGCGTGACGCCCGGCCCGCCGGACGCCTCGATCCAGTACGGCTACCAGGGGGCCATCCCGGTGGTCGGCGACTGGGACGGCGACGGCCGGGACGGCTTCGGCGTGTACGACGGCGGCATCTGGTACCTACGCCAGATCCCGAGTGCCGGCGCACCGGAGATCACGGTCAACTACGGATGGAGCGGCCCGAGGCCCGTCACCGGGGACTGGAACGGCGACGGCGTCGACGGCATCGGCGTCTTCAGCGGTGGGCACTGGGACCTGCGCGAGACCCCGTCGGCCGGCAACCCCCAACGCCACATCTTCCACGGCGACCGGGCCTACGACCGGCCTGTGCCCGGTGACTGGGACGGCGCGGGCGGCACCGGCCTCGGGATCGTGCGCGGCGCCATCTGGTACGAGCGCAACTCGGCAGGCCCGGGCTCTGACTGGATACTGTCGTTCTGATGCGGACCCTTCATGACGCCCTCCTCGCCCGTCGACGAAGCGCCCGGCGCCCCGTCGCGATGGTGCTCGTGCTCGGCGTCCTGGCGGGTCTCGGGGTGGCCGGTGCGGCCGGCCCGGCAGCTGCGGCAGGGCCCGACCGCTTCGACGTCGTCGGGCACGGGTTCGGGCACGGTCGCGGCATGGGCCAGTTCGGGGCGCGCGGCTACGCCGACGCCCACGGGTGGTCGCACCAGCAGATCCTCGGCCACTTCTACGGGGGCACCACGGTCGGGAGCATCAGCCCGGGGCGGCCCCTCAACGTCCTGCTCTGCGATCAGGAGGGCGTCGTCATCTGCAGCCAGGGGAACGGCGTCGGCACCCTCCGCGTCACCTCGGGCGCGCCGTTCTACGTCGAGGGCAACCTGATCCCAGCGGGCACGGCTGTGCAGAACGTGCGCGAAGGTGATCGCTGGGTGATCTCGCAGTCACCCGGCGGCTGCGGTGCCACGGGCCCCTGGACCGCGGTGGGCGGCGGCTCGTCACTCGACCAGGGGATCGATATCGACTCCACGGTGGGTGCACCCGGCGGCGATCGGTCGAAGATGCTCGAGGTGTGCGGCCCGAAGCGCCGCACGTACCGCGGGGTGCTCGACCACGTGATGCTGGTCGGCAAGCCACGCGTCGTGAACCTCGTCGGCCTCGACGACTACCTCCGCGGCGTGGTGCCGGCGGAGATGCCGAGCACGTGGAACGCTGCTGCGCTCCGCGCCCAGGCCGTCGCAGCTCGCAGCTACGCCGCCTCAGAGACCGCCCGCTTCACAGGCGCCGACACGTGCGACACGATCCAGTGCCAGGTCTACGCCGGTGCCGGCTCCGAGCGAGCCACCACCGATGCCGCCATCGCCGCCACTGCGGGCGAGGTGCGCATGAAGGGCTCGGCCGTCGCCCGCACCGAGTTCTCGTCGTCCACCGGTGGCTACACGGCGGGCGGCACCTTCCCGGCCGTCGTCGACGACGGTGACGGCGTGGCCAGCAACAGCAACCCGCACCACACCTGGTCGACGCAGATCGAATCGTCGAAGCTCGAAAGCGCGTACCCGACGATCGGCGACCTGCAGCGGATCGAGGTGCTCGAGCGGAACGGCCTCGGATACCACGGCGACGGCGGGCGGGTACGACGGGTGCGCCTCGTCGGCGCCTCGGCCAACGTCGAGGTCACCGGCGACGCCTTCCGCTCGGCCGCCGGTCTGAAGTCCGACTGGTTCACGGCCACGCCCGTCGCCGGTGGCGGTGGGGGAGGCGGCGGCACCGGTGATCTCCAGTGGTTCCTCCGGTCCTCGGCCACGCCGGGCAGCCCGACGACGCAGGTGGCCTACGGCGGCCGCGGGTACACCCCCATCAGCTGCGACTGGGACAACGACGGCGACGACACCCTCGGCGCCTACGTGAACGGCGAGTGGTACCTGCGGGACAACCTGTCGCCGGGTGCACCGACTCGAACCTTCTCGTTCGGCGGACCGGGCTACCGACCCGTGTGCGGCGACTGGAACGGAGACGGCCAGGACTCCATCGGCGTCTACGCCGGGGACGGCATGTGGTACCTGCGCAACGATGTCGGCCCCGGGTCGCCGCACATGTCCTTCCAGTACGGCTACACCGCCGCCCGTCCCGTCGTGGGCAACTGGGACGGCTCCGACGCAGCGGTCGAGGTCGGTGTGTACGACGCCGGCTCCTGGCTCCTGCGCGACAACGTCGGTGCGGGTGCACCCCAGCGCAACGTGCAGTACGGCTACGTCGGGGCGGTGCCCGTCATCGGGGACTGGAACGGCGACGGCTACGACGGCTTCGGGGTCTACGACCGTGGGTCCTGGTACCTGCGGGAGTTCGTCTCCCCCGGGACGCCGACCCGGTCGTTCACGTACGGCTACACCGGTCCGGTGCCGATCACCGGCCGCTGGTCGCCCTCAGCGGACGGCGTCGGCGTCGTCGACGGCTGACCGTCGCACGCCGGCCAGCCCCCACGCGAACCATCCCACCGCCGCCAGGGCGGCGCCGGTGGCGCCGACCGCCCAGATCGTCGGCCACGCGAACAGCACCGATCGGGTGACCGGTGGGTGCGCAGGGTCGTACAGCTGCTCGAAGCGCACCTGGCCAGGGTCGTCCGCCGGGCAGTGCACGCGCAGCATCGGATCCCCAGCCGCCCCGATCAGCGAGCCGGCGGGCTCCCGCTCGCTGGCGGAGATCGCCACGTCGCTCGGTGCCGGGATCATGAGCGGACCCTCGACCGGCACATCGAGCCAGTAGCGGGCGAAGCTGGCGGGGATGGCCTCCGTGCGGCGGGCCGTCACCGTTCCGTCGGGGCTCTGGACGACCAACTCGGCCGGCGGATCGACGAAGGCGAGATCGATCACCCGGACCGGACAGCGAACGTCGACCAGGATCGCTTCGGCGGCCGCGTGGCCGTCGGTCCAGGACTGCTCGACGACCGGGGCCAGGCCCTCCCCGGGGAGGTCGTACTCGTAGTAGGTCTCGAGGAAGCGATGCGAGAGGGTGCGCTCCTGCCACCCGAGGACGGCGACAAACCCGAGAACGAGGATGATCCCGGCCCGGGGGCCACCGAGCACCGCCAGCGCCACCCCCATCGCCAGGACGACGGGCACCACGGCGACCCACACGTAGCGCCCGAGCAGCAGGCCGGTGTCGCCGAGGACGACCATGAAGACCCCGACGATGGTGGCGAAGGTCAACGGGTAGGCGACCGCGCCCCACCCCAGCACGCCGAGCTCGGAGCGCTGTTGGCGGCGCCAGGCGACCACCCCGGCGACAGCGATGAGCCCCACCGCGGCCAGCTCCCACAGGTGGTGGTAGCGGGGGACCAGGTCCACGAGCTGGCCCACCCAGAAGCCGTCGCGGATCGATTGCCAGTGATCGCGGACGGTGTCGAGGCTGCGGGGGTAGGCCGTCTGGAGCGGACCGGTGATCGCCTCCGCCTCGGCCGCCGCGCTGATGGCGCGGTAGGTCACGAGGTTCCACAGGGTCCAGAGCCCGAACGGCACGCCGAAGGCGACGGCGTAGGCGCCCACCCAGCGGTACGTCGAGCGGCGGTCCTCGGCGCGCCACCAGCGCAGGAGGTGGGGGAGGGCCAGCAGCCCAAGCACGGGGACGAGGGCCATCGCTGTGGTCTTGCCGAGCAGCACCAACCCCGCCACCAGGCCGGCCACGGCCGCACTGGCCACGGTCCGGCGCTCCAGGCCGCGCAGGAGCAGAACCGCAGCGGCGGCGGTGCCGGTGAGCACCACGATGTCGTTGCCGATGGGCGCGCTGCCGGCGTTCACCGAGTTCAGGGCCATCAGCAAGATGGGGGGGAGCAGCCAGGCCGAGGGCCGGCCGGGCAGCAGCCGCCGAGCCAGCAGCCACGTCAGGGGGATCACGAGGGCCCCGATCAGGACGGAGCCGAACCGCACGAAGTAGAACGATCCGATCGTGCCCCACGGTCGGCCGGCCCAGTAGAAGGGCGCCAGCGCGCCGTAGTACGTCGGACCCTGGATGCCTTCGTACTGGGGATCGGCCCCGACCCAGCTCGGGCCGGACAGGTCCCCCGGGTACGGGTACGACCGGAAGATGAACGTAGGGGATTCCTTGGCGAACCGCAGCACCTCGTCGCCGAGGTGATCGGTGCCGACCGTGGGCACGCCGTCGCCCCGGGCCACGGAGCGCACGTAGTCGAAGTGCTGCATCTCGTCGATCGGGCTCGGCGCGATCGCTGCGACCGCCCAGAAGGAGCCGCGCAGGACCGCGAGCAGCGTCAGCACCACGACGACCCAGAGCTGCACCCGCCCGCTCCGGGTCATGGGGCGGCGGCGCTTCGGTGCAGGCGGATGAGCCGCCGGGCGGCGGCCGAGCTCGACGTGGTGCCCGCCCGCACCGCTGTCTCCTCCTCGCGCGCCCGGGCGGCGATCACCTCGTCCTCCCGGAACGCCCGGAGGGCGTCGGACTGGATCTCGTTCCAGAGCCAGGTCACCGCTTGACCCGACCGCAGCTCGTCGAGGCGCCCGTCGGCGCGCAGGTGGTCGCGGAGGGCCTCCACGGCCTGCCACACCTCGTCCACGCCGATCCCCGCCACCGCGGACACCGGGAGGACGGGCACCGACCAGCCCGGATGCTTCGGGCGGAGCAGGTGCACGGCGTGGCGCAGGTCGGACGCCGCCCGCTGGGCGCTCGGCAGGAGGTCGCCGTCGGACTTGGTCACGGCGATGACGTCGGCCAGCTCCATGATCCCGCGCTTGATGCCCTGCAGCTCGTCACCCGCCCCCGGCGTGGCGAGCAGGAGCATGCAGTCGACGAGGTCGGCGGCGGCCGTCTCGGACTGCCCGACACCGACGGTCTCGACGAGGACGACGTCGTAGCCGGCCGCCTCGCACAGGAGCAGCGCGTCACGGGTACGCCGGGCCACGCCGCCGAGCGTGCCGCCGGACGGAGACGGCCGCACGTAGGCGTCGGGACGGCGCGTGAGGTCTTCCATCCGGGTCTTGTCCCCGAGGATGGAGCCCCCCGATCGCTGACTCGACGGGTCGATGGCGAGGACGGCGACCCGGTGACCTGCCCCGAGCAGCCGCAGACCCAGGGCCTCGATGAACGTGGACTTCCCTGCGCCCGGGCTGCCCGTGACGGCCACCCGGAGCGACCGCCCGGTTCGGGGGAGGAGCGCGTCGAGGAGCTCCGCCGCCTCTTCCCGGTGGTCGTCGCGGGTGGACTCGACGAGGGTGATCGCCTGCGCCAGGGCCCGCCGATCGCCGGAGCTGACCCGGTCGGCCAGCGAGGCGCTCACACGCTCACGCCGTGGTGAGCTTCTCGCGGATCAGCTCGATCACGCGACCCGCGGCCTCCGGGATGTTGGTGCCCGGCCCGAACACGGCCACGACCCCGGCGTCGGCGAGGAACTGGTGGTCCTGCGGGGGGATGACGCCGCCGCACACCACGAGGATGTCGCCGGCGCCCGCCGTCGCCAGCTCCTCGATGAGCTGCGGCACCAGGGTCTTGTGCCCAGCCGCCTGGCTGGAGACACCGACCACGTGGACGTCGTTCTCGACCGCGGCGCGGGCGACCTCGGCCGGGGTCTCGAACAGCGGGCCGAAGTCGACGTCGAACCCCAGGTCGGCGAACGCGGTGCCGACCACCTTCGCGCCGCGGTCGTGACCGTCCTGTCCCATCTTGGCCATCAGGAGGCGTGGCCGGCGGCCCGCCTCCTGCGCGAACGCCGCCACCTCCGACTGAACGGCCTCGAAGCCCTTGTCGCCGTCGTAGGCCGCGCCGTACACACCGGAGATGCTACGGATCTCCGCCTTGTGCCGGCCGAAGACGGATTCCATGGCGTCGCACATCTCGCCGACGGTGGCTCGAGACCGCGCGGCATCGATGCAGAGCGCGAGGAGGTTGCCGTCACCGGCGGCCCCGTCTCGAAGCGCCCCCAACGCGGCATCGCATCCCGCGGTGTCGCGACTGGCCCGGATCTGGGCCAGTCGAGCGATCTGCTGATCCCGGACCCCCGCGTTGTCGATGTCGAGCACGTCGACGAGGTCGGGTTCGGCCAGGCGGTACTT
>JAUXRW010000059.1 GCA_030681555.1 Acidimicrobiales bacterium
CGCCAATCCCGAAGCGCTCCCTCCAGATCAGCCAGAGGATCGACAGCAGCCACCAGGCCGCTCGACGACTAGAGCCGCTCCACCACCATCGCCATGCCCTGGCCGCCCCCGACGCACATGGACTCGATGCCGTAGCGGCCACCGCTGTCCTCGAGGCCGTTGAGCAGGGTGGTCATGATGCGGGCGCCGGTCATGCCGAAGGGGTGGCCGAGGGCGATGGCGCCACCGTTGACGTTGAGCTTCTCGTGGTCGATGCCGAGGTGCTTGGCGGACGGGAGCACCTGGGCGGCGAACGCCTCGTTGATCTCGACGAGGTCGATGTCATCGATGCTGAGGCCGGCCCGCTCGAGGGCCTGCCGGCAGGCCTCGACCGGGCCCATGCCCATGATCTCGGGGTTGAGGCCGGTGACGCCGGAGGACACGATCCGGGCGATCGGCGTGATGCCCAGCTCGTTGGCCCGGGTGTCGCTCATCACGATGACGGCGGCGGCGCCGTCGTTGAGGGGGCAGGCGTTGCCGGCGGTGACCTTGCCGTCGGGGCGGAACACGGGCTTCAGCTCGGCCAGCTTCTCGGCGGTGGTGCCCGGGCGGGGGCCGTCGTCCTTGCTGACGACGGTGCCGGACGGCGTTGTGACGGGGGTGATCTCCCGGTCGAAGAAGCCTCGCTCCTGGGCGGCCACGGCTCGCTGCTGCGAGCGTGCGCCCCACTCGTCCATTTCCTCGCGGCTGACGCCCTCGGAGACGACGACGTTCTCGGCGGTCTGGCCCATGGCGATGTAGATGTCGGGGAGGCCGGCCGGCGGGGTCCAGCTGTCGGCGCCGTTGGTGCGCTCGCTGGTGACGGCCTCGGCGTCGGCGAAGAGCGGGTTGTGCGGGCCCGTGTCGGAGGCACCGTACATGTAGCGGCTGACCGTCTCGACGCCGGCGGCGACGAAGACGTCGCCTTCGCCGGCCTTGATGGCGTGGGCGGCCATTCGGATGGTCTGCAGCGACGACGAGCAGTAGCGGTTGACGGTGACGCCGGGGACGTCGGGGAGACCGGCGAGCAACGCCGCGACGCGGGCGACGTTGAAGCCGGCCTCGCCTCCGGGCTGGCCCGAGCCCATGATCACGTCTTCGACCGTATGCGGGTCGAGTTGCGGCACCTTCTCGAGCACGGTCTTCACGATGAAGCCGGCAAGGTCGTCGGGCCGGCACTCGGTGAGGCTGCCCTTGTTGGCACGGCCGATGGGCGTGCGGGCGGTTGCGACGATGACGGCTTCGGGCATCGGGGGCCCCTCTCGTGTCGATGCGTTGGTCGGGTCAGTCTGCCGTGATGCCGGCGGGGCAGGAAATCCCTTGGGGGGCCGTCGTGCGGATGGCGGGGACCGTCGGTGTGCGGTGGGCGCCGGCGCGGGCACCTGCGTCCACCCGTGCAGGATCGTGTCCACCGGCAGGACGCCTGGGTGCGATCTCCGTGTGCGGCATGTCCCCGTGCCCCCGGGCTGCGCTGACCGGAACCCACCGACCGGCCGCTGGGCCGTCGCACGGCAGCCCTAACGTGACGGCATGTCGCTGTTCGACGACCCCGATGTGGGAGCGATCCCGGAGCCCACGTGGTCGGTCACCGAGCTGGCCGACCGCATCGGCAACGTGCTCCGTGCCGCGTTCCGTGACGAGGTGTGGGTGCGCGGCGAAGTGCGCGACCTGTCCCGGCCGAGCTCGGGCCACGTGTACTTCACCCTCACCGAGCCGGGAGATGACGGCGGTGCGTGCCTGTCGGTGATGCTCTCGTCCCGCAACAAGGCGGGGGTCAACGCCATCCTCAAGCGGGCGGGTGGTCGGGTCCGCATCACCGACGGCACGGACGTCCGGATCCGCGGCCGGCTCGACTGGTACCTGCCGCGCGGCCAACTCCAGCTCCGCATGACGTCCATCGATCCCGCCCACACCCTTGGCCAGCTGGAGGTCGCCCGGGCCGAGCTCATCGCCCGCCTCACCGAGGAGGGGCTGCTGGCCGCCAACGCGGCGCGCCCGATGCCGCTGGTGCCGTTGCGGATCGGTCTCGTGACGAGCCGCGGGAGCGCGGCCGAGGCCGACTTCGTCGAGGAGCTCCGGTCGAGCGGCTTCGCCTTCGACCTCGTGCGGATCGACACCCGGGTGCAGGGCCTCGGCGCGCCTCTCGAGATCGCAGCCGCCATCGCCGAGGCGGCCGCCGGTGGGGTCGACGTCGTCGCCCTCGTTCGGGGCGGGGGCGCCCGCACCGACCTGATGGCCTTCGACGACGAGCGGGTGGCGCGAGCGATCGCGGCCTGCCCGGTGCCCGTGGTCACCGGAATCGGGCACGAGATCGACCGCTCCGTGGCGGACGAGGTGGCCCACACGAGCCACAAGACCCCGACGGCGTGCGCGCAGGGCCTCGCCTCGTCGGTGGCCGAGTTCTCGATGCAGGTCTCTGGCCTGTGGGCCGCCATCGCCGGCCGAGCCACGCGGGACGTCGCCGACCAGGAGCGGTGGCTGGGCGTGGTCGCCGACCGCGTCCGCCGAGGGGCCACCTCAGGGCTCCTCACGGCGCAGCGGCGACTCGACGGCCACGGCGGGCGTGTGGCCGGCGCGGCGCGGGCCCACGTCCGGGCGGGCGACTCGCGGGCGGAGGCCGCCGCGCGACGCCTCGTGCACCGTGCGCCGCGCGCGCTGGCGGAGGCCGAGCGCGTGGTCACGTCCACGGAGGCGAGGGTGCGGGCCAACGATCCCGAGCGCACGCTGGCGCGGGGTTGGTCGATCACGCGCTCCCACGACGGTCGGCTCGTCCGGTCGCCAGACGACGTGGCCGCAGGCGACGACCTCGTCACGCTGCTGGCGGGGGGAGAGGTGCGGTCCACGGTCATCCCGCCCTCTACGGTGGCAGACGATGGTTGACGACCCGCCGCCCGCCGCCGACATCGGCTACGCGTCCGCGCTGGCCGAGCTCGAGACGATCCTCGTCGAGATCGAGGACGACGCCGTCGACGTCGACGTCCTGGCCACGCGGGTGCGCCGGGCGGCGGAGCTGCTACGGGTGTGCCGCACGCGCATCGCGGCGGCTCGGGTGGAGGTCGATCAGATCGTCACCGAGCTGCAGCCGGACGCCGAGCCCGACGACGGCTGACCCGTGGTGCCCGGTCCGACGCCCGCGCCACCCAGCCTCGCGGCGATCTCCGAGCGGGTGAGCGGCCGGCTCGACGGGCTGCTGACGGCGGAGCACGACCGCTGGCGGAAGCTCGACCCGAGCCTCGCGGAGCCGCTCGACTCCCTGCGCCGGTTCGTCCTCGGGGGCGGCAAGCGCCTGCGGCCCGCGTTCTGCCACTGGGGTTTCGTGGGGGCGGGCGGCGAGCCCGACGACCCGGCCGTCGTCGATGCCGGGGCCGCCTTCGAGCTCCTCCAGGCGTTCGCATTGGTGCACGACGACGTGATGGACGGCTCGGCGGTGCGCCGCGGGGCCCGCACGGTGCACCTCGCCTACGCCGACCGCCACCGTGCGGAGGCCTGGCGGGGCGAGGTCCGCCGGTTCGGCGAGGGCGTGGCCATCCTCATCGGCGACCTGGCCCACGTCTACGCGGATCGGCTGCTCCCCCGCGCCAACCCGGACGTGCAGGCGGTGTGGGACGAGCTGCGCACCGAGCTGAACGTCGGCCAGTACCTCGACCTCGTCGGGACGGCGAGCGGCGACGTCGGCCTCGAGACAGCGCGTCGGATCGCCCGCTTCAAGTCGGGCAAGTACACGATCGAACGCCCCCTCCACGTGGGCGCGGCGCTGGCCGGACGGTTCACGGACCTGGTCGGTCCGCTGTCGGCGTACGGCGACCCCCTCGGCGAGGCCTTCCAGCTGCGGGACGACCTCCTCGGTGCGTTCGGGGAGGAGGCGCTCACGGGGAAGCCGGTGGGCGACGACCTGCGCGAGGGGAAGCCGACGCCGCTCCTCGCGCTGGCCGTGCGGTCGGCCACGCCGGCCCAGGCCGACGTGCTGGCCGAGGTCGGGTCCGCCGACCTCGACGCGGCCCAGATCGCACGGCTGCAGGAGGTGCTCGTCGCCACCGGCGCACTCGCCTCGGTGGAGTCGGCCATCGACCGGCTCGCCCAGCAGGCCCTGGCTGCGCTCGTCGACGCCCCGATCGCGCCGGAAGCGGCCGACGAGCTGGCTTCCCTCGCGGCCTTCGTCGCGTGGCGCGAGGGCTGACGATCGTCAGTCGACGGCGGCGAACATCCGCAGCGCCTCGCCGAGCGGGCACGTGAGCGTGCCGGGCTCGGCCGCGACGGCTTCCAGCCACGGCGGACGGTTCACGCCGCACACGGCGATGGCGATCTCGAGCCCCGAGCGGGCGACCGCCTGGCGGGCGAAGCTCGCCGCGTAGTCCGGCGGGCGGAGGTCACGGGTGAGCTCGAGGATCGCCCACGGGTCGGGCGTGCCTCCGGGCGGCGGCGGGTCTACCCCCGACGGGATGAACGGCGACACCGGCGAGGGCCCGCCGCCGGCCAGGCCCGGCCCGTCGAAGCAGATGGTGCCGCGCACCAGCTCGGGCCGGCCGCCCGACGTGAGCAGCCCGATGTAGGCGCCCAGCCCCCGTCCGAACACGGTGACCGGACCGAGGTGGGCCAGGGCGGCGTCGACGTCGCCCATGAGCACCTCGCAGAAGTAGCCGCCGCCTCTGGCTACGTCGGAGTCGCCATGACCCGACAGGTCGAGGGCGAACACCGGCCCGGGCCACGCGGCGAGGTGCGCCGGCACGCTGCCGGGCGAACGCTCGCCGAGCCCGTGCAGGTGCAGCAAAGGACGGCCGTCGCCGGCCCGCAGCTCGTGCAGGGCGAGGACGAGCTTGTTGTGCCGGAGCCGCACGGGTGTCACGAGAGGTGCTCCAGGACGAGTGCGGCCATGTCGTGGGGGCGCTCGATGTGGACGAAGTGGCCGGCGCCCTCCACCGTCACCAGGCGGCCGTCGGGAGGGAGGTGCGACTCGACGTCGACCGGCAGTGTGCCCCACCCCATCGGATCCGCCTCGGTGCCGAGCACCGCCAGCACGGGGACGCCGATGTCGGGCAGGCGCATCATCGACCACTCCGGCCGCCACGGCCCGAACCCCCCGAAGCGCATCACGGGGTCGATCTTCCAGCGCCAGCCGTCCTCGTCCTCGCGGCCCCCCACGGTGACCAGGTACTGCAGCCACGCCTCGGACAGGCGCGGGTTGAGCCGACCGCGACGCGCCGCCAGCTCCGGGATCGTGCCGGGCTTGCGCTGCGCGCTCACCAGCCCGCGCCGGTGATCGAGCCAGGACGTCAGCTCCTGGGCCAGGAGCTTCGTGCGCTGGTGGTCGGCCACGTCGGGGAAGCTCCGTCGGGAGGGCAGGCCGTCGACGTTGATCAGGTGGCTGACCCGGTGGGGCAGTGCGTCGGCCAGCTGCAGCATGAGGCTGCCGCCCTTCGAGTGCCCGACGATCGGCGCTGCCGCGGGGGTGACGGAGTCGAGGACCTGGACCGCATCGCGCAGGTCGGCCTCCCAGCTGTAGAGCGGGGCGTGCTCGGAGTCGCCGTGCCCGCGGTGATCCCACGACACGACCCGCCACCCTGCGTCGGCGAGGATCGGCGCGAAGACGTCGAAGGTTCGGGCGAAGTCCATCCCTCCGTGGGCGAGGAACAGCGGCGGCGCGCCCTCGTCACCCCACTCGTGGACTGCGATGCCCAGGCCGTTGCTGTCTACGAAGCGCTGGCGATCCGGCGCACGCGCTCCCGGAAAGCTCCCGACGTCCGCCTCGGCCACGGGCGCCACCCTGATCCTCGGGGGCTCCGGCATGCAACTCGGGCGTGCGCTTGTGACCGACGTCATCTGGACGGATGGCAGGCGACGTGTTGAGGTAACGCCGTTACCCAGACGCTGGGATCACCCAGCGCACACGAGGAGGCCGCCCATGCTGACCCGTCTCGGCGCCTTTGCGATCCGTCGCCGGCGGCTCGTCCTGGTCGGTGCCGTGCTGACCTTCGTCCTCTCCGGGGCGTACGGCGGGCCCGTGTCGGAGCACCTCAGCGCCGGCGGGTTCGACGACCCCGGCTCCGAGGCCTACAAGGCGGACAAGGCACTGCTCGAGACGTTCGGGGCGGCGACGCCCAACGTCATCCTGGTCGTCACCGCACCCGGCGGCAGCGTCGACGACCCGGCGACGGCAGCGGCCGGGCTCACGCTCACCCAGGAGCTGGCCGCGGAGGAGGACCTCGCCAACGTCGGGTCCTACTGGTCGCTCGACAAGGCGCCGCCGCTGCGCAGCGACGGCGGCGACCGGGCGCTCGTGCTCGGCCGGGTGGAGGGCTCGCAGGACTACGTCAACGACCGGATGGAGGAGCTCACCCCGAAGTACACGCGAGACGGCGAGCTCGTGGTGGGGGTCGGCGGCTTCGGCGAGGTGTTCCGAGAGGTCGGCACGACCATCGAGGACGACCTCGTGCGCGCCGAGACCATCGCCCTGCCGATCACGCTGATCCTCCTGCTGCTCGTCTTCGGCAGCCTCGTGTCGGCGTCGCTGCCGCTGGCCATCGGCGCGCTGGCCGTCGTGGGCACGTTCGTCGTGCTGCGCCTGCTGGCGACGGTCACAGAGGTGTCCATCTTCAGCCTCAACCTCACCACCGGGATGGGCCTCGGCCTGGCCATCGACTACTCGCTCTTCATGGTCTCCCGGTTCCGGGAGGAACTCCGCGCCGGCCACGCGCCGGACGTTGCCGTGAGGCGCACCGTGCGCACCGCCGGCCGGACGGTGGCCTTCGGCGCCGTGACGGTGGCCGCCTCGCTGTGCGCGCTGCTCGTCTTCCCGCTCGCCTTCCTCCGGAGCTTCGCCTACGCGGGCGTGGCCGTGGCCTTCCTCGCCGGCACCTTCTCCGTCGTCGTGCTCCCCGCCGTCCTGGGCGCCCTCGGCCACCGGGTCGACTCCCTTGCCCTCTTCAAGCGCTCGGCAGCGAGCCGCGACGAGGGGTTCTGGCACCGCACCGCGGTCCTGGTCATGCGACGCCCCGTGGTGTTCGCGGTCGGCTCGATCGCGGTGCTCCTCGCCCTCGGCACCCCGTTCCTCCGCCTCGACATCTCGCTGCCGGACGACCGGGTCATGCAGGAGGACGCCCGCAGCCGCCAGGTGCACGACATCATCCGCGAGGAGTTCAGCTCGCAGGAGGCCGGCGCCGCGGCCGTGGTCGCCATCGGGATCGGCGACCTCGCGGCGCGCTCCTCCGAGATCGGCGAGTACGCCACGGAGCTCGCCCAGATCCCCGGCGTGTCCCGGGTCGACGCCAGCACGGGCACCTACTGCGCGCAGGGCACCGCCGCCGAGTTCGGCTGCGAGGTCGGCACGAAGGTGCTCGAGGGCGGGTCGGGTCGGCACCTCACGTTCAGCACGACCGCCGGCGGAGGCAGCACCTACCTCTCCGTCGTCCCCGACGTGGAGCCGCTCTCCTCGGAGGGCGAGGACCTCGTCGCTGCCATCCGAGACACCGAGGCGCCGTTCCCGGTGCAGGTCACCGGTATGTCGGCGGAGCTCACCGACATCAAGTCGGCGCTGTTCGGCCGGTTGCCGCTGGCCCTCGGGATCATCGCGATCATCACCTTCGTCATCCTGTTCATCCAGTTCGGGTCGGTGATCATCCCGATCAAGGCGCTCATCCTGAACCTGCTCAGCCTCACCGCCACATACGGCGCGATGGTCTGGGTGTTCCAGGACGGCAACCTGAGCGGCCTCCTTGACTTCACGGCCACCGGGCAAATCGACGCGGCCATCCCGATCCTCATGTTCTGCGTCGTCTTCGGGCTGTCGATGGACTACGAGGTGTTCCTCCTGTCCCGCATCAAGGAGGAGCACGACCGCACCGGCGACAACGAGCAGTCGGTGGCCATCGGCCTAGAGCGCACGGGCCGGATCGTCACCGCGGCTGCGCTCCTGATTGCGGTGGTGTTCCTCTCCTTCGCCACCAGCAACATCACCTTCATCAAGCTGTTCGGCGTCGGTCTGACGCTGGCCGTGCTGATGGACGCGTTCCTCATCCGGGCGCTCCTCGTGCCCGCCTTCATGCGCCTGGCCGGGGAGTGGAACTGGTGGGCGCCCGCCCCCCTCCGCCGGTTCCACGATCGCTTCGGCATCAGCGAGCACGTGGATCTGTACGAGCTCGAGGAGCTCGAGCCGACGGACAGGGAGCCCGTGGGAATGTCAGGCTGAAGGGGTGACGGTCACCCGCAAGCGCGCTCGCAAGGGCGAGGGAGAGCTCCTCCGCGAGGAGATCCTCCAGGCCACGGAGCGCCTGCTGCTCGAGACCGGGTCGGAAGAGGCGGTGTCGATCCGCTCCGTCGCTCACGCCACCGGGGTCACCCCGCCCTCGATCTACCGGCACTTCGTCGACAAGACCCACCTCCTGTTCGAGGTGTGCGCCCGGCAGTTCGCACTCCTCGACGACGTCATCGAGGAGGCGGTGGCCGGCATCGACGACCCGCTCGAGGCGATGGCCGCTCGAGGTCGGGCCTACGTGCGCTTCGGCGTCGAGCATCCGGAGCACTACCGGATCATGTTCATGGGTCCGGCCTACACCACCCCCGACCAGTGGGGCGATGTCCTGAGCACCGGCTCCTTCGCCCACCTGGTCGACGGCATCCAGCGAGTCGTCGACGCCGGCCTGATGCCCGCCGACACGGACCCGTTCACGACGGCCCTGCACGTCTGGGCCAACATCCACGGGCTGACCTCTCTGCTCGTCGCCCGGCCGGACATGCCGTGGCCCGACATCCCGTCGTTCGTGGAGGAGCACCTCCACCTCTGCCTGGCCGTGCACCTCCACCCCGTCCGCTGAGCCCCGGCGGGCTCCACTCGTCGCGCCGGTAGCCTCGGGGCACCCGGCGTCGTCGGGCTCGCACCATGCCGCTGCCGCCGCCACCCCCCGCCCCCGCTCCCGAGGCCGCCTGGGCGCCCACGCCCCCGCCCCGGGTGCCCCCGCCCGGGTCGGGCGGGCGGGCGTCCCCCCGCGACCGGGGCCTGGGGGTGGCCATCCTCGGCGTGTTCGCGACCGGGGTGCTCGCGGTCGTGACGGGGGCTGTCGATGAGCCCGGCGTGGCTCACCCGGATCGCTGGGACCCGAGGATCGCCGACCTCGCCGAGTTCGTGGAAGACGAGCGCGAGCTGGAGTTCGACCACCCGGTCCACGTCGACTTCCTCACCGCCGCGGAGTACTCCGCCGAGACGGTCACGGAGGGCGACGCCCTCGACGACGCCGACCGCGAGGAGCTCGACCTCACGATCGCCCAGCTGCGCGCCGTCGGTCTCGCCTCCGGGGACGTCGACCTGTTCCAAGTGATCAACGACGTTTCCGACGGTGGCACGCTCGCCTTCTACACGCCCGAGGACGAGCGGGTCCGCGTGCGAGGCACCGAGCTGACGGCGGGCCTGAGGGTGACCCTTGTCCACGAGCTCACCCACGCGCTGCAGGACCAGCACTTCGACCTGGGCGGCGTCCTCGATGGGGCGGCCGACAGCAGCGAGTCCGTGGCGCGGCGCGGCCTCGCCGAGGGCGATGCCCTCCGGGTCGAGGACGCGTACGTCACCGAGGAGCTCTCCGACGAGGAGGCAGCGGCGTACGAGGCGGAGTACGAGGCGGAGGTGGCCGGCGCCGAGGCGACGACTTCGGGGGTCCCCGACTCCATCGCGGCGATCTTCCGGATCCCCTACGACCTCGGCGGTCCCTTCGTGAACGCGCTCTTCGAGGACGGCGGCAACGACGCCGTCGACGACGCCTTCCGCGATCCGCCGTCCACCGAGGAGCACCTCTTCGACCCGGCGAGCTACCTGGCCGGCGAGGACGCGACCGACGTCGGGCTCTCGCTCGGCGACGTGGAGACCCTCGACGAGGGACCGTTCGGCAGCCCGGGCTGGTTCCTCATGCTCGCCGAGCGGCTCGAGCCCTCCGTCGCCTTCGACGCCGTCCTCGGCTGGGCCGGCGACGCCTACGGCGTGTTCGAGCGCGACGGCCGCACCTGCGTGCGCACCGTCTTTGCGGGAGACGCCGAGCCCGAGGAGACGGAGATGCGCAACGCGCTCAAGGCCTTCCAGGACGCCCTCCCCGGCGAGCTCACCGAGGTGCTCGAGGTCGGCGGCCACCCCGCCATCGACGCGTGCGACCCGGGCCCCGATGCCGATCTCGCAGTGGTCGGGCGGTCCACCCAGGTGCTCGTGCTGCCGAACCTCTGGGGCTACCTCGTCGGCGGCTCGGCCCCCGAGCTCGGACCGGACGGCAGCCGGTGCTTCGCAGGTTCCGTGCTCGACGGCCTGACGTACGAGGAGCTGATCGCGCCGGAGGCCCAGGAGGGTCTCGTCGCCGAGGTGCAGGGCCTGGCGGCGGCCGCCTACGTGGAGTGCGGGTCGGGCGAGAGGTAGATCAGCGGAAGGCTCACCGCGCTGACGAGGGCCTTGACCGTCAGGTTCACCCAGAAGATCTGCCACACCGCGTCCCAGGGAAGCGTCAGCGCGTGGTCGCCGAGGCCGGGCAGCGCGCCGAACGCGCCCACGGCGAAGATCACGTTGTCGAGCGGGACGCTCACGGCGTTGCTCACCGCGACGCGGGCCCACTGGTGGCGGCGCGTCACCCGGGTGACGAACCAGGAGTACACCTCGGTGTCCACGAGCTCGCTCACCACCTCGGCGACGATCGATGCGGTGGTGATGCGCCAGAGCGGTGCGAGCACGGCCTCGAACTCGGCGGCCAGCGGGTAGGAGACGTCGCTGGGCGCCTTGGCGGCCCACTGCAGGTACGCCGCCATGCAGACATTGACGACGGCTGCGGTCACCACGAGCGTGCGCGCCGCCCGCTTGCCGAGCGCCTTGTGCACCACGTCGCGGAGCGTGAACGTGATCGGGTAGATGAACGTGCCCATGTCGACCGCACGGCCCGTGACGTTCCCGATCTTCAGGCTCGTGACGTCTGCGATGACCTGTGCGCCGACGTAGGCACCGACCGCCGCGATCGCGATGCGGGAGATCGGGCTGAGGAGGGAGGGGCCCGCGTCCGCGGCTGCGCGGCCGCCCGGGCCTGCGCTCGGGATGGCACTGGAGGGTGTCGTCATCTGGTCTCCGGTTTTGGTTCGAGCGAGGTCTGGCGGGTGGTCCGGTACCGCCGAGCCCGGTGACTCTGTCACACATCCCCCGGCTGTCTCGTCAGGGTCGTGACGACGACGGAGGTGTGGCTGTGGAACAGGTGGACGTGGTCATCGTGGGAGCGGGCCTGGCCGGGCTGACGGCAGCGGCCGCCGCCGCCGGGCGCGGGCGGTCCGTGGTCGTCCTCGACGGCCAGGCGCCGGGCGGGCGCGCCCGCACCGATGTCGTGCGGGGCTTCCGCTTCAACCGCGGCGCGCACGCGCTCTACGTCGGCGGGGTGGGCAACAGCGTGCTCGACCGGCTCGGTGTCCACCTGCCCAGCGTCCTGCCGCCGCTGAAAGGTGCACGAGGGCGTCGGGGCGATCGGCTCGGAATGCTGCCGGCCGGGCCCCTCAGCCTCGCCCGCACCGACCTCGTGTCCGCCAAGGGAAAGGTGCGGCTGGTGCGGGCGCTCGCGGGCGCACGGCGGTGGCGACCGGCCACCCTGGCCGACCGGACGGTGTCGACCTGGTTCGACGAGCTCGGCCTGGACGGGGACGAGCGCGACCTCGTCGCGATGCTCACCCGCACGGCCACGTACGTGGCCGACCACGAGGTCGCGTCCGCCGACGTCGCCGCCGGCCAGCTCCAGCTCGCGCTCGGAGCCGGCGTGCGCTACCTGCACGGCGGGTGGGGACGGCTCATCGACGAGCTGGCGACGAAGGCGGCACGGGCCGGAGCCGAGCTCCGCGCCGGTGCCGCGGTCAGCCGGATCGAACCCGAGGCCGGCCGCACGTCGGTGCACGCGGCGGACGGACGGGCGCTACTGGCCCGGCAGGTGATCCTGGCCAGCGGCCCGCCGAAAGCCTGCGCCGCCCTGCTCGAGGAGTCGCCGACAGCCTGGACCGACGCCGGTCCGGAGGCCGCAGCCGCGTGCCTCGACCTCGGCTTCGACCACGTCCCGGACGTGACCGTCGTCCTCGGCGTCGACCGCCCCGTCTACCTGATCCGCCACGCCCCGCCGGCCGACCTCGCACCTCCCGGCGGTTCCGTCGTGCACGCGATGCGCTACCTCACCGCCGACGAGCACCCGGAACCAGGAGCCGGGCGCGCCGAGCTGACGGACTACGCCAAGGTGGCGGGCGCCGATCCAGCGGATGCCGTGGAGCAGCGCTATCTGCACCGGATGGTCGTATGCAGCGTCGTCCCCACGCCGCAGCGGGGCGGCCTGGCCGGCCGACCAGGAATCAGTAGCGCCGGGCCGCCCGGCGTGCTCGTGGCCGGCGACTGGGTCGGCCCCGAAGGCCACCTGGCCGACGCCGCCCTGGCCAGCGGCGAGGCCGCCGGCCGCACGGCCGCCCGCGCGCTGGACGAAGGCGACCGCACGATTCCGACCGCCTCCCGTTAGCAGGCATCGGCGTGGCGCACCGAGCAGACTTCGCGACGTGAGCACGGTGGCGGACGCACCCAGCGAGCGGTTCGAGGCCGAGCGGCCCCGGCTCGTCGGGCTGGCGTACCGGATCCTGGGGTCGCGCCTCGATGCGGAGGACGTGGTGCAGGAGGCATGGCTGCGGCTGCAGGCCGCGTCGCCAGGATCGATCCGGGACGAACCGGCGTGGTTGACGACCGTTGTGTCCCGCCTCGCGCTGGACGTGCTGCGCTCGGCCCGCGTGCGTCGAGAGCAGTACGTCGGACCGTGGCTCCCGGAGCCCGTGCTGGGACGCAGCGGGGTCGGCGCTTCGGCGGACCCCGCCGACGATCCTGCGCACGCGGCGGAGATGGCCGAGTCTCTGACGTTCGGGTTCCTCCGGATGCTCGAGGCCCTGGGACCCGAGGAGCGCGTGATCTTCCTCCTGGCCGATGTCTTCCGCCTGCCGTTTGCCGACATCGCGGCCATCGTCGACCGCTCTCCCGCGGCGTGCCGGCAGGCAGCGTCCCGGGCCCGGAAGCGGGTGCGGACCGATCGAGACCACCCGTCCGCCGCGCCAGCCGACGCCCGAGACGTGGCTACGCAGCTGGTGGGCGCGATCATCGCCGGAGACCTCGAGCAGGTGGTCAGCCTGCTCGCCGACGGGGCCGTGCTGATCAGCGACGGCGGCGCGCTGGCCAGGGCGGCGCGCCAGCCGGTCATCGGCCCACACCGCATCAGCCGCTTCCTCGTCAACATCTCGCACCGTATGGCCGGCTACGAGATGACGGTGGAACCCGCCGAGCTCAACGGCGATCCCGGAGTCGTCGTCCGCCTGCACGGGATCCTGTTCATGGCCCTCGCCCTCCACGTGCGCGACGGGCGGGTCACCGACCTCCACATGGTGCGGAACCCGGACAAGCTGGCCGCGCTCAATGTCCAGGGCAACCTCGTGTGACAGCTGTGGGGCTGGGAACCCGGCACCGCAACCGGGTAGACAGGCCGGAGCCGACCGGCCCGACCAGGGGGACGCACATGGAAGCACGGACCGCCGCCAAGGACACCGCCGCCGCCGTGAGCGCGGTGGGCGGCCACTTCATGCTCGACGGCAATACCTACCAACGAGGCGCCGAGCTCGGCTTCCAGGGGCTCGACTTCTACACCACGGGGCGAGGCGGCGTCCTCGGCGACGTCGACGCCGACGTCGTGGCTGCGGCGTTCACCTTCTTCGAGCCCGGGCACGTGCGGGCGCAGTGGGAGCTCGGGTGCTCCGTCCTGCCAGCGCGGCAGGCCGCGGCGGAGTTCGGCGCGTGCTGCGCGGCATGGGCCGAGGACCGGGTGCCCGACGAGCTCGATGCCGAGCGCTTGTCCAGGCTGCTCGACCAGGCGGTCGCCGGCGCCCGCCCCGCCTGCGCCCCGATCTTCGCCGCCTTCCGAGCCCTCGATGTGCCCGCCGCCCCGAAGGCGCACGCCGTCCACCAGATGAACGCCCTGCGCGAGCTCCGCAACGGGCTCCACGGCGCGGCCGTCATCGCTTCCGGGCTCACCCCGCTGCAGGCCGTCTCCCTCCGCTCCCCCGCCATGGCGCCGCTCTTCGGGTGGCCCGACGTGACGGACGTCGACGGGCTGGCCCCGCAGTGGGACGCCGCAGAGGCCGCCACCGACGAGGCCATGGCCCACGCGTTCGAGCCCCTCACCGACGGTGAGCGGGCCGAGCTCGTCGCCTTGATCGGGCAGCTGCACGCGGCGACGCAGGGCTGACCCGGTGGCAGGCAGCTACACGGCCGGGAGCGACGAGGTGGGGGCCGAGGACCGAGCGCGGCTCGCGACCGAGCGCGATCGGATCCGAGCGACCTACCTGCGGGACCGGGACGGACGGCCGCCGTCGGCCGCCCGAGGCGTCCACCACGTGGCGCTGGTGTGCAGCGACGTCGAGCGGACCACGCACTTCTACCAAGAGGTGCTCGGCTTCCCGCTGACGACCATGTTCGAGAACCGCGACCTGGCCGGGTCCACCCACTTCTTCTTCGACCTCGGCGCCGGCAACACCATCGCCTTCTTCGACCTGCCCGGCGTCGACCCCGGCCCGTACGCCGAGGTGCTCGGCGGCCTGCACCACCTCGCCATCTCGATCGAGGTCGCCCACTGGCACGAGGCCAAAGCCCGCCTGGACGCCGCCGGTGTCGCCTACGACCACGTCGACGAGACCTCCCTCTATTTCCTCGGCCCGGACGGCGAGCGGCTCGAGCTCCTCGCCGACCCCCTCCGTTGGATGTACGGGGAACGGGTGGACTGATCGAGGTCGGGCGGCTGCGCCCCGTCGAGGTCGGGCGGCGGAGCCGGCCCGCTCGCCGGTGAGGGGGAGTTCCCCCTCACACTCCCCCGGGCGCACCGCTCAGCTCGCCGAGGCTGGCGTCAGCCGGCCGATGGCGACGTCTTTCTCAGGAGGACCTCTTGGGCGATGGTGGCTACGTGGGTGCCTCCTGAGGTCAGGACGTGGCCGATGGCGAGGCCGCGGCTGGAGAGGTAGCCGTGGCTGGCGAAATCGTGGACGTGCCACTGGTCGGCCACGGGCGGTCGGTGGAACCAGATGGCGTGGTCGAGGCTCGCCGCCATGAAGCCGAGCTCGTACGCGTCGCCCTCGTCCGCCCGCGGCCGCTCGGGATGGAGCGCCACCACGGCGTCGGTGGGCAGGTCGTCGGAGAGGTAGGCCAGCGCGCAGGCCTGGAGGACCGGGTCGGGACCGACCTCTTCCGCCATCTTCATCCACGCGATCCCCCGGCCCTCGACCGCGTTGCGCGGCGTCGCGAACCGCCGCTCGAAGATCGTCATCCACGTGTCGCCCTCGAGACCGTCCGGGCCCGGGATGTCCGGCAGGCGGGCGATCTGCACGTCGTGGCCCGCCTCGTCCACCTGGAACGACAGCGACATCGTCAGGATCACCCCGACGGACTGGCGCGCGACCACGTGCCGGGTGACGAACGAGCGGCCGTTGCGCATCCGGTCCACCTCGAACCGGATCGGCTCCGCGTGGTCGCCCCGGCGGATGAAGTAGGCGTGCAGCGAGTGGACCCGGAAGCGCTCCTCCACGGTGGCCGCCGCCGCCCGGAGGCCCTGGGCCACGATCTGGCCCCCGTACAGGCCGCCCCAGGGGTAGCGGGGCCCGACCCCCACGTACACGTCGGGGCCGTGCTCCTCCAGCTGCATCATCCTCGAGAAGTCCACGCCGGATGGTCGCTCCCCCGATGCCGGCGAGGCAAGGACGGGGAACCAGGACCCATCGCGCGCTCGTCGTAGGGGGGACCGACCTTCCGAGGAGCCCACCATGCCCCACCCCCACCACCGCACGATCCGACGACTGCGGCGATCCCTGCTCCTTGCTGCCGCCGCCGTCGCAGCCGCCCTCGCGGTGATCGTGGCCGGGGCGTCACCCGCCGCAGCGTGCGGCGGCCTCATCGGTGAGAACGGCACCGTCCAGCTGACCCGGACCAGCACCTTGGCGGCGTTCCACGATGGCGTGGAGAGGTACGTCACCTCGTTCGAGTTCACCGGCGAAGGCGAGGAGGTGGGCTCCATCATCCCGCTGCCCGACGTCCCGACCGAGGTGGTCCGGGGCGGGGACTGGACGCTGCAGCGCCTGGCCCAGGAGGTGGCGCCCCCGGCCGGGGCAGAGGCAGCCGCGCTGACGTCGGGACGAGCGACGGCCGACGCGGAGGTGGTCCTCGAGACGAAGATCGACGCGCTGGACATCACGGTCCTGCGGGGCGGGGGCGTGGAGGTGGGCCGGTGGGCCACGGAGCACGGCTTCCTCCTCACGCCCGACGCGCCCGAGGTGCTCGACTTCTACGCCGCTCGCAGCCAGGTGTTCATGGCCGCGCGGTTCGACGCCTCGCGGGCGGCCGAGCTCGGCCAAGGCGCGGGCGACGGCACGCCGATCATGCTCACCATCCCGACGGAGCAGCCGTGGGTGCCGCTGCGGATCCTGAGCCTCGGCCTCGACGAGAGCCGCTTCGTGGAGGCCGACGTGTTCCTCCTCACCGACGACACTCCCGACCTGCTCGCCGGCGGGCCGGGCCTGCGCCTCGAGCGCAGCGAGCCGGCCTCCGCCGGGCTCCTCGACGACCTCCGGTCGGACGTCGGCATGGAGTGGGTGCCCGAACGGATGTGGTTCACGTACCTGCAGGTCGCGGCGCCCGCCGGCGACCTCGACTACGACCTCGCCGTGTCCGCCGACGGCGCGCTCCCGGATCGCCGGGACACCGGCGTGGAGGGCCCCGACGTCCAGCCGATCAGCTCGGTGCTCGGCGAGTCGGACCGCTCCGCCTGGCCGCTCGTCCTCGGCGCCGCCGCCGGGGCGGCCGTGCTCGGCGGCGGCGTGGTGCGGGACCGGCGGCGCTCCGACCGGGACAATGCGCCATGAGGCGCCTGAGGCGATGGGCGCTCGTGGCCGCCGCAGCCGGGCTCGGCACGGCCACCGGGTACGCGGTCGACGCCTCCGCCGACCCGCACGGCGCCCTGGGCCCGGGGGTCGTGCGGGTGGAGATCGGCATCGAGCACAGCCGCTTCTCCGTCGGCCGCCTGCGGGTGGTCGAGGGCACCCTCCTCGAGCTGGTCGTGCGCAACGACGACCCGATCGCCCACGAGCTGGTCGTCGGGCCGCCCTCAGTGCAGCGTGCCCACGAGGACGGGGCGGAGCAGCGCCACCCGCCGGTGCCCGGCGAGGTCTCCGTCGCGCCGGGCGAGCGGGGGTTCACCTTCGCCACCTTCGACGAGCCCGGCGTGGTCGCGTACGCATGTCACCTCCCGGGCCACGTGGCCTATGGCATGGCGGGCGAGATCGAGGTCGTCGCCGCTCCCTGACGTCGCGGCCCGGCAGAATGGCCCGATGGCGACGCACGTGGTCGGGATCCCCGCCGAGGTCAAGGCCGACGAGCGCCGTGTGGCGCTCACGCCCGACGGCGTCCGCGAGCTCGAGGCCCACGGGGTCGACGTGCTCGTCGAGGCCGGCGCCGGGGAGGGCGCGAGCATCGCCGACGACGCGTACGCCGCCGCCGGGGCCGAGCTGGTCGACACCGCAGCCGAGGTCTGGGCCCGCGCCGACCTCGTGTGCAAGGTGAAGGAGCCCCAGGCCGAGGAGCTCCCGCGCCTGCGCGCCGAGCAGACCCTGTTCACGTACCTCCACCTCGCCGCCTACCCGGACCTGGCCCGCGGCCTGTGCCACTCGGGCACCACCGCCCTCGCCTATGAGACCGTGATGCGTGAGGACGGGCAGCTCCCGCTGCTCGCGCCTATGAGCGAGGTCGCAGGGCGCATGGCCGTGCAGGCCGGGGCCCGGTTCCTCGAAGCGCCGCAGGGCGGTCGCGGGGTGCTGCTCGGCGGGGCGCCCGGCGTGCAGCCTGGACGGGTGGTGGTGATCGGCGCCGGCAACGTCGGCTGGAACGCCGCGTGGATCGCCGCCGGCATGGAGGCGGAGGTCAACCTGCTCGACCGCAACCTCGACCGGCTGCGGGTCGTCGACCAGATCCACAAGGGACGGATCAGCACCCTCGCCTCCAACCGCGGCACCCTCGAGCGGTGCATCGCCGAGGCGGACCTCGTCATCGGCGCCGTGCTCCTCGCCGGTGGCCGGGCGCCGGTGGTGGTCACCGAGGACATGGTGCGGTCGATGCGGCCCGGGTCCGTCATCGTCGACGTCGCCATCGATCAGGGCGGCTGCGTGGCCACCGCTCGCGAGACCACCCACCACGACCCCACCTACGTCGTGCACGACGTCGTCCACTACTGCGTCGGCAACATCCCGGGGGCGGTCCCGGCCACCTCCACCCACGCCTTGACCAACGCCACGCTGCCCTACATCGTCGCTCTCGCCGTCCACGGCACAGAGGAGGCGATCCGGCTCGATCCCGTCCTGGCCGCCGGGCTCAACGTTCAGGGCGGGGCGCTCGTCCACCCAGCGGTGGCCGAGGCGCTCGGCGTGGCCGTGGGCCACGCCCCGCCTGGCTGAGGTACGGGGGTAGGACGCGACGAGGGGGCCCCAGAGGCCCCCCCGTCACCTCCGTCGGTTCAGCCCGGAGGGCCCCCGACCGCCGTCGTCACTCGTCGACGCGCGTGAACTCGAAGTCCTTCGCGAACGGCGCCTCGATGTCCCGCTCGAGCAGGGAGAGGCCCGTCGGGTTGGCCGGGTCGACCTTGAAGATCGTCGACTTCGTCGGCGGCACCCGCTCGTCGGCCGGCCCGTAGGTGTAGTCGCCGCTGAGCCCGTCGAAGGTCAGCGTCTCGAGCTCCTCGAGAGCCCGGAGCACGCCCTCGTGGGACAGGTCGCTGAGCTCGACAGCCTTCTCGAGCAGCGCGGTCACGGCCTTCGCCTGCAGGTAGCCGAAGTTGAAGTACACATCGGGCTGCTGGCTGGCGGCATAGGTGTCCTTGATGCGGACCAGCTCGGCCATGCCCTCGACGCTCGTGTCGCCGTACTCCACGCCCTCGGAGGCCACGAGGAAGTTGGCCTGCAGGTACGGGGCCAGCGGCGATGCGCCGAGTGCGCCGATCCAGCTCGGGGACTGCCCGATCCACTGCGGCGCGAACTGGGCCTTCACGGCCTCGCCGAGCGCCGCGCCGGTGGCCGACGGGGTGGAGACGAGGAACACCATCTCGCAGCCGTCGCCCTGGAGCTGGCCGATCGGCGCCGTGAACGCATCGGCGGTCGCGCCCACCGGGAACCGGGCCGTGACGCCGAGCTGGATCTCGAGCTCCTCGGCGGCGAAGTCGAGGCCGGCCTGGCCCGCCTCACCGTAGGGGTCGTCCTGGATCAGCGAGCAGACCTTCTTGCCCTCGCCCTCACCTTCGGTGACGTACCAGTTCAGGGCGTTGATGGCCTGGATCTGGTACGGCCCGCCGATGGGGAGGAGGTTGGGCTCCCGCACCCAGAACGAGTCGAGGGATGCAGGCGCCGCGACGACCTCGTCGTCGATGAGCTGCTCGAGGATGGCGTTGACGATCGGCGTGCCCAGCAGCTGGGCGATCATCACCGTGTTCTCCTTGACCGACGCGTACTCCTGGCCCGCCTTGGTTGGGTCGTAGCCGCTGTCCCGGATGTCGAGCTCGATCTTGTACTTGCCGTCGATGCCACCGAGCTCGGTGTTGACGTAGTCGAAGTACGCCTTGTTGCCCGCGGTCAGCGGCTCGCCGATCAGGGCGACGGGGCCGCTCGTCGGGGTGATGACGCCGAGCTTGATCGTGGTCCCGTCGAAGCCCGGCACCGTTGCCAGCTCGCCGCCGGTCTCGGCGCTGGTGCCGCTGTCGTCGGTCTCCGCGCTGTCGTCGTCATCGCCTCCACAGGCTGCCGCCGTCAGCGCGAGCGCCAGGGCCAGGGCCAGTGGTCGGGACCACGTGTGTCGCTTCATGTTGGTTCTCCCCCAGGGTTGGTGTGGTTTCGGTGTGAGCAGGGTCGGGTTGTCGGACGGTCGTATCAGTACGAGAAGGGCCAGGTGAGCAGCCAGGCCTTGGCGCGCAGCCACAGCGCGGCCAGGCCGCGCGGCTCGAACATCAGGAAGACGACGATGAAGAGCCCGAAGAGGATGTTGTTGAACTCGCCGATCGAGAGGAAGCCGGAATCGCCCGGGCTCGCGATGATGATCGGGTCGAAGACGAAGGCGCTGCTGTTCCGGGCGATGAGCTGCTGGCCCCCGGACACCAGGAGGGCGCCGAGGATCGACCCGAAGATCGTGCCGACGCCGCCGATGATCAGCATGGCGACGAACGTGATCGACAGGAAGAGCGTGAAGATCCCCGTCTCCAAGCGGTTCGTGACGATCCCGTAGAGCGCGCCCGACAGGGCGGCGAGGGCGCTCGACCACGCGAAGGCACCGACCTTGTACCGGGCCAGGTTGACGCCGATCACCTCGGCCGAGAGGTCGCGGTCGCGAACGGCCTGCATGGCCCGGCCCGCCCGGGAGCGGACGAGGTTCTTGGCGAGGAGGGCGACGATCGCGACGATCGCCCAGACGAGCCAGAACATCCCCTGCTCCTTCTCGTAGGAGCTGCCGGCGATCTCGAGCTCCCGGAAGTCGAGCCCGCCGATCGACACGGAGGCGCCGCGCAGGCTGGTGCCCGACCCGCCGCCCGTCACGCTGTCCCAGGTCTTCCAGATGTGCTCGCCGAGGAACACCAGCCCGAGGGTCACGATGACGAGGTAGTTCCCACGGAGGCGGAGCGCGAACGGGCCGACGACGGCGCCGACGACGAAACCGATCAACGCGGCCGCCGGGAGGAACAGGAGCATCGGCCAGTCCCGCTGCGCGCCGAGGTAGGCGGCGGCGTACCCGCCGGCGCCGAAGAAGAACGCATGGCCGAGGCTGACCTGCCCGGCGTAGCCGGTGAGGAGGTTGAGGCCGATCACGCCGACCGCGTAGACGCCGCAGATCGTGAGGACGCCGAGGACGTAGTTGCTGAAGTAGCCGGGCGCCCAGAGGTAGAGGAAGATCAGCAGCCCCAGCCCGAGCTTCCGCCAGGGGCCTCGGAAGAGCTTGAGGTCGTCGGCGTAGTCGAGGACGAGGTTGCGGTGCGGCGACCCCCCCGCCGGCGCGCGGCGGACGAAGGCGGTGAGGCCGCTGAGGCCGCTGAGCGCAGCCATCAGACCCGCCGCACCTCCTTCGTGCCGAAGAGGCCGTAGGGCCGGACCAGCAGGATGACGATCATGACGAGGTAGGGCGACACGAGCTCGAAGCCCTGGCCCGCCCACTCGAGGTACTCGGGGGCGAGCAGCGCGGTCATCTGCTGCACGATGCCGATGATCACCCCGCCGACGACGGCGCCCAAGGGCGAGTCGAGGCCACCGAGGATCATGGCGGGGAAGGCCACCAAGGCGATGAGCCCGACGGTGGGGCCGAGGGCGGCGCTGCCCGCCGAGAGGACGGCGCCGGCGAGGGCAGCGACCAGGCCCGCGATGCCCCACGACACGCGGTAGACGACCCGGGCGCTGATCCCCTGCGCCATCGCCGCTTCCTGGTCGAGCGCCGTGGCGCGCATGGCCAGGCCGAGGGAGGAGTAGCGGAAGAACAGGAAGAAGGCGCCCAGCACCGCCGAGGTGAAGACGATGGTCCAGATGTCGCGGTCGGCGATGGCGACGTCGCCCACGGTTCGGACGTTCAGCCCCCAGGGATCACCCAGGTTCTTCGGGTCAGGGCCCCAGATCGCCGTGACCACGTTGTCGATGATGAAGAGCACGCCGATCGTCACCATCACCAGCGTGAAGGGCGCCTCCCCGATCATGCGCCGTAGCACCAGCGCCTCCAGCAGCATGCCGATGGCCGCGCCCCCCGCCATGGCCACGAGGAGCGCGAGGTAGAAGTTGAGGCCCCAGGTCTCGCTGGCGTTGAAGGTGAGGTACCCGCCCACGAGGACGAAGCTGGCCTGGGCGAAGTTGATGACGCCGGTGGCCTTGAAGACGATCACGAAGCCGAGGGCCACGAGCGCGTACTTGCAGCCGAGGGCGAAGCCGGAGACGAGGCTGCGCAGGAGGTCGGATTGGCTGATGTCGGCGAGGACCGCAGCGATCACCGGTAGAGCCCCTCGATCAGGTCCTTGAACTGGGTCTCGACGGCCCGACGCTTCACCTTCTGCGTGGCCGTGACCTCGCCGTCCTCCGGGTCGAGCTCCTTGGGCAGCAGCGCGAAGGCCTTGACGGTCTCGACCTGCGCCAGCTCGCCGTTGACCTGCTGCACCCACTCGTCGATGAGGGCAACGACCTCGGGCTTTCGCGACAGGTCGGCGTAGGTGGTGAAGCCGATGCGGTGCTGGAGCGCCCATGCGCCGACGGTGTCGAGCTCGATCCCGATCAGCGCGACGAGGTGCTTCCGCTGGTCACCGATCACGACGGCTTCGCGCACGAAGGGCGAGACCTTCAGCTTGTTCTCGATCTCGGAGGGGCTGATGTTCTTCCCGCCGGCCGTGATGATGATGTCCTTCATCCGATCGGTGATCTGGAGGAACCCGTCCTCGTCGAGGACTCCGACGTCGCCCGTGTGGAGCCACCCGTCCGCGTCGATGGCCTCCTTCGTCGCCTTAGGATCCTTGAAGTAACCCAGGAAGGTGCCCGGCCCACGGGTGAGGATCTCACCGTCGGGCGCGATGCGCAGCTCGCACCCGTCCACGGGCGGCCCGACCTTGCCGAGGCGGACGTCCTCGCCCGGTGTGACCGTGCCCTGGGCTGTGTTCTCGGTCTGGCCGTAGCCCTCCCGCACCGGCACGCCGAGGGTCCAGAAGAACTCGAGCACCTGCGGCGCGATCGGTGCGGCCCCCGAGAGCACGCCGCGAGCCCGGGATAGGCCGAGCTTGTGTCGGAGGGGGCGGTACAGGAACAGCCAGCCGAGCGCGTAGCGGAGCTTGTCGAGACCGCCGATGCGCCCACCGCTCCACCGCCGCCGGGCCACGCCTCGGCCCACCCCCATCCAGAGCTTGTAGTTGGCCCGCTTGACCCAGCCGGCGTCGGCCATACGGATCGTGATGCCAGCCATGAGCTTCTCCCACACGCGCGGCACCCCGAGGAAGAAGGTCGGCTGGACCTCGCGCAGGTCCTGCAGGAAGGTCTCCCCGCTCTCCCCGAAGTTCACGACGTAGCCCTGGGCCACCGCGTCAATCCCGGAGATGAGGCGTTCGGCGATGTGGCACAGCGGCAGGTAGGAGAGGACCTCGGTCTCGGCGCTGACGCCGAAGGCGGCGCCGGAGTTGGCGGCCGCGCTCAGCAGGTTGTGGTGGCTGAGCATCGCCCCCTTAGGGGGCCCGGTGGTGCCGCTGGTGTAGACGATGATCGCCGGGCCCGAGAGGTCGATGGCCGCCGCGCTGGCCTCGACGTCGAGGATCGAGGAGCGACCGATCTCCTCGAGCTCGGCCAGGGTCATCAGCAGGTCGTCGTCGAGGTCGATGCCGCGCGGGTCGATGACGACGATCCGCTCGAGGTGAACCAGCTGCTGGCGGACGGCGAACGCCTTGTCCACCTGCTCCTCGTCCTCCGCGATGAGGACGCGGGCCTCGGAGTGGTTGAGGAGGTACTCGACCTCGGCGGCCGGCGAGGTCGGGTAGATCCCGACGGTGACGCCGCCGAGCGCCTGGGTGGCCAGGTCGGCGAAGAGCCACGCCGGCCGGTTCTCCGCGTGGATCGCCACACGGTCGCCGGCCTGCACGCCGAGCTCGGCCAGACCCCGTGCGATGGCCGTGACGCGGTCCGCGTAGTCGGCCCACCTGTAGGTCTTCCAGCGGCCTCGATCCTTCTTGCGCAGCGCCACCCGTGCGGGGTCGGTGGCGGCCCGGCGCAGCACTGTGCTCGGCAGGCTCTCGGTGGCGTGGCCGCCTGGGGCCGTGGGCGTCTCGAGCACTGCCGTCATGCGGCACCTCCGAGGTAGGCCTCGATCACGCGGGGGTCGCTCTGCACGTCGTCCGGGCTCCCGGTGGCGATGGATACCCCGAAGTCGAGGGCCATCACCCGATCGGCCAGGTCCATGACCATGTGCATGTCGTGCTCGACGAGGACCATCGGCAGGTGGAGGCGCTGGCGGATCTCGATGATGTAGCGCGCCATGTCCTCGGTCTCCTCGAGGTTCATGCCGGCGACCGGCTCGTCGAGCAGGAGGAGCTTCGGTTCCATCGCGAGCGCCCGTCCGAGCTCGATGCGCTTCTGCACCCCGTACGGGAGGGAGCCGACGGGGAGTCGGCGGTAGGCGGTGAGCTCGAGCAGGTCGACGATCTCTTCGACGGCGGCGCGGTGCTCGAGCTCCTCGCGACGGGCCTTCCCGAACCACAGCGCGCCCGCCAGGAACCCGGAGGACATGCGGTGGTGCCGGCCGAGCAGCAGGTTGTCGATCACGTCGAGGTGCACGAAGAGACCCAGGTTCTGGAAGGTGCGCCCGATGCCCAGCTGGGCGGTGACGTCGGGACGGACGCCGATGAGGTCCTTGCCGTCGAGCACCATCTTCCCGGACTGCGGGCGGTACACCGCGGAGAGGCAGTTGAAGATCGACGTCTTGCCGGCGCCGTTGGGGCCGATGACCGCGAACAGCTCGTCCCGCTCCACCTCGAAGGAGACCTGGTTGAGGGCGGTCACGCCGCCGAAGCGGAGCGTGAGGTTGTCGACGGTGAGGAGAGGATCGTCCATCAGGACCCCCAGCTCTTCTTGCGGCGGTAGGTCTTCACGTCGCGGAACGACCGGCGCCCCGCCTCCCCCATGCCCAGGTAGAACTCGCGGATGTCCTTGTCGTCGAGCAGCTCCTGGCCCGGACCGTCCTTCACGATCCGGCCGTGCTCCAACACGTAGCCCTCGTCTGCGATGGACAACGCCATCGTGGCGTTCTGCTCGACCAGCAGGACGCTGGTGCCCTGGTCGTTGACCTGCACGATGATGTTGCGGATCTGCTCGACCACGAGGGGCGCCAGACCGAGGGAGGGCTCGTCGAGCAGCAGGATCCTCGGCTCGGCCATGAGCGCCCGGCCGATGGCGAGCATCTGCTGCTCACCTCCGGAGAGGTACCCGGCCGTGTCCTTGCGGCGGTTCTGCAGGATCGGGAACAGGTCCATCACCCGGTCGTAACTGGCGGTGACGCCCGCCTTGTCGCTGCGGGTGTACGCACCGGCGCGGAGGTTCTCGTCCACGCTGAGCTCGGCGAAGATGCGCCGCCCCTCCATCACCTGTGATACGCCCGACCGCACGATGGCCGACGGCTCGCAGCGCGTGATGTCGTGGCCCTCGAGCTCGACCGAACCCTTCGTCACGCGACCGCGGTGGAGGTCGAGCAGGCCCGTCACCGCGCGGAGGAGCGTGGTCTTGCCAGCGCCGTTGGCGCCCAGGAGGGCGACGATCCGACCGGTGGGCACGCGCAGGCTGACCCCTCGGAGCACGAGGACGACGTCGTTGTAGACGACCTCCAGGTTCGACACCGCGAGCGCGGTGTCGGTGCGTGCACCAGCTGTCGTGGCCAGCGTCGATCCCCCCTGTGTCCAGTGTCACAGCGCCTGGCGACATCATGACCGAATCTGTCCCAGCGCGCCGCGCGCGGTCCGACTCGACCGATACGACCTCGGGTGGGCGGTTCGGGCGTGCGCCAGCTCGTCGTCCTTCACCGCGACCTCCGTTCGATGCAGGATTCCCGACGGACCGGCGGTAGGGTGCCCCGACGTCGGCAGCCGCTGACGGGCCGTGTCGAGCTGTGGCTTGAGACTGCCACCCTTGGAGCAGTGGACGAGATCCCTGCGCTCGACACGATGCGGCCACGGGCCGTCCCTCGCGTGGAGTGCTCGCGTGCGCCGCTCCGCTCGATGCAGGAGACCCCCCCGAACATGTCCCCCACCTTCGCCGATCTCGGCGTGCCCGCCGCTCTGTGCCAGCGTCTCGACGATCTCGGGATCGTCGAGCCCTTCCCGGTCCAGGCAGCCACGCTGCCCGACGCCCTCGCCGGCCGCGACGTCTGCGGCAAGGCGCCCACCGGTTCTGGCAAGACCATCGCCTTCGGCCTCCCGCTCCTCGCCCGGGTGGGCAAGGCCCGCCCCAAGCGGCCCCGCGCCCTCGTGCTCGTGCCCACCCGCGAGCTGGCCTCGCAGGTGGAGGAGCAGCTCACGCAGCTGAGCATCGGCAGCGGCACCACCGTCCTCGCCGTCTACGGCGGCGCCGGGATGCAGAAGCAGATGCAGGCGCTCGGCCGGGGCGTCGAGGTCATCGTCGCCACCCCGGGTCGGCTCAAGGATCTCCTCGAGCGAGGCTCGCTCCGCCTCGACGAGGTGGAGATCGTCGTGGTCGACGAGGCCGACCGGATGGCGGACATGGGCTTCCTGCCCGAGGTGCGCCGCCTGCTCGACATGGTGCGCTCCGACCGGCAAACGCTGCTGTTCTCGGCCACGCTCGACGGCGACGTCGACATCCTCGTTCGCAACTACCAGAAGAACCCGGCCAAGCACGAAGCCCAGTCGATGGAGGAGCAGGGCGAGGTCACGCACCGCTTCTGGAGCGTCTCCCACGCCGACCGCATCCAGGTCGCGGCATCCATCGTCGAGCGGTCGTGGCCGGCCATCGTCTTCAGTCGCACCCGGCACGGCGCCGAGCGCCTGTCGAAGCAGCTGAACAAGGCGGGCATCCGTTCCGAGGCCATCCACGGCGACCGCAGCCAGTCGCAGCGGGAGCGAGCCCTCGCCCAGTTCGGCCGTGGCCAGGTGACGGTGCTGGTCGCCACGGACGTGGCCGCGCGCGGCATCCACGTCGACGGCGTCGCCTGCGTGCTGCAGTTCGACCCGCCGGCCACCGACAAGGACTACGTCCACCGCGCCGGGCGCACCGGCCGGGCTGGCGCCGCCGGCACGGTCATCACGCTCGTCGCCCCCGAGAAGGAGAAGGACGTCCGCAAGATGCAGCGCGAGCTGCGTCGCCGGGAGCCCATCGAGGTGGCCACGGTCGCCACCGCGGCCGACGTGCTGGCCGCCACCCCACCCAAGCCGATGGCCCGGGACGACGACCTCGACGGCGTGTCCCGCCGGGAGCGGGCGCGCGCCGAGAGGCCCGACCGCCCCACCGGCCCGCGGCCCAGCCGCCAGCCCCATCGCAAGGGCGGTGCGGAGACGCGGGCGAAGGGCGACGGTCGGGGGCGGCCCTCGGAGGCCGGCGCCGGCGGGGCCGGGGCTCGTGGTGGCCAGGCCCGCACGGACGGACAAGCTCGCAACGGTCAGGGGCGTGCTGGTGCACCCGCACGCTCCGGTCGCCCTGGCGCAAAGCCCGGCCGACGACCCGCTGGTGCTGGATCGGCCCGTCCGGGCCGCCCCGCCGGCGGCAACGCACGCCGGGCCCGCTGACCAAGCGGCAACGCAGTCAGGGCGTCCCGAGGCGGAGGGCCCGGACGGTGTCGATGAGGTCGGCGTCGTCAGGGTCCTTGTCCGGGCGATACCCCTTCACCCGCGCGAAGCGCAGCGCAACGCCACCCGGGTACCGCGTGCTCGTCTGCACGCCGTCCAACGCGATCTCGACGACGAGTTCGGGGCGGACGTGCACGACGATGCCCTCCCGCGCCACCTCCCGTTCGAGGAGGGCCTCGGTCTGCCAGGCGAGAAGCGCGTCGGTGAGGCCCTTGAAGGTCTTGCCCACCATGACGAAGCCGCCGTCGGGAGCGCGCGCCCCGAGATGCAGGTTCGACAGCCATCCCTGCCGGCGCCCGTGGCCCCACTCCGCGGCCAGCACGACGAGGTCGAGTGTGCGGACGGGCTTCACCTTCCGCCACGAACCCCCTCGACGACCGGCGTCGTACGGTGAGCCGAGCGCCTTCACCATCACGCCCTCGTGGCCGTGGGCGAGCGCGTCCGCCAGCATGGCCTCCGCCTCCGCAGGCTCCTCGGCGTAGACGCGCGGCACGGCCAGCTCGCCGACGAGGCCGTCGAGCCGATGGTGCCGAGTGGTCAGCGGCTCGTCGATGAGGTCGTCACCGTCGAGGTGCAGCACGTCGAAGAAGCGGACGAGCAGCGCGTCGCCACCCGCCGCGGGATCGTCTCGCCCGAAGGCGGACATCGTGTCCTGGAAGGCCTTCGGCGTCGCGTCCTCGGCCAGCCACAGGATCTCTCCGTCGAGGACGAACGTCTCGGCCGGCGCCGCGAGGGCCAGCGCGACGATGCCCGGCAGCCGGTGGGTGACGTCGTTGAGGTTGCGGGTGAAGATCCGCACCTCCGTGCCCGCCCGGTGCACCTGCACCCGTGCGCCGTCGAGCTTCCACTCCACCGACGCAGCGCCGGTGAGCGACAGGGCCTCGGTGACGTCGGTCGCGCCGGCCGCCAGCATGGGCTGGATCGGGTTGAGCACGGCAAGGCGCACCGCCTCGAGGGCGGCCTCGCCGGGGCCGAGGGCCAGGCAGGCCGTCCGTCCGAGGTCGCCGGAGAGCATGGCGGCCCGACGCACGAGGCCGAGCGGGACGCCCGCGGCCTTCGCGACGGCATCGGTCATGATCCCGGCGAGCGCACCTTGGCGGAGGCCGCCGGTCAGCAGGTTGCGGACGAGCTCCGCCTCGGCCTCGGTGGCCCGTTCGAAGAGGGAGGTCAGCAGCGCCCGTCTGGCGGCCACGGAGCCCGACCCGCTGGTGACGGCCAGCTCGGCGAGCGTGGCGTCGACCTCCAGCACCTCGAGGGAGGGCTCCAGCGCCGGGGTGACGTCGACCGCCACGGCGGTCCTCCAGCCGACGCCGATCCGGCCCTGGCGCGGCGCGCCGGTGAGGAAGCCGATCGTGGCCTCCACCTCGTCCGGCGCGAGCCGTCGGAGCAGGTGGACCAGCGCGGCGACCTTCGTCGTCCGCGAGCGCGTGGCGGCCACGGCGGCGGAGGTGGCGACGAGGTCGGCGAACAGCACCCCGCCATGGTGCCAGCGTCGGCGGCGCGAGCCGGCAGACGCCACCACCGGACGCTGCGGGACGGATCTCGTCCGCCCTGTGAGGCGTTGCCGGGCCCGGCGCTACCGGTTGCCGCGGTGGTGACCAGATCGCGTGGGGCCGATCGGACCGGATGATGGCCGCCCCGGGGCGGGGGCGACGCGTCCGGGTGCAGCGCGGGGGGCGTGGGAGTCCGAGCTTCCCGCCTTGCCCTTGGAGCTGGACGGCGGCTGGGTGCCCTTGGGGGTGACCCGGCCGCCTCGCTTCTTCGCAGTCATTGGGTGATCCTCCTCTCGAGGATCCGACCAGGCCCCTGATCCGGGACCCCGGGCCGGCACCGTGGACGGGCAGGGATGGCAGGGCGGGGCCACAGGCCATCGAAAGGGCACGCTCGTCACGTGCGGGCTCAGGGGCGCATGGGATGACCCTACCGACGCGGGCCAGCCGGCAGGGGGGATTTACCGTCCGGTGAAGTTCGGCGGCGGCTCTCGAGGGACGCCCGAGGGCAGCCCTGCATCCTTCGAGGCCATCACCTCCCTGCCCCAAACCGGACCCGTGGGGTCACCTGCGCTGAGTGGCGTCGCGGAACACCACATTGACCTTGCGTGACGTCATAAATGACGTCATAGTGAGGCATGGACCTGACGCCGTACGTCGAGAGCCTTCGGGGAGACCTCGAGGCGGCGGCCGCAGCGGGCAGCGACGAGACGCGCGAGACCGTCCGTCACCTGGCCGGCGCACTCGACGCGTCGGTGCGGCTGTGCTTGCTCGACGCGCTGTCGTCGATGGCGGCGGAGGTGACGGCGGCGACGGACCTGGCATCCGTGGAGATCCGGATGCACGGGCGGGAACCGCAGGTCGTCGTGACGCCCGTCGACGTCCCGTCGGCCGCCGCGCCAGAGCCCCCGGAGGACGACGAAGACGGCGCCACCGCCCGGGTGACGCTCCGACTGCCGGAGCCGCTCAAAAGCAAGGTCGACACCTGCGCGGCGGCCGCCAACCTCTCCGTCAACGCGTGGCTCGTCCGCGCCGTCGCCGGGGCCGTGCGACCCGCCGCCGCCTCCCCCCTCCGAGGCCGCCGGATCACCGGCTACGCCCGCAGCTGAACGAACCGAGGAACCATGCCCACCGCCACCCACCGCTTCGCCACCCCGGAGCCGATCACCCTCCGCCTGCGCAACCACGCGGGCTCCGTCGAGATCCTCGCCAGCGAGACCGACGAGACCGTCGTCGAGGTCACGGGCCACCCCGACGAACCGGCCACCGTCGAGCTGTCCGCCGACAGCCGCACCCTCGTCGTGGAGCCCGAACGGGGGCGCCGCATCCACCGGCACCGGCTCGACATGGTCGTCCGCCTGCCGGCCGGCTCACTCGTGCACGCGCACACCGCTGCTGCGTCGGTGGAGGTGCGGGGCCGGATCGCCGAGTTCGACGCAGCCACGGCCAGCGGCCGGGTGTCGGCCGAGGAGGTCGCCGGCCGAGCCGAGGTGTCGACCGCAAGCGGGTCGGTCCGGTTCGGACGGGTCGGCGGGTCGGCGTCATTCCAGAGCGCCTCGGGATCCCTCGAGGTCGAGCACGTCGGGCAGGCCTGCACGGCGCGCACGGCGTCGGGATCGGTGCAGATCGGCTTGGCGGACGGCGACGTCGCCGCCACCACCGTGTCCGGCACCGTGGCCGTGCGGGAGGTGCACCGCGGGATCGTCGACGTGAGCTCCACGTCGGGCCGGGTCGACGTGGGCGTGCGGCGCGGCACGCTGGTGTGGCTCGACGTCTCCAGCGTCGCCGGGCGCACCCGCTCCGACCTTGCGCCGGAGGACGGCGCCGGAGGGGGCGCGGGATCGACGCTCTCGCTGCGGGCGCACTCCGTGAGCGGCGCCGTCACCGTGAGCCCCACGGGCGCCGCCCCCATCGCCCTCTGACGAGCGGCAGGACGCGGCCCCGCGTGGGCCATGCCGACATCGACGGGTCACCAGCTTCGGAGCGACGTCCACGAGGGCTTCACCCTTCGGCGATCTCGTCGATGAGCTGCCGGCGAAGCCGGTCGCCGGCGCCGGGGTCGGGGGCACCCCAGAGGACGTAGACGGCTTCTCCACGCTCAGGTGGCGACGGGGTTGTCCACCGCCGATGCGATCGCGACGAAGTGGCACACCACCGCAGCGACCACGAGAACGTGCCAGACCTCGTGGTAACCGAAGACGCGGGGGAAGGGGTCGGGCCAGTTGGTGGCGAGGAAGGTCGCGCCCACGGTGAACAGCAGTCCGCCGATGGCGATCAGCGCGAGCTCCGCGCCGGACAGGTTGCGAACCAGCTGGGGTGCGGCGATCAGGGCCGCCCAGCCGAGGGCGATGTAGAGCGAGCCCCGGGCGATGCGGCTTCGGCGCCCACCGGTGAAGGCCAGCACTGCCCCGAGCACGGCCCCCGCCCAGGCGAGGACCAGCATCAGCGGAGCCACCCAGCCCTGCATCGCGACGAGGCACAGGGGCGTGTAGCTGCCGGCGATCATCACGAAGATCGTCGCGTGGTCGAGCTTCTGCATCCGGCTGCGGGCCGCCTGCGACCAGCGGCCGCGGTGGTATGAACCGCTGACCCCGAACAGCGCGACGAGGGCGACGGCGTAGACGGCGGCACCCACCCGGCCCTCAGTGGTGTCGGCGAGGGCGACCACGGCGACGCCGGCCGGGACGGCCAGGAAGAAGCACACGAGGTGGAGCCAGCCGCGGAGCAGCGGCTTCGCGAACAGCTCGGCGACGACACGGGTCGGCTCGGTCATATCGGGATCAGGCTACGCGGCGGCGCGCGGCATGATGCTGCGGTGCCGTCGTCGACCCGTGCGGAAGTGCTGGCCGGCATCAAGGCGGTGGCGCCGATGCTCGTTGGCGTCATCCCCTTCGGGCTGGTCGCCGGAGCGGCACCGGCCACGGAGGGCCTCGGCGGCGGGGTGTCCATCGGCCTGTCGACGATCGTGTTCGCGGGCGCCTCGCAGCTGGCCGCCACTGACGTGCTGGCCGACGGGGGCTCGGCCCTGGTCGCCGTCGTGGCGGCGTGCACCATCAACCTCCGGATGCTGCTGTACGCCGCATCCCTCGCTCCCCACCTCACCCACGTGTCCCTGCGGCACCGGCTCGGGATGGCCTACGTGCTCACCGACCAGGCCTATGCCGTCTCGATCACCCGCTGGACCCAGGAGGAGGAGGAGGCGGCCGCAGCCGGCGAGCCCCCCGCCGACGAGCGCGCTCGCCTCCCCTTCTACCTCGGGGCGGGCGTGCTGCTCTGGGCCAACTGGCAGGCCTGCACGATCGTGGGGATCCTCATCGGCTCGGCCGTGCCCGACGAGCTGCCGCTGGACTTCGCCGTCCCCCTCGTGTTCCTGGTGCTCCTGGTGCCCGCGATCAGCAGCCGGCCCGCCGCGATCGCCGGCGTCATGGGAGGGCTGGCCGCCGTGGTCGGGGCCGAGGCCGGCGCCGGCCACCTCTCGGTGATCGTCGGCGCGGTGAGCGGCATCGCCGCCGGGGCTCTCGCCGAGGTCGCCATCGAGCGCCGCGCCGCCCGCGATGGCACGCCCCTTCCGGCCGACCCGGGGCTCGCGCCGTGAGCCGGCCGTGGATCGCCATCGTCTTCGCGGGCATCGGCACCTACGCCATGCGCGCGTCGTTTCTCGTGTTCGCCCACCGCATGGCCGACGTACCGCCCGCCCTGCAGCGGCTGCTCCGGCAGATCCCCCCGGCCGCCCTCGCGTCCATCGTCGTGCCCGCGCTGCTGCGGCCCGAAGGACACATCGACGTTGTCCAGCCCCGCCTGCTGGCCGGCGCCATCGCCGCGATCGTCGCCTGGCGCACGCGCAACATCGCGCTGACGCTCGTCGTGGGCATCGCCAGCGTGATGCTCGTCGACGCCCTCTGACCTGCCCCCACCCGGGCAAGGCCGCAGCCTCCCGAACTCGGCGTGGGG
>JAUXRW010000072.1 GCA_030681555.1 Acidimicrobiales bacterium
CGACTGGCGCGCCGTCGTTGGGGTCGACACGTGCGGCGGGGGCGACTGGCGCGCGTTCGTCGGGGGCGGCTGGCGCGCCGTCGGCGGGGGCGACGCGTGCGCCGCCACTCCCGCCCGTCTCGCCCAGTGCATGGGATTCAAGCCTGACCCTCGGCACCAGGCGATCAAGCCATGCCGGGAACCACCAGTTGGCGTTCCCGAGCAGCTCCATCGTGGCCGGTACGAGAATCATGCGAACGACGGTGGCGTCCACGAACACCGCGACCGCCAGGCCGAGGCCGAAGGTCTTCACGATGGGGTCGTCGCCGAGCACGAACGACAGGAAGATCGTGACCATGATGGCGGCGGCCGCCGTGATGACCCGGGCGGTGGCGGCCAGCCCGTCCACGACGGAGCGAGCGTTGTCGCCGGTGCGGTCGTACTCCTCCCGCACCCGCGACAGCAGGAACACCTCGTAGTCCATCGAAAGCCCGAAGAGGATGGCGAAGAGCATCATCGGGATGAAGGCCATGATCGGCCCGGTCCGCTCGATCCCGATGAGGTCCTTGCCCCAGCCCCACTGGAAGACGGCGACCACCACGCCATACGCGGCGCCGATGGACAGCACGTTCATGATTGCTGCCTTGAGTGGCACGAGCACCGATCGGAAGACCACGAGGAGCAGCAGGAAGGACAGGACGATCACCGTTCCCATGAACAACGGCAGGCGACTGTTCAACCGTTCCGCCATGTCGACGAACAGCGCGGTGACTCCAGAGACCCCCACCGCCATTCCGCTACCTGCCGTGGCGGCGGGGATCACGTCGTCGCGGAGCCGGTGGACCAGCTGGCGCGTGGCCTCCGTGTGAGGAGCGCTTTGCGGGATGAGGGTGATGACGGCGGTGTCGCCCGCCGCGTTGGTCATCGGCGGCGCGACCGCGACGACCCCCTCTGTGCGGCCCAGCGCGTCGACCAGACGGTTGAGCGCGCCGCGCTGCGAGGGCTGCGTGCTGTCGGTCTCGGCCACCAAGACGAGCGGGCCGTTGAACCCTTCGCCGAACCCTTCCGTGACCAGGTCGTAGGCGCGACGGCTGCTGTGCGTTTCAGGCCCAGCTCCGAACTGGGGGCCGCCCAGCTCGATGTCCAGCGCCGGCCAGGCCAGCGCGAGGAGGATGGTGAGCGACACCGCGACTGCCGCCCACGGCCGGCGCTGCACCTGTCGGCTCCAGCGATGCCAGAACGTCACGCCGCCTCGTGCCTCGTTGTGGTGGAGCCCGGGGATCGACAGCCGGTCGATGGCGCGTCCGGCGAAGCCGAGCGCTGCCGGGAGCAACGTGAGGGCAGCGAGCACGGTGCAGGTGACGACCAGGGCAGCACTGGTGGCCATGCCCACCACCATGGACACGCCCATCAACAGCATGCCGAGCAACGAGATGACGACGGTGGCTCCTGCGAAGATCACGGCCCGCCCGGAGGTGTCGAGGGCCAGTGCGACGGCGTCCTCCGGATCCCTTCCCTCGTGGAGGCCTTGCCGGTATCGGGTGACGATGAACAGCGCGTAGTCGATGCCGACTCCCAGACCGATCATGGCCGCCATGGCAGGCGCGAACGTGAAGACCTCGAGCACCCGCGTGGACAGGAGCACGAGCGCCATGCCCGCTCCGAGCCCGCATATGGCCACGACGATGGGCAGCCCGGCGGCGACGATCGAACCGAACGTGACGATCAGGATCACGAGGGCGACGAGGACTCCTGCTCCCTCTCGCTCGCCGGGAGGCTCCATCTCGGCGAACATCGCGGTCGCCCCGCCGACGTTGATGGTGAGCCCTGGTCGCTCGGAAAGGACGTCAGCCCGATCGATGATGTGGCGCACGAAACCAACATCAACTTCCGGGCCGAAGGCTCGAAGTTGGACCTGAGCGAGGCCGATCGTGCCGTCCGCGGAGATCGGGACCACGCCATCGTAGGGGGTGCTCACCTGCCGGACGCCGTCGAAACCCTCGATCTCAGCGAAGAACTCCTCCATGGTCGTCCGGATCGAGGGATCCATCACGCCGGCATCGGCATGGAAGGCCACGCTCAGCGGGTCGCCATAGAACTCCGGAAACCGTTCCGCGAGTAGCTCGAACGAGGTCTGGGCCTCGCTGCCGGCGATGCGGAAGTCGTTCTGGAACGCGCCGCCCGCCATCGTTCCGCCAAGGGCGAGGACGACCAGGCCGACCGACCAGAGGGCGACGACCCGACGTCGGTTGCGGTAGCACCACCGGCCCAACTGCGACATCGTGTCGGCCTCCTCATCACGGCGCATGTTGCCTCTGCGCATCAAGGTTGGAGAAGTGTCGCATGCCGGAGACGTGCCCGGCCAAGTGGCAAATCGGCCCAAGAGCCGCACCTGCTGTCGGGGTACCGCCCACCGACGCCAGCGACGGAACGTGAGACAATTGCTAGTCTCTGCCTCTTCGCTGCGCTCCGCAAAGCGGCGCCACCGGGATCACCGAATATGGGGGCCTTATCATGACTGGCATTTGCGATGATCGAGTCGTCATCGTCACGGGCGCTGGGCGCGGCATCGGACGCGCCCATGCGCTGGCGTTCGCCCACCAAGGCGCGAAGGTCGTCGTGAACGATCTCGGTTCTGAGGTGGACGGCTCTGGCGGGTCCACCGGTCCAGCGGGCGAGGTCGTCGAGGAGATCCGGGCCATGGGCGGGGAGGCCGTCGCCAACGGTGACGACGTCTCGGACTGGGACGGTGCGAAGCGACTGGTCACCACCGCAGTCGAAGCCTTCGGGCGCCTCGACACCCTCGTGAACAACGCGGGCATCCTGCGCGACCGGATGCTCGTGAACATGGCCGAGGGGGAGTGGGACGCCGTCGTCCAGGTGCACCTGAAGGGCACCTTCGCTCCCACGCGCTGGGCCGCCGCCCACTGGCGAGAACTGGCCAAGGAAGGCCAACAGGTCGACGCCAGCATCGTGAACACCAGCTCAGGCTCGGGCCTCTACGGCAACCCGGGGCAGACGAACTACGGGGCCGCGAAGGCCGGCATCGCATCGTTGACGATCATCGCGTCACGGGAGCTGGAGCGCTACGGCGTACGCGTGAACGCCATCGCGCCCGCCGCCCTCACCCGGATGACCGAGAACCTGGGCTTGGCCCAGATCTCTGGCGACCGGAAGGCGGAGGAGTTCGACGCCATGGCCCCCGAGAACGTCGCGCCGCTGGTCGTGTGGCTGGGGTCCAACGAGTCCACCGGGATCACGGGTCGCGTGTTCAACGTGGCCGGGGGGCGCATCAGCGTTGCCGAGGGTTGGAGCCGCGGCCCGGAGGTCGACAAGGGCGACCGGTGGGACCCGGCCGAGCTCACCGCTGTCGTGCCAGCACTGGTTGCCAAGGCTCGGCCCCCGGCCGGGATGTTCGGCGAGTAGAGCGGTCGCGTCGGTGTGACCCCCGACGAGGCGTTGGTCAGCTGGCTGCAGCCCGAGCGGGAGCGGGATCGGAGAACTCCATGACGTCGTCCTCCACGCTGCGCAGCTTCGTAGCCCGGTAGTCTCGGAGGTAGCTTTGGTACACCTGCCAGGGAAACCTCGACCCTTGCTTGGGCAGACGGTCCGCGGCCCGCTGCACGTAGCCCGAGTTCAGCCCGAGGAGCGGCTCGGCGGTCACCGACGCGTCCCTGTTGACCGGCACGCACTGCCGTCGACCCGTCTCGCGGTTGTGGTTCAGCAACCGGCACACGTACCGGCATGTGAGATCGCACTTCAGGGTCCAGGAGGCGTTGGTGTATCCGATGGCGATGGCCAGGTTGGGTACCCCCTCGAGCATCATGCCCTTGTACGTCAACCGGCTGGCCAGCTTCACCGGCTCGCCGTCGACCGACAGATCGATCCCACCGACGAACTGCAGCTCGAGCCCGGTCGCGGTGACGATGATGTCGGCGTCGAGTTCAGCGCCCGAGCGTAGCCTGAGCCCCCTCTCGGTGAAGGTGTCGATGTGGTCGGTGACCACCGATGCGCTCCGGTTCTTGATCGCCTTGAACAGGTCGCCGTTGGGCACCGCGCACATCCGCTCGTCCCACGGGTTGTAGTGGGGGGTGAAGTGGGTGTCGATGTCGTAGCCCGGCGGGAGCTGGCGGCGAACGCCAGCGAGCAGCAGCCGCTTCACCGGCGCGGGGTGGCGCTGGCTGACCCGGAAGGCGGCTTGGGTTCCGAGTGCATGGACCCACCGCACAGCGGCGGCCGCGGCCCGTTGGGGAAGGACCCGGTTCAGCACGCCCACGAGCGGGTTCGAAGCGGGGACCGAGGCGACGTAGGTCGGCGAACGCTGGAGCATCGTGACGTGCCCGGCCGTCTGAGCCATGGACGGCACCAACGTCACCGCAGTTGCACCGCTGCCGATCACCACCACTCGCTTGCCCGCGTAGTCGAGGTCCTTCGGCCAGGACTGGGGGTGGACGATCGGGCCCGCGAAGCGCTCCATCCCCTCGAAGTCAGGGAGGTAGCCGTGGTCGTAGCGGTAGTAGCCGCCGCACGAGAAGAGGAACCCGCAGGTGAGCCCGACCGTCTGCCCGGTGTCGGTCCGCTCCGCGGTCACGTGCCAGCGCGCCTCGTCGGTCGACCACTCCGCCTTCACGATCCGATGGTTGAACCGGATGTGGCGGTCGATCCGCTCCTCAGCGGCGGTGTCCTTGATGTAGTCGAGGATGGCGCCGCCGTCGGCGATCATCTGGGTGCTGCGCCAGGGCCGAAACGGGTAGCCGAGGGTGAACATGTCCGAGTCTGATCGCACCCCGGGGTAGCGGAACAGGTCCCAGGTTCCTCCGATCGACTCGCGAGCCTCGAAGATGGCATAGCTGGCCCACGGGCAATCGGTCTGCAGGTAGTGGCCGGCGCAGACCCCGGAGAGGCCGGCGCCGACGACGAGGACGTCGAGGTGCTCCATGGTGTCGCTCACGCGGCGCCGGCGAGCTTGTCGTTCAAGGTACCGGCCGGACCGAACAGCTCGTCACGCCACCGGTCGACCAGCTCGGTGGCGTCACGGTCGGCAGGGTGGAACCCCGGGCGGTTGTACTCGCGGAGCCGATGCCACAGCTCACGGCTCACGATCGGGGAGCGCCAGAACGAGCGCAGGCTGGGCAGCAGCGTGCGGGGCCGGTAGGTCCGCCGATCGCCGAGCAGAGAGAGCACGACCGCCAGCGAGATGCCGCCGATGAAGGCCGCCGTGACGACGTTCATCGTCACGACCCGCAGGCCCTCGCTACCTCCCACCGTCCGGTAGACGTCGAAGGCGACGGCCTTGTGCTCGGACTCTTCCAGCGCGTGCCACAGGAAGAGGTTCTGCACCTCGCCGTCGCCGAAGAGCCCCCGGGTCGTCTCGTCGCTGAGGACCAGCTCGGCGAGGGTGGCCGTGAAGTGCTCGAGGGCAGCGGTGACGGCCAGGCTCGCGATTGCCGGAACCGCCCACTCGCCGAGCTTCAGGCCGCGCTTGGTGATGCGCTCGAAGCTCCTCGTCGGATACCCCAGCTGCGCCAGCCGGCGATTGAAGGCTCGATGCTCGCGGCCGTGCATCGCCTCCTGCCCAATGAACCCCGTCACCTGTCGCTTCAGGTCGGGATCGCTCACCTGGTGGCGGAAGTGACGGACGGAGCGAACGAAGAAGTCCTCCCCGTCGGGGAACACGGCCGAGAGGGAGGCCGCGAAGTGGCTGAGCACGAGATCGCCGTCCGCTGCGAAGTGCATAGGAACGTCTTTCAGCGACTCCTCGAAGGAGATGCGGCGGGTCGGGACCTTCTGCTCGGATCTAAGGGTCTGCGGCATCGGGGGGGTCTCCGCCTCCTAGCGGTGCGGGGCAATGAGACAGTGGAGCCTAGGTGACCAGCTGGTGCACGCGCAACCCTCGGCAGGGCAGCGAACGGGAGCACCTGGCGCCGAACGATCACGGCACCAGCACGCCGTGGACGGGGGGAACACCTCGCTCCCCGGCCATCGTCTCGAGGAGCTCGACGGCATCGTCGAGCCCAACGATCTGGCGGGGGAGGTCGGCGAAGGGGTATTTGCCGCTGGCCAGCAGGTCGAGAGCAGCCTGGTAGGCCACCACGTCGACGCCCAGCGCTCCCTGCAGCCGCACCTCCTTGTAGACGATCAGGTCGGGGTTGAACCCGGGGATGTCACCGCTGCCACGTGTCCCGGCGACCACCATCGTCCCCCCCGGGCGGACCAGGGCTAGGCCTTGGACGAACGCGGCGGGGGCCTTGGCGGTCACGTCGACCACGACGTCGGCCCCCGCCGCTGACGTCTCGGTGCGGAGGCGGGCAACTGGGTCCTCGGCGAGGACGTCCACGACGACGTCGGCGCCGAATCGCCGGGCCTGCTCGAGGCGGGGGTGGTCGTGCTCGCCGGCGCCGGTGACCATGACGAACGACGCCCCGGCCTCCTTGGCGGCGGCGGCCGCCGACAGGCCACGGATGCCGCACCCGAGCACGGCGACCACGTCGCCTGCCTGGGTGCCCGGGACCGTTACGCCCCACCGGATCCCCGCCCCCAGCGGGTTGAAGGCCACGGCTAGCTCAGGCGGGAGGTTGGCCGGCACCGGCAGGACCATCGAGTCGGCGTGCAGGTACTGGTAGGTGGCGTAGCCGCCCCAGAGGCCCGGGGACTTCTCGACGCTGATCATCCCGTACATGTCCGCGAGGCCGTGGCGCTCGCAGCGGCGGTACTCGCCTCGCCGGCACGCGGGGCAGGCGCGGCAGGAGAGGAACACCTCGACGGCCACCCGGTCGCCCTGCCGAACGCCCCAGCGCTCCGCTGCCCCGTCGCCGATGGCCTCGATGATGCCCACTGCCTCGTGCCCCGGCACGAAGCTGAAGCCGGGAGCAAGGGCGCCCGTGAACAGCTCGTGGTCGGTCCCGCAGAGGCCGCAGGCCTCCACGCGCAGCAACCCGTCGTCGTGTCCGGTCTCCGGCAGCGCCAGCTCGCGGTGCACGAGCGTGCGCGGCGCTTCGAGCACCAGTGCCTCGGCCATCACATCAGCGGTCATGTCTTCCCCTGGTGGGTCGTTGGTGGCGGCTCTCCCACGGCGTGGTCAGCCGACTCGGGCGGGCGGTGGGCGATCGCTGCGGTCCCGTCCTCGGGAGCGGTGTGCTCCCGACCCGGCTGCGATGATGCTCCCGTGCGGACAGCATGGCACTCATGGGTGACAGGCATCCTCCGCAGGCCAATCCGAGCTTGCCGACCGTTGGTGGGGCGCCTTCGGCGGCTGCCCGAGTCACGGGGCTGACGCTTGTCGCTGCTGCACCCGCCCGAGGAGCGACCTGACGGCATCGGCCACCTTCGAGTGGTGGGTCCGGTGCGGGAAGTGGCCGGCGCCGGGGATCACCACCAGGCCGGCGTCGGGCATCGTGGAAGCCATCAGGTCGCTGCTCCGGTGGTAGGCGCGGTCTTCGCCGCCCACGATGATCAGGGTTGGCGCCGCTACCGAGCGGAGCCCGTCGATGGCCAGGCTGTCGGGCTGCTCGCCGATTCCCGCCGCCCCCGACGGCACGCCCTGCTCGGTCGCGAATGCCACCATGTCGTGGTTCCATCGCTCGCGCTTGGCGGGATCACGAAAGCCCGGCCCGGTGGACAGCAGGACAAGACCGGCGATCGTGGTCGGCGCCATGACCGCATGGCACAGGGACAGGTAGCCCCCGAGGCTGTGGCCGACCAGCGTCACCGGCCCGGGACCAGCCGCGTCGATCGCGCGCCCCAGCCCAGCCAGCGCGCTGGCGCGGGTGTCGGGATCCCGCCCGACGGGGGAGCGACCGTGGCCGGGCAGGTCCCAGGTCACGACTCGGTAGCCATCACCGAGCTCGCCGAGGAGCGGGTCGAAGGTGGTCGAGTCGTCGGCGAAGCCGTGGGTGCACACGACGGCCGCTCCGGCGCCTCGCGCCGTGAGGTGCAGCGAGGGTGTCACGTTCTTCGCTGGCCGCGGCGGTGCAACATGTCATGTATCTTGTCGCTCGCCTCATCGCCGGGCCAAGTGGTGGCCTGGGATCGTGGCGTAGGAGAGGACGATGAGCTTCTCGGGGACCGCGGCCCTCGTTGGCGTGGGGGAGACCGACTACCTGCGCGTCACCGACCGCCACGTCTGCGATCTGATCCTCGATGCCGCCATGGAGGCGATCGACGACGCCGGGCTGCGACCAGCCGACATCGACGGCATCATCCCGCCCCCCGGGTTCATCAGCACCGAGGAGCTGGCCGGCCACCTCGGCGTGCCCGACGTCGCCTACACGGTGTCGGTACTCATGGGGGGCGCGTCGCCCACGGCCAGTTCGCGCAGCGCCGCCATGGCTGTGTCGTGCGGGTGGCCGGAGGCCGTGAGGGGCGGGGGCCACGTGGTGAGCTTCGCAGTCAGCCATCGCAGCCTCGATCCCGGCTGGACTGACGCCGTCCCCTTCGCCACCGTGGTGGTGGAGCTCGAGGAGGGCCCACGGGTCGTCGCCGCAACCTCGCTCAGCCCGGCCGAGGTGACGATCGGCCTGGAGGTCCAGCTCCGCATCGAGCCCTGTGGCGACGACTTCGCGCTCGTCTGGGCCGACCCGCTCGCTGTCACCACCTGATCCACAACCCGAAGAGAGGAGCTGCCGGGCAGGCTTCCCGCCCCCGGACCAAACCCATGCTCACCACCAGGCTCACCGAGATCCTCGACTGCGAGCACCCCGTCATGCTCGCCGGAATGGGCGGCGTGTCCTACTCAGCGCTCGTCGCCGCCGTCAGCGACGCCGGCGGCTTTGGCACGCTCGGCGCGGCCCCCATGGGCCTCGAACGGATGACCGCCGAGATGACCGAGGTCCGGGCTCGCACCGACCGGCCCTTCGGGGTCGACCTGCTGACCGCCCTGCCCGGCGGGATCGAGGAGCAGGTCGAGGCCATCATCGCGGGTGGAGCGTCGGTCTACGTGGCCGGGCTCGGTGTGCCCCGTGACGTCGTCGAGCTCTGCCATCGCAGCGGCGTGCTGGTGGTGAACATGTGCGGCAGGGTGCGCCACGCCGTCGCCGCCGTCGAAGCCGGCTGCGACGTCGTCGTGGCCCAGGGGACCGAGGCGGGCGGTCACACCGGCACGGTGGCGACGATGCCGCTCGTCCCACAGATCGTCGACGCCGTCGGCGATCGCGTCCCCGTCGTAGCCGCCGGTGGCATCGTCGACGGCCGGGGACTGGCCGCGGCGCTGGCCCTCGGCGCCGACGGTGTGTGGATCGGCACTCGCTTCATCGCCACCCCCGAGGCGCACGTAGTCAGCGGCTACCGCGAAGCGATCCTGGGCGGCCACGACGACGACACGGTGATCACCCGCGCCTACACCGGCAAGACCCTGCGGGCCATCCGCAACGGCTACACGCAGCACTTCGAGGACAACCCCGACGAGCTGCAGCCCTTCCCGAACCAGATCGGACGCTCGATGGGTGACGGCGCCATGCACCTCGGCGCGCCACCCGACGCCGAGGGCATCGACCCCGACAAGGAGTGCTACGCGGCCGGTCAGGGCATCGGTGGGATCGACGCGGTTCTCCCAGCGGGAGAGCTCGTGCATCGCATCGTGGAGGAAGCCGAGCGTGCCCTCGACGCGCTCGGTGCGCTGCGGGCGGTCCGGACCTGAGCACCGGTCCGATCGCGGTCGGCACGATCCCCCCGATCTCGTTCGAGGCCGAACTCGACGATGCCCGCGCCAGCCTGACCGAGCTGCACGACGCCGGAGTCGACCACCTCGTGGTCGGAGACCACGTGAGCTTCTTCGGCAGCTTCGGGGTCGACGGTCTCGTCCACGCCACCGCACTGTCGATGCTCGTGCCCGATATGGCGATCCACACGAGCGTGTACCTGCTCGTGCTCCGCCATCCTGTGGTCGTGGCCCGCCAGCTCTCCACACTTGCGTCCCTAGCGCCAGGACGCCTGGTCTTCGGGGTCGGCATCGGTGGAGAGGATCGCAACGAGGTCGTGGCCTGCGGAGTTGACCCCGCCACCCGGGGTCGGCGGATGGACGAGTCGATGACGGTGCTACGGCGCCTCCTCGCGGGCGAGGCGGTGAGCCATGAAGGCGACTTCTTCACACTCCACGCCACTGCCGTGCTCCCCGCCCCATCGTGCGCGGTGCCGCTCGTGGTCGGTGGCCGCTCGGAGGCCGCCCTGCGCCGGACGGCCCGCCTGGGCGACGGTTGGCTCGGCATCTGGGTCTCCCCGGAACGCTTCGCACGGGCGGTCACCGACGTGGCCGCCGCCGCCGATGCCGCCGGCCGCGCCACGGTCGACTGGCAGCACGGCATGACCGTGTGGTGCGGGTTCGGTGACGACCGAGCCGACGGCGAGGCCGCTGTGTCCCGGGCCATGGAGGCCCTCTACGGCCTGCCGTTCGCCAAGTTCGACCGCTACGTCCCAAGGGGCACGCCGTCCGATGTCGCCGAGGCACTCCGCCCCTACGTGGACGCCGGTTGCCGGAGCTTCAACCTCCTCCCCCAGTGCGCCGACCGGACGCGGATCGCGGGGGCGGTGGGGGAGGTCCGTCGCATCCTCAACGCAGGCCGCCGCCCGGGTGAGAGGGCGGTACCATGACCACACGAGCGGTCCCGGTAGCGCTGGCCGACAAGACAAGGGCGGGTGCTGGCGCGTGGGCTGCGGTGATCGGCGGCCGGACGCACGACGTCGCCGAGCCCCGACCATCCCGTGTCCCACGAGAGAAGCCATGAGCAGCGAGCCACTCGCCCGCCTCGTCGAGCACATGCCCGATGGGATCCTCTACGTCCCGCTTCCCACCCCGTTTCCGGTGGGCCCGGTCAACTGCTACGTCCTGCTCGACGCGCCGGTCACGGTCATCGACCCCGGGATGATCTGGGCCGACAGCACCGCCCAGTTCGAAGCCGCCCTGGCGACCGCCGGCCGTTCGGTGGCCGATGTCGACCAGGTGCTCGTCACCCACGGCCACCCCGACCACTTCGGTGCCGCCGGCTGGCTGGCTGACGAGGCCGATGCCACGGTGCTGTGCGGTCGCGCCGAGGAGCCCAAGCTCACGGGGCAGATGGATCGCGCCCGCATGGGCGGCATCGTCGGCCGCCTCGGCATCCCCGACGACATGCAGAGCACCTTCCGGTCCTTCTACGAAGGCGTCCGCGAGCTCACCCACCCCGTCTCCGCTCCCCGCCTCACCCTTCTCGACGACGGCGACACCCTGCGCGCCGGTGGACGGGACTGGCAGGTGCACGTCACCCCAGGCCACTCCGTCGGGCATGCCTCCCTGTACGACCCCGAGACCCGGGTGCTCCTCTCGGGTGACCACCTGCTGGCCTGCATCACCCCCAACCCGGTCCTCGAACCCGACCCCGACAGCCCGGACGGACGCCGACGCAGCCTCGTCGAGTACCTCGCCTCCCTCGACCGGTTCATCCGCCTCGACCCGCTCCTCGTCCTGCCCGGTCACGGTCCCCGGTTCTGCGACGTGCCCAGCCTGACCACGTCCATGCGTCACCACCACGACGCCCGAGCCGACGAGATCCTCGGAATCGTCGAACGGCTGGGCGACGCCACCCCCTACGAGCTCTCGGGCGAGCTGTTCCCGAACATCGCCGACTTCGCCGTCATGCTCGGAGTCTCCGAGGTCGTCGGCCACCTCGATCTCCTCGAAGACGACGGCCGGCTCGTGCGTGGCACCCAGCACCCACAGCGGTACGCCGCCCGATGACCCGCTCCTCACGACGGGCCCGCCTTCGACCACCCCGGTCCGCGCCTGCCGGTACGTGCTCGCCCTCCGGGCGATCTTCCCGGCCTTCCGGGGGGCGCGTCCGCTGCAGCATGAGGACGCGTCACCTCCACCCGGGTGGTCCGTTGCGGGTGGCCGGAACCGGCTAGATTGACGTTTCCCTCATCGTGTCCCGTATGGTGCGGCGGGGGGAGCGTGTGCCCTGCGCACGCCGTACCGGCGATGTCGCCGCGCTGTTCGAAGGAGGGGGACTACTGGACGCCGTCATCTCGTTGCGTGGTGTGACCAAGACCTTCGGCTCCCACACGGTGCTGAAGGACATCAGCTTCGACATCCCCCGCGGCCAGATCACCTCCGTGATGGGGCCCTCCGGCACGGGCAAGTCGGTGCTGCTCAAGAACATCATCGGTCTGCTGCGCCCCGATGCCGGCGAGATCTGGGTGGAGGGCGAGGAGACCGTCGCCATGGGCGAACGGGACCTCTACCGGGTGCGCCGCAAGTTCGGCGTGCTGTTCCAGGACGGGGCGCTGTTCGGTTCCATGACCATGTTCGACAACATGGCCTTTCCGCTTCGGGAGCACACCCGGAAGACGGAAAAGGAGATCCGCGAGATCGTCCTCGAGAAGGCGGACATGGTCGGGATGCTCGATCATATGAAGAAGTTCCCCGGCGAGGTGTCGGGGGGGATGAAGAAGCGTGCCGGCCTGGCCCGCGCGCTGGCCATGGACCCCGAGATCATCCTGTTCGACGAACCCGACTCCGGCCTCGACCCGGTTCGGGTGTCCTACCTCGACGAGCTGGTCAGGAAGATCCAGGAGGAAACCGGCGCCACCTTCCTCATCATCACCCACAACATCGCCTCGGTGATGCGGACCTCCGACTACATCGCAGTGCTGTACCGCGCCGGTCTGGTGAAGTTCGCGTCGAAGGCCGACATGCAGACCACCGACGACCCGCTCATCCGCCAGTTCCTCGCCGGACGCGCCCTCGGTCCCATCGGCATGGACGAGATGGCCACCGAGCAGAGCGACATCGAGAAGGATCTGGTGGAACGGGAGGTCGCCCGCATGGGTGAGAACACCGGCGCCGAGATCCTCACCGTGTAGGCGGAGGGACCTTCAGCTCCCGGCGAGTGCCAAGGGCGACGGGGCGCGGGCCGAGAGGACTCCCAGTGAGCTCCTGCATGGCCCGTCCTCTGATGGCCGTCCTTTGATGGCCCGTGCCCCGAGTCCACCTCAGTGACACCAGAGGTAGACCGTCCAGTGTGTGACAAACCGTGATCAGTGGGGTACGGACGTCGAGCGGGGGCTGTTGCTCAGACGATCCTGTAGGTCTGCACTGCGTGGGCCACCGGCACGCCGTCGGGATCACGGGCCGTGATCTCCGTGAAGATCAGCTCCTTGCCGCGCTTGATGGCGTGGGCTTGGCAGACCAGATCCGACCGCTTGCAGGCGCCCACGTACTGCACCGACATCGCGATCGTGGAGGCTCGCATCCCTTTGTTGAAGTCGTGGTTCGACCAGGCTGCGAGCGCCCCGCAGGTGTCGATCACCGCGGCCACCACACCTCCGTGGTAGAAGGTGCCGTCGTTCGTGAGATCGTGGCGGAAGGGGAGCCGCACGACGGCTGCATCGGGGGCGATCTCCTCGAACACCAGCCCCAGGCCGGCGATGAACGGCGACTTGGGCATCATCTCGACCACCGCCTGGCGCCGCGCTTGCTGCTCCTCGGGTGTGAGGGCCTCAGGAGCGCTCATGCGGTGAAGGTCGTGCGGGCCTGGGACAGCACGACGTTGCCCTTCTGCGTCTCCGCTTGAACGATGGCCTCGCCGTCGCCCACCACCCACAGCTTCGTGATGATCGAGTCCTCGGGGTACACCTGGTCGGCGAAGCGAGCCGCGAAGGAGCCAAACCGCGAGGTGTCACCGTCGCACAGTGCCTTGAGGATCGCTCGGCCCACGAACCCGTAGGTGCACAGGCCATGGAGGAACGGGACGTCGAAGCCCGCCGTGGTGGCGAACTCAGGGTCGATGTGGAGCGGGTTGCGATCGCCTGACAGGCGGTAGATCGCGGCCTGCTCCTTGCGGGTGACGTCCTCCACGATGTGGTCCGGGGCGCGATCGGGCGGGACGTTCCGATCTGCGGTGGAGGGGCCTCGCTCGCCGCCGAAGCCCCCGGCGCCGCGGACGAACAGGGTGGCGGTGGTGGTGAACAGCGGACCGTCGTCGTCTTCGACCGAGCCCTCACACCCCAGGACCGCAGCCTTACCCTTGTCCCAGATCTCCGAGATGCGCCCGGTGACCCGGGCACTGCTGCTGGCAGGGATCTCACGGTGCAGCGTGATGGCTTGCTCCCCGTGCAGGATCATCATCGGGTTGATGTCGAGGCCGGCGGAGAAGAGCGATCCCATCGCCAGCATGCCGGGGACCACGCCGAAGGTGGGCAGGACCTTGGGGCCCTTGCCCTCGAAGAGCACGTCGAGCTCCTCGGGCGGTCGGGCTCCGACGCCACAGGCGTAAAGCATCACGTCCTTCGAGTCCCAGGAGGTCTCGATGGGGTCGAAGCTGCGTCCGACGAGGTCAGCGGAGAGCGAGGTAGCCATGGTCATGGAGTCTCTCCGGTGGACCTGGCACCGGTCAACATTAGACGTGCACCGTGATCTGTGTCGGGGCCTTGGTAGGAGCGGGCTACGGCTCGCGGCGCAGGAGCCAGACGTCGAACTGGGCCGAGTCCCGGCGGCGTGACCCGGGAGGGTCTCGCCAGCGCACCGAGCTCCACGTCGGCCTGACCTGCGATACATCAGCGGTTGGTGGCGACGTGTGTCCGATGGCACATCGGAGCTACCATGTCTGAACGGCACCCCTTCCGATCGCGTTGTGGGAGCTGAGGGGCTGTTGGGGAGGACCCCGCACGGCGCCATACCCCAGGTCGCACGGACGAAGGACTGACATGACGCAGCACCCAGACGGCGAGAGCAGGGGGCTCGATCTGGCGTGGCCCCGTGGCCTCCGTCGCCGTCCGTGGCGGGCACGATGACGTTCGCCAGCCGCGCCTCGGGGGCCATGGCCCAGACCGGTGGCACCGTCTCGCTTGCACTCGAGGGCATGCGGGGCAGCTTCGGCGTGCGCCATTGGTGGCGCGAATACTTCGTCCAGGCGAACTTCCTGGTCAGCGTGACGCTCACACCGGTGGTCCTCATCGCCATACCCCTCGGAGCGACGATCTCGCTGCAGATCGGTCAGCTCACCCGCCAGCTGGGCGGTGAGTCCTTCACCGGGGCCGCCGTCATCGTGGGTGTCATCCGCGAGGCCGCACCGATCGCGGCGGCACTCCTCATCGCCGGTGCCGGTGGGTCCGCCATGGCCGCCGACATGGGCGCCCGCAACATCCGCGACGAGCTGGCGGCCATGGAGGTCATGGCCGTCAACCCTGTCAGCCGGCTCGTCACCCCGCGGCTGTGGGCCGCCTCGTCGGTGGGCATGCTGCTCGTCGCCATGGTCATTGTCGGCGGGATCGGCGGCGGCTTCTTCTTCAACGTCGTCATCCAGGGTGTGTCGCCGGGTGCCTTCTTCAATGGGGCGACTGCGCTGGTGCGCATGTCCGACCTGGTCGTTGCGCTCGGCAAGGCCGGCATCTTCGGCTTCGTCGCCGCTGCCATCGCCTGCCAACTGGGCATGAACTGCGACCGCAGCCCCATCGGCGTCGGGATGGGCGTGAAGCAGGCCGTCGTGGCCACCTTCCTCGTCGTGTTCACCATCAACTACGTGATCACGTCGATGTACGTGATCCTCGTGCCCCAGAGGATCTTCTGATGGTCGCGGGCAAGGTCGCCGGCCCGCCCGCCAGGTGGGCGGCGCGCCAGACGGCCTCGGCCCAGCGCCGGGCCGAGGGCCTGGGCCGGTTCGGGCTCTTCTCCTCCCGGGTCCTGGTTCGCGCCGTGTCGGACGTCATCCTGCGGTTGCGGTTCCGCCAGACCGTGCTCCGACACATCAGCGACACGGTCACCGGCGCCGGCGCGGTCGTGGTGGGCGGCGGCATGGTGTTCGTCGTCGCGGCCATGGCGCTGGCCGTGGGCGCCACCGTCGGGGTCCAGGCCATCGCCGGCCTGTCACAGCTCGGCGCCGAGTCCTACGTCGGAATCGTCGGCGCCCTGGCCAACACGCGCGAGATCACCCCCCTCATCGCCGGCGTCGCGCTGTCGGCCCAGGTGGGCTCGTCGTTCACCGCCGAGATCGGGGCCATGCGGATCTCCGAGGAGATCGACGCGCTCGAGGTCATGTCGATCCCGTCGCTCACCTACCTGGTCTCCACCCGCATCGTCGCCCTCGTCGCCGCCCTCATCCCCCTGTACCTGGTCGCCATGTTCACGTCCTTCTTCGGCACCCGCTTCGTCACGACGCAGCTGCTCGGGGCCTCCCCGGGGCTGTACGACTACTACTTCCGCCTGTACCTGCCGCCCATCGACATCCTCTACAGCGTGATCAAGGTGACCGTCTTCTCCCTCGAGGTCGGGCTCATCCACGGGTACTTCGGGTTCAACGCCAGCGGCGGGCCCGAGGGCGTGGGCCGCGCTGTCGGCGTGGCGATCCGCATCACCATCGTCACCATCGTGAGCACGAACCTGATCCTGTCCTACGTGTTCTGGGGATCCACCAGCACCGTGAGCCTCACCGGATGATGAACGAGCCGCCTCCCCGCATGCTGGCCTGCCTGGGTCTGGTGTCTGCCGTGTTTTGCACCGGGCTCGTGGCCGTGTTGCTCGCCTACGGGCGCGGTGAGTTCGACGCCAACTACGACGTGACCGCGGTGTTCCCGTCGTCGAGCCAGGGGGTCTTCACCGACGGGGGCACCGAGGTGAAGGTGCGGGGTGTGCCCGTGGGCACCGTCCGGGGCGTGCGCCTGCTGGCCGACGGCCGGGCCGAGGTCACCCTCCGCCTCGACGACGACGTGCGGGTGCCCGACACGGTCGAGGCGCGGCTGGAGCCGCTGTCGGTGTTCGGGCCCAAGTTCGTCGACCTGGTCCCCGGTGCGGGAGAAGGCGAAGGGCCGTTCCTCGACGAGGGCGACCGCATCACCCGCGCCGTAACGGGGACCGAGCTGACCGAGGTCCTCGACGGGGCGTCCCGGTTGTTCCAGGCAATCGACCCAGTCGACCTCGTCACCGTGTTCGACGCGGTGTCGGAGGG